>CACWOL010000012.1 GCA_902762495.1 uncultured bacterium | reverse complement strand
AATTCCTCCGGTTCCCGTCAGCGTTTCACCTGAACGCTATCAAGTCCGCACATCTGCATGATGCTGTCGAGGTCGCCGGCGCTCTGGGACGTGAACTTGCCCGGTTTGATGCGTGCGGCGAGGGTGATGGCGATGGAGAGAGCGCGGATGCAGTTCTTGATGAATTCCTTGCGGCAGCCGATCTGGTCCTTGAGGTCGCCTTCGGCGCGGAGCATGTGGCAGTCGAATTCCACGATGCCCTTCCAGCCGATCTGCTGGAGCGCGTTGAACATGAAGACGGTTTCCTTGAGTCCTTCCGGTCCGATCAGCGGCGGGAAGTCATTGTCGAACTGGGCCTTGATCTGGCAGCCGAAATGCAAGAATTTGAGCTTGTTCATGCTGCAGAGGTAGCTGACCGTCATGACGGAGTTCAGCAGCGCCATGCTCTCATGCTGGAGCAGTTCGGGGTTGACGCCCCAGAAATCCGGCTTTTTGAGCTTGCCGTAGATGAAACCGACGGCGTGGCCGCTGGTGGGAAGGAACATCTGGCCGCGGGGCTCGTTCGGCTTCGGCTCGACCGTGGCGCCCTTGTAGTTCGTCAGACCTTTTTCGTCGATGTAGTCGGTCACGTGGTTGAGGCCGTCGGCCAGCCAGGTGTAGACTTCGTCCCACTTCGTGATCGCGGGGACTTCGAAACCGTCGCGGGCGACCCAGTAGGTGTAGTAGTCGGCGCCGAGGTACGCGCCGATGCGGAGGGTGCGTTCGACCTTCTTCGCGGCGAGCTTGCGGAGTTCGGGATCAGGATTGCAGAGGCCGCCGTCGCGGAAGATCTTGTTGCCGTGGAGGCTGCAGGTCATCGTGTTGAACTTGATGCCGGCGCCGTCGAGGATGGATTTGATCTCGCGGAGGATCTTGCTGGTTTCACTGTTCGGATCCAGGTCGTCGTCCGGGTTCGCGGGATCCCACGGCACGAGGTCGTCGTCATGCGCGCTGGTGGCTTCGATGAGGCCTTCGCCGGCAGCCCAGGCGAGGATTTTGGCGACTTCGATCGAGCTGATCTTGTCGAGGACGGAGCCTCCGAACGGGTCGGACAGCGGATTGCCAACGCACCAGAAGGGCATTGAACGGCGGGTGACGCAGTACTGATTGAATTCCATTTGTATAACTCCTTATAGAACCGTAAAAAGGAAAAAACGGTCCAGGTTAAAATTGCAAACACAGTCTCCGGTTGAGGCTGATTCAACTCTATTACTATAGCACATCAAATCGAAATTTAAATTGAAAGAATGGCCGATAGCATGGATTTTTTATCAATAAACATTGATTTTTTATTATCCCGTGTACATATTTTCGAGAATAAATTAAATTTGCCGATCCGGACTCTTCGGTAGAAAAACAATTCGCCCGGCAGGGGAAACAGGATTCCGATGCCGGGCAGATGAACCGTTATGTAACGTTCCGCTTACTTTTTGGCTTTCTTGGCAGGTGCTTTCGCGGGAGCTTTGGCTTTGGCCGCGGGTTTCGCCGGGGCAGCCTTTTTCGCAGGAGCTTTCGCCACCGGTTTCGCGACAGGCTTCACCGGAGTCTTCTTTGCCGGAGCGGGGGCAGCCTTTTTCGCAGGAGCTTTCGCCACCGGTTTCGCCGAAGCCTTCGCAGGAGCGGATTTCTTTGCCGGAGCGGGAGCAGCCTTTTTCGCAGGAGCTTTCGCCACCGATTTCGCCGAAGCCTTCGCAGGAGCGGATTTCTTCGCAGGGGCGGCAGGATTGGCAACGGCCTTGGCAACGGGTTTCGCTGCAGGTTTGGCCACAGGCTTAGCCGAAGCCTTGGCCGCAGGCTTGGCCACAGGCTTCGCGACGGATTTGTCAGGAGCTTTGACCGGAGCGGATTTCTTCGCAGGAGCAACCTTCGCCGCAGGTTTGACTTCCGCTTTCTTCGCTGGAGCGGGTTTGGCAGCAGGCTTGGCCACAGGCTTCGCGGCGGGTTTGGCAGCAGGCTTGGCCTCAGCCTTCTTGGGTTCCGCTTTCTCGGCCGGAACTTTTTCCGCGTGTTTGGCTTCCGCTTTCTTCGCAGGAGCCGCCTTCTCAACGGGCTTCGCGGCGGGTTTGGCTTCCGCCTTCTTCACGGGGGCGGCCTTCACCGGGGCAAGTTTGATCGGGGTAAGACTGATGAAATACACGCTGTTCGCCTGGATCGGCATCGTGAGCGTGACCATGCCGTCGACCTTGATGCCGGACTGGAACACGGGTTCCATGGCGGAGTTCTTCTTGATCTCCTCGACATCCTCGCGGGTGAGGTCGGCCGGGGCGCCGGCGTTCAGCCAGAGCGTGTACGGGTCGTTCTGCTGGAAGCCGATCATGTAGACCTTGACGTCGTATTCGCCGGCGGGGAGATGATGCAGCACGACGGACGCCTCGCCCTTGTTCGCGGCGGGGACGGTCTTGAAGAAGAAGTCCTGGTTGCTGACCTTGCCGCCGTCGGTGGGGTGGGAGAGATCCCAGAAAAGGACCTGCACGCCGCCCTTTTCATCGCGGCAGACGTAGGAGGACTTGTCGGAGGAAACGAGTTCGGTGCTGCCGAGGAGGGAGAGGTACTTGTACGCCCAGTAGGCGGCCTTCGGGATGCCCTGGTAGGACATGAGGCCGAACCCGCCGTGGAACGGACGCGGCGCGGGGCCGTTTTCCTCGAAGATGTCGGTAAACGTCCAGAAGCTCATGGAATCGAGCGCCTCGGTGTTGCGGAGCTGTTCCAGGATGAACGGACCGGCGAAGAAGGAATCGTGCACGGGGTCGACGGGCGAATAGGAGGAATTCCACTCGGTGATGTAGACCGGGAGTTTCTTCTTGCCCTTCTTGACGATGGCGGAAAGCGGTTTATTCGCTTCATCGCAGACATAGTGGAGACTGGGATGCAGGAAGAGCTTGCGGTTGCCGTACTGGTCGAGGCCGCTGGGGCCGTCGCCGAGACCGTAGGTGTGGTAGGTGATGAAGTCCAGCGGGACTTTCTTCTTGTTGCAGTAGTCGATGAGTTCCTCGATGAAGACCGGGCCCGCGCCGGAGGGGCCGCCGACGGGGTAGTCCTTGTTGACGGACTTCACGGCCTTGGCGGTATGTTCGTAGAGCTTGAGGTATTCGGGGAGACGGTCTTTTTCGGCGAGACGCCAGAAGATGTTGAGGTTCGGCTCGTTCCAGACCTCGAAACGCCAGGTCTTGACTTCATCCGCGCCGTAACGGTCGGTCCAGTGCTGGACGAGCGTCTTGATGAGGGCGTCCCACTTCTCGTATTTCTTCGGCGGGGTCACGTTTGCCTTCCACCAGAAGACGGTGTCTTCGTTGAAATCGGCGCGTTCATCTTTGAATTTGTCGGATGCGAGCTTTTCGGGCATGAATCCGAGTTCGACGAACGGCTTCATGCCGATGGAGAGCAGGAAATCGTACACGTCGTCGATGTACATGAAGTTGTAAACGGGGTTGCCTTTCTTGTCCTCGGTGTACACGCGCATTTCGTCGTGGAGCAGGCCGTGCGCCCGGAGATAACGGAATCCGAATTCCTTGTGGCAGTGTTCCAGCTGTTTGCGCCAGGACTCGCGGAGGCCTTCGCCGATACGGCCGGCGCCGACGCAGTCGCTCCAGACCATGGAACGCGGCCCTTTGAGCTGCGAGAGGTCGGATTCGATCACGCGGGTTTCATTCTTCTTTGCGGGGGAAGCTGCTGTTTGTTTTTTCATGAACTTGCTCCTTGAGCTGTGGGTTCGGAATCACATGCGGTTCAAACCGCCCGTTCTGAGCTTGTATAAGCAGGAGTGCAGGCGGAAAACCACACTTTTTCGTTTAAACTATACAGTACACCCGTGAGAAAATCAATGCACTATTTGATTTTTTTCATAGATTTAATGGTTTATTTTTCAAAAACAGGGGATGAAAAAGGAAACGCCGCCGCCCGTTGCGGAAACGGATGCGGCGGCTGGTTGAAACGCGGTGGAGAAAAGAACTCAGGCGAGGCGGATCATTTCGGCAGGACCTTCAGCTTGCGGATGAAGAGCGCACGGTCGCCGCCGTCGCCGAATCCGTCGTTGCCGTAGGTCATGCGGAGACGATGCTTTCCGGCGTCAAGCGCGACTTCGGCGAGGTCATACCCGGCGGTAACGTCCGACGGGATCTCGCGTTCGGCGACGGGATTGCCGTCGAGTTCGATCGTGACCTGGGAATAGATGCGCTGGTAGGGATAGCAGACGGCGTCGATGTGTACAACATGAACACCGGACTGCGGCGTTTCGAAATCCGTTTCCAGTTCGACGAGCGTATTATTGGAAAGCACCTGCACGAGCCCGCCCGCGATGCGTGTCTGGGAGATCAGGTTGTCCGGGTCGTCGGCTTCGCCCGCGTCCCGGCGTTCCGTGCAGAATCCCGCCCCCAGGTTGCGCAGAAGCCCGCTCAGATAGCGTTCGCCGCGCGGACCGTTGTTGTCGCGGACGCACGTCCAGTTCGCGCCGTCCAGCAGAACACGTCCTTCGCCGAGTTTCCAGCTCGCGAGCGAACCCGGCACGGCAGGGACTTCGGTTCCGGCGGGGTATTCCGCCTCGGAGAGATATGCCTCGGCGAACACGCCCGCACCGACTCCGGCACGGCCCGCGCCGCGGACATCGATCTGCGAGGTCCCGACGGGGAGATGGATGATGGTGCGGTATTCGCCGGGACTGTCCGGCACAAACCAGACCTGTTCCGTGTCGCCGACCGCGATGCGGCAGAGCGGCTTTTCGGCGAACTTGAACTCGTAGTGGCCGCCGTTCACGCCCATATCGATGATGTCCGGCAGCGGTTCGGGGGGGGCGATGCGAAGCGTAAGGCAGACGAGGCCGGCTTTTTCGCGGACGGCGGTGAAGACAGAGTGCGGTGCGGGGTCCACGAATCCGGGCATGCCGATCGGCGGGGTGTTCATCGGGACCGGACCGCCGTCTAGCTTGACCGCGCCGGGGACCGGACCGGGCTGTGCAAACGCCTCCGGCACGAACCGCATGGAAACGGCGTCGGGCTGGATGTCGAGCTTGCTGTCCCAGTCGTAGATACGGCAGTGCGTGAGGTCCTCATGGGAGACGCCGAAGAGGAACGGCGACTCGCGGCCGGAGATGAAGCCGGAGCAATCGCCCTTCACGCAGGCGATCCCGTCCGCGCCGATGGCATGTTTCAGGCGTTCGAACGTCTGCGCGTCGGGCATGTGCCAGCAGAAGACGCCGCCGTCGCGGATCCACGCCGCGAGCTGGTCCGGCGTCATGTTCAGGCCGGAGCATGCGCCGTCGGCCGCAATGAACTGCGTGCCATCCGCACCGGAATCGTCCACGCCGACAGTCCGCAGTACGCGGAGAACATCGGGATCGGACGCAAGCACTTTGACCGGAACAGCGGGTTTGCGCGGGAGGGTTTTCAGGTAGGAAACGGCGTTCCTGTAAAAGATCTCCGCGGCGGGCTCGGCGGCACGTTTACTCCCAGCGAGAAGCTGCATCAGCACGACGTGGCCGGCCCCGAACGGCAGATCGGCGAACGGCCCCTGCGCAAGTGCGCTGAATCCGCCCGTCACAAGGTGTAATTCCAAACCGTTGCGGCCCTCGCGGATGATCTCGCGGCGGGAGATGTAATGTCCGTCCGCCCACCATTTGAAGTCGGCGGATTCGAGCCCGGCGAGCAGCGGATGGTTCGGCGCGAGCGGGAACGCCATGGTCGACGCGTGGTCGGTGAGGTTCACGCCGAGCCCGAGCGGATCGAGCGTGTCCTGCGCCAGGACGAGCGCGCGGCCGCCCGCCGTGAGGAAGCGCCGGAACCCGTCCGCATCGAACTGAGCGGGGCTCTCGGGCGTTCCGAGTATGTTTTCATCAATGATCACGATGTCCGCCGCCGGATCAAGCGAGGAGAAATCGACGTCTCCTGGGACACGATAGATATGTACATTCTCCTTATCGTCTCCGGCTGGCACGGGATAGATCTTGTACTGGAAACTCTCACGCTGGACCTCGTTTCCGTTGGCGATCAGGCGGAATTCGAGCGTAGAGGTTTCATGTTCGGGCAGATTTTTCCCCGGTACGTCCTCCGCCGTGAACGCGAGCGAAACCGTGCGCGCGCCGCCCGGTTCGAGCGTGAATGCAACGGAATCCGCGTCCGCGCCATCTATCGTGATCGTCAGCTTCAGATCCTGCGTTTCCGGCGAGTCGTTGAGCACGTCGAACGCGACTTGTTTCTTCGCGCCGGCGAATACCCGCGATGAACGGTCGCGGCGGAAACACGCGATCCTGCGGTAGAAAATCTTTTCCGCCTCGGCCGCGCCGGGGACGGGCGTGCCGCCGAACCCGTAGGCGGTCCAGGGGCACATGCCGGTGACGTTGGCCATGCGGAACGCCTCGGTCTGGTCGATCCAGCCGAGATATTTCGCGTCCCGGTTGCATTTCTGGCGGCTGAGGTAGACTTCCTCGCCGAACCAGATGGAGCCGACGGAGTAGTCGGTCTGCGGGCACCACAGATATTCGCCGATGTACAGCGGCTTTTTGCGGTCCCAGAAGAACGTCCCGGACTGTTTGCCGAGCATGCCGCCCGCGGCTTCCGCCTCAATGCGGCGGCCGAGCCATTCGGCGGCGTCGGGGTACGCGTACAGCGCGGGCATTTCGTGCGGATAGTGCAGTCCGATCATGTCGTACTTGCCGTCCGGGTCGCGGTCCGCCTCGAACATGGTGGCGCGGGTCGGGTCGAAGCGCTTCGTGAGCGTGCCCATCTCGCCGAGGCGGCGGTTGAGGTCGGGACAGAACTTGACCGAGCCCATGAACAGGATCTCGTTGCCGACGCTCCACATCACGAGGGAGGCGTGGTTGCGGTCGCGCCGGATCATGCCGCGCAGCACGTCGGCGAAGTTGTTCCAGAAAATATCCTCGTTGTACGCGTACATGGCGTTGCCGTCGGTGTACACGGGCGACTCGTCGACCGTCATGATGCCGATCTCGTCGCAGGCCTCCAGGTAATCCTCCTGCCACGGCTGGTTGTGGAACCGGAACGCGAGGATACCGTCGTCCTTCCACTGGCGGACGCGGCGGAAGACCGCCTCGCGCGGGATGTAGCCGTAGGCGGGCCACGTGCTCGACGCCAGCAGATGCCGTTTCACGCCGTTCAGGAAGAAATCAGGTCCATCGCACCATACTTCGCGGAAACCAAAACGCGTGAAGGATTCATCGCTAAGTTTTCCGTCCGAGTACAGGCGAATTCTGAGGCGGTAGAGATTCGGGGTCTCGGGCGTCCAGAGTTTCGCGTCCGGGAACGCCGCTTCGAAGCGCCACGCGCCGGGGTTGAACGCCGCGTCGTCCGGTTCGTCCGAGAGCTTGACCTCACCGAACTGCGGCACGCCGCCGAACGTCAGCACGGGCGTGTCCCCGTCCAGCACGGCGCATTCGATCCTGAGTCCGGAGGCATCCGGCAGCGCGCCCGCGGCCTGCACGACCGCACCGGTCACATTTATGGTCATATTGCGGACAGATGTCACGATCGCGAGGCGGGAATCCTCAATATGGAGCGGATCATGCGCGTCGAGATAGACCGGCAGGAACGGGCCGCAGTTGTCGTGGAATCCGCCGACCGGGGCGATCGTGTGCGCGATCTGGTCCGTGCTCTTCGTGAGGTCTTCGACCGCGCTCCGGTCGCCGCAGCACAGTTCGAGCGTATGGCGTCCGCCCGGCCGCACGAAATCCGTGATATCGAGTTCGAACGGCGTCCAGCCATCGAACCTGCTTCCGGCGAGCTTGCCGTCGATGAAGACTTTCGGCGTATTCCGAGCTCCGCGCAAGTTCAGTACGACGCGTTTGCCCTGCCAGTCCGCCGGGATTTCGATCTCGCGCCGGAACCACAGGAAATACGGTACGTCCTTTCTCACGGCACTTTTCCAGCCCGGCACCTCGTAATCCTCCCATGAAGCGGATTCGTCGGGACGTTCGGCGGAGGTGTTGATCTGATGCTTCCAAATGCCGCACAGGTCGATGCGGCCGCGGGTTTCGGATTTAGTGTAGACGGGACAAACGGCGGGTGAGGTGGAATCCATGCTGCGGCCTCCGTAGAGCTTTGAGGTGTTTTGAATGGTGTTGTCCTGCGCGGACCGCAATCGCCCGCGCATCGTTTCAATGTATAAAATACTCCGGAACAACAAAAATTCTATCGCTTATTTGCTCAAAAGTATAGACTTTTTGCACAGGGCAATATGCTTTGAACGGACAGAAAAACGGCCCCGCCGGAAAGCGGAGCCGGAAAAAGACAGAACGAATGCTGTTTTCGTCAGGGTCAGTCAAGCGTGATCAGCTCGGGCGCGATCACGATGTCGGTGCGCGGGAGCCGGTTGAACGAGTGCATCCTGTCGAGGAGGCGGGTCGCGGTCATGATGCCGAGCTGCTGATGCTTGAGGTCGATGAACGGCGGGACCTTCTCAAAATATTGGAGCGTGTGCGTGCTGGTGAAGGCGGCGATGTATTCGTACGCCGAGATGTCGATGCCGCGCGCCCGGAGTTCGTTCATGACGCCCAGCATGTCGGCGCTGGAAATGAACGCCATGCCCGTGGCGGTCTTGAGCCGGAGAAATTCGTCCGCGAGTTTCCTGTAGTATTCGCTCATCGGAAGGCCATCCCGGACAGTCCCGGCGAGGTCGCGGCACTTGATGCCGATCCGTTCGCATTCCACCTTCAGGGATTCGATGAGCTCACGGCGCGTGAAGCGGTTTTTGTATTCGGGGAAGATCGCGGCTTCCTTCACGCCGTTTTCGAAGAAGAATCGCATGCCCAGGCGGGATATCTCGGTGCTGTCGAACTTGATGACGTCAAAATCGTTGTCACCGTAGTCGGCGTTGAGGAAGGTGTTGACCGTGGAGATGCCTTGGAGACGCTGGTGCAGACGGGCGCGCAGTTCCGGGTCTTCCGGTTCGCTGCAGATGATCGCGCCGTCGCAGTAGTCCGGGTTCAGGCGCTCCGGGATCGTGCCGTCCTCGCCGATGATGCAGAACTCCATGGAGATGTCGAGTTTCTGAAGCTCCTCGAACACGGCGGCGATGAAGCGCGTGGTGGAGCCCCAGTGAAAATACTGTTCGATGGAGGAGATCGAGTTGAGGATGATCATCACGCGGAAATGGCGGATGCCGATGCGGTCGGGCGTGCGCGGCCCCTGGCGTCTGGCGCGCTGACGGTAACCGACTTCCTTCACGATGGAATCGATCTTGGCGGCGGTCGATGCTTTGACGAGGTTACGATTGTTGAAGAAGCGAGAGACGGTGGCGATGTTGACCCCTGCACGTTCGGCAATGTCTTTCAAGGTAGCCATGGGAAATCTCCTTACTCAATTTGATAGATTTTGGCGGGGTTTGCACAATAATATATCACCAATATTGCAATAACGCAAATGAATTTTAAGTCATTTTTCAAATTTCTTTTGTGAATTTATAAAATTAAGACAATTTCAGACAGAACAACTTAAAAATCAGACAGAAAGGATGAAGAGAAACAGGCACAATATGGAATGAAGAGAAAAACGGGAACCGTTTCTTTTTTTCAGCACAAAACAGAAATGACTGAAAAACGGCATTGTATTTGCATTAAACAATGAACTGGAATCGGGGGGAGACTGTTTCCAGGCACGCGAAGACAATTTGAACTTATGCTTACTGGCCGGCGAGGATGCCTTTGCCGAAATCCTCGAATATCTTCCGCGAGGTGAACGCATCGAACGCGCCCAGGTCGGACAGCGCGGCGAACTGCGCGGCATCGTCCGGAGTGGTCCCGCTGCCGAATTTGAGCTCGACCGAGTTCACGCCCTTGACCGTGACGCTGTTGTCGCCGTCCGTGTAGGTCTGCGCAGCTTCGTCCCAGTTGTCGAGGCTTCCCTCGACGAACCACAGCGTGACCGTGCCGCCCGCGAGCTGCTCGACCTCATCGGTTCCCCAGTTGTCGCAGAACGTGTAGACATCGTTTCCGCCGCCGCCGTGCATGGAATCGTCGCCGATGCCGCCCGCGATCACATCGTTGCCGGACGCCCCCACGATGCGGTCGTTTCCGGCATCGCCGAACAGGAGATTGCCGCCCTTGTTCGCCCAGATGACGTCATCGCCGTCGCCGCCGCGGATGGTCAGGCCGTCGCCCGTGTACTTAAATTTGTTGCTGGTCATGTCCACGATGTCGTTGCCCGCGCCCGCCCGTATCTCGTCGATCCGGGCGATCCGCGACTGCTGTGCCGTGATGCCTTCCGGCAATTCGGTATACTCGTCGTCCACGAAGATGCCGTCTCCGTTCCCATCGTCGGTCAGGCACAGGATATTGGCGTCGTCCGAACCGAAGAAGAGGTCGGCGAGCCGGTTTTTCCCGTAAGCGGAGACCTGTTCGTTCGTCCCGGACCAGTCGTTCACCGAACCGGCGTGCTGCGCGTAATAGAGCCCTTTCCATGTCCCGTCCGCCTGCGCGAAGAAAATGTCGTCGCTGCCGTCCGCGTTGGATTGCAGGACCTTCGGCGTCGTGTCGTTGTCGGAATCGATCCCGTCCCCGACCGCCCACGCCTCGCCGTCGTCCGTCCTCACGCGCCACTGGTACGTCCCCGCGGGCAAATCCAGCATGTCCACGGCGTTTCCAGCCGTATCCACCGGAAGCGCGTGCGCGAAATCGTCCGTGCTGTATTCCACCACATAGCCCCCGGCCCCGGCCGGATCCCAGCTCACGCGGTCCTTCGTGCCGACGAGGTTGGCCGGCACGGACGGAGCCGGTTCTTCGACCGTAACGGTCAGACTGGAACCCGTCCGGTTCAGCGTGTATCCGGTATCGCCGACGAACACCGTTTCCCCGCCGACCGTCAGCGTGCCGAACTTGTCGCCGTCTGTGTTCACCACGGAAATCATACTATTGAAACGGGCCGCCCCCTCCGCGAGCACGTACACGCCTTCCGCCTGTTCAGACGAGACCGTGAGCGTATACAGCGGCGTCCCCCGAATGACCGAAAGATTATTCACGAGCGCGGTTTCCCCTGCCTGCATCAAATCGAAGTCGATAACGCCACCTTCTTTGACCCATACGACAGTCCCGTCGAAGGACATATTTCCGGTTGCAGTACCTCCGCTGGAAATAATCATGCTGCCCCCACTGATGACTATTGTATTGTCCGCCTTGCCTCCATCGGAAACGACAAAAACACCGCCGTTGACTACTGTCGTGCCAGTTGCCGTACCGCCGGAGAGACAGCAACACCCCATGATGCTGCGGACTATTGTGTCCTTCGCGATGCCGCCGGAGTAGACATACAAATAGCCGCGGCTGACGGTAGTATTGTTTACCTCCGCACCAGCGCTGATACAAAAAAATCCCTCGGAGACGACCGTGTTGTTCGCTGTGCCGCCACTAAAGACGAGGAGTTTGCCGTTTCTTATGACGACGATATCAGTGGCGGTCGTACCGTAGTGAACAGTAGCAAAGGCTGATAGTTTTAATCCACTGATCGTATTCGGGGTAAAGACAACATCCGCGCCGTCATCGACATACACACAGCCGCCGTTCTCAATGATTTCTGTCGCCGTGCCACCACTGGAGACGAGAAGTTCACCGCCTGGGTTGACAGTGGCTTTGTTTGTCATACCGCCGGGGGCAACAATCATTATCCCGTGAGAGATTGCAGTGTTGTTCGCCGTGCCACCACTGGAGAGATAAAACCTGCCATCATTGACTTGGGTGTTGTCCGCTATACCGTCAGAAAAGATATAGAGCTTACCACCGGAATATATTCTAGTGTAACATGCGGTTGTTCCTGAATGCACGGAGGCGGAAAAATTGCTAAGAAACAGTCCAGAGATTGAATTTGTGGCAAACGAAACCTCTGCTCCGTTTTCGATATAGACATATCCACCGTTTTCTATGACTTCGGTAGCAGTGCCCCCAGAATAAACATCAAGCCTGCTGTATTCGTTGATGGTGGCGCTGTTCACTGTCGTGCCGGAATGAATGGTGGCGTAGGCGTTTTTCAGAGATAGTTCATTAATGATGTTCGGAACAAAAGTTACATCCGCACCGTCCCTGACATCGACATAACCGCCATTTTCCACGATTCCCGTTGCGGATCCGCCTTCTTCAATGAGGAAATAACCGCCGGGATTCACCGTAGGTGCGGCTGCCGTTCCGCCGCTGGAGACGTTCATATTGCCATCGGCGTTGACCGTGGTGCTGTTTGCAATACCGCCACTGTAGATTTCAAGAATGCCTTCTTCATTGACCGTGGTATTGGTCGCGGTAGTACCGGAGTGAACCGTGGCGGAGGCATTCTCCAGCGAGAGTCCGTTGATGATACTCGGCGCAAAAGTCACTGTCGGTTCATCGTCCTCCCCGTAATACTCCACATATCCGCCATTTTCCACGATTCCCTTTGCGGATCCGCCTTCTTCAACGAAAAGACAACCTCCTGAGTTGACCTTGGTACTTTTTGCTAGGCCGCCGCTGAAAACAAAAAGATTGCCGCCGGAATTGACCGTGGTATTGCTCGCGAAACCGCCGGGGATGGTCTCGGCATCGGAATCGTCCGGGACGACTTCGCCCATCAACATTACCTCGCCACCGTTGATCTCGGCGTTGTTGCAGCTGGCGCCCGCGGAGACCACGACCGCGCCGTCCTCGAATACCTTCGCGAAATTCGCCCTGCCGCCAGAAGAGATGTCCAGCGTGCCGCCGGAACTGATCTTCGCCTCGTAGGCATAGCCTCCCGTCAGAACGGCAAGTTTGCCGCCGTCCAGGACCGAAACGCTGTTCGCCGCGGCGTTTGCGTTCACCTCAAGCGTGCCGGAAACCTTCGCGTTGTCAATCAGCGCGTTGGCCCACGCATACGCGAAACCGCCCGACGATACGACCGGATTGCGCGCGTACCCGCCGGAACTCACATGCAGCACGCCGCCTTCCATGACCGTGACGCTGGCGGCCATCTCGCCCGCCCGGACAATCTGCGTGCCGCCGGACTTCAGGAGGCTTTTGTGCGCCGTGCCGCCGCTGGAAACAAGATACAGTCCGCCATTCTCCACCGTGACGTCCTGCGCATAGCCGCCACTCAGGACCGTCACAGTCCCTCCTGAAGAAACGGTGCAAAGATATAGGATACCGCCGCTGGAAACGAAGGCCTGACCGCCCTCGGCAAGACCGATCTCCTGCGCCCAGCCTTTATCCACAACTTGCAGGACGCCCTCCTGAATGAAATACAGCCCGGTCGAAGAAACGCCGGCAGGAACGGTGATGATGCCAGATGAAATGATTTCCATATTCAAAATCTCTTCAATTCAAAAAAGAACGGCGGATCTATCCCGGCAGGATACGTATGCAATGTAAATAAGCGATCATACCAATAATGTACTGTTACTTTTCCGAAAATCAAGCGGAATACCTTATTTATCCGTCAAAAAAAAGACCCGGGGCCGAAAAACCGGCTCCGGGTCGTAGGATTCGCAGGAGAGCGATCAGATCGCGGGAACGCCGCGTCCGCTCTGGTCTTCGCGGAACGGAGATCCGTCGGGCTTGATCAGGCGGCTGGTGAGGAAGATCAGGAGGTTGGTCTTCTTGGCGCCTTTGCCCTTGCCCTGGAAGAAGCGTCCGATGAGCGGGAGGTCGCCGAGGATCGGGTACTGGTCTTCGATCATGGAGAGCTCGTCGCGGATCACGCCGCCGAGGACGACGGTTTCGCCGTCGTAGCTCATGACGTTGGTGTTCAGGTAACGGGCTTCGATGATCGGCATCTTCAGGGTGTTGGGATACAGCTCGTTGTTTTCTCCCAGCGGGATGGAGTAGGAGTAGTCGGTCCAGCCGATGAATTCCTGAATGACCGGGGTCATTTCGAGGAAGATCGTGTAGTTGTCCTCTTCCACGCGCGGACGGACCTGGAGGGCGATACCTTCTTCGGTGGCGCCGCCGAACTGCGGGATGGACGGCGTGAAGACCGGCACATTGGATCCGTTGGTGGAGATGGTTTCGAGTTCGGCCTCTTCCCAGTCGGTCGGATAGTACTTTTCGGTGACCATGCGGATGACGGCGTTCTGGTTGTTCATGGTCGTCAGGCGCGGCGCGGAAAGGATTTCCGTGGAGTCGGCGTTGTCCAGGGCGTGGATGCCGCCGGCGAACTGGTAGCCGTCCGCATTGTAGGTGGTCCAGTTGAAGACCGTGTCGTTATACGAGCCGGTGGTGGCGCCGAAGATGCCGGGGCTGGTCTGGGCATTGCGGTTGAAGTGGCTGTTCGGGCCCCAGGTGATGTGGTGGCCGTAGTTCTTCGCCGCTTCGTTCTGAAGGACGCCGGCGTAGTAGCCTTCGCCGCGTTCCAGGTTATCGGGGATGTAGTAGACGTCGCCGGCCGAAACGTTCATGGACTGCATCGTCTGGGTGTTCAGCTCGGTGATGGATTCCGTTCTCCAGGCGTTCGCGAGGGTGGTATTGCGGGTATCCGAACCGTTCTGGTAGTACATGATGAAGGACTCACCGGCGACGACGCCGTCATTGCCGGTGGGCGAAAGCGGCTGGATGCCGCTGGCCTTGACTTCATCCCACGTCGGGGCGATACGGGAGAACGTGTAGTCGAAGGAGAGCTCCTGCAAGTCGTTCATTTCGATTTCAACGAACTTGACCTGGATCAGGACCTGCGGGTCGGAGACGTCCATCTCGTCGATGAGGTCCTCCACGCGGTCGAGCGCTTCGGTGGTGTTGTAGACCGTCAGACGGCTGCTCATCTCGTCGTAGCGGACGGACGCGCCGGTCGGGAACGGGATGCCGCGGTCGATGAGGTACTGCTTGACGCTTTCGTTGGTCAGGTCGCCGCCGATGATGCCGCTGGCGAGGATTTCCTTGTCGATCGGGAACGTCTTGCGGACGAACTCGTCGAGCGGGACGTCCTTGGCCGCGATCACGACCGCGTAGTTTTCAACGCGGAAGTGGAGGTTGGCAGCCTTGCAGATGTAGCGGATGGCGTCGATCAGGGAGACGTTTTCGACCACGAGGTTGACCGTGGTGTTCTCGGCAGTCTGAACGGGTTCGTCGCCGCCGGGACCGCCGGGAATGCTGTCGTCGTAGGAATAGAAATCGCCTTCGTCCGTCGTTTCGGTCTCTTCGGACTCTTCATCCTCGAAACCGTCATCTTCGGCGAATTCGTCTTCCTCGCTGATGTTCTGCGCGGGGGCGGCGGTCTCGTCCGTGTTGAAACGGAGGACGAAGTTGACGCCGACGCGGTCCGGATCCTTGTCCTTGCTGGTGTGCTTGAGGAACTGGACGACCTGGGTGATGGAGACTTCTTCGAAGTCGATGCGGTCGATGATGATGTCGTTGAGCTTCTTCTGGGTGGTGCCGATGTTGTCTTCCTTCACCTTGATATCTTCGGTGACGACGTCGTCGGAGGTCTCGGACCCGGTCGGGATCGGGGAGATCATTTCCCAAAGGGCTTCAGCTTCGCGTTCGAGGTAAACGGCGCCCTGGCGGCGCTGTCCGACCTCGGACTCGTGGATGTAAATGCGGCGGAGATAGTCGATGGCCGTGATGTTGTACGGGTCGAGGATGATGACCTGGTTGAACTTCTCCTGAGCGCGGTTCCACTGCTTGGTGTTGTAGAGCGTCTGGCCCTGACGGATCAGGACGGAGATGCGCTTCTCGCGGTTTTTCGCCTCGGGGATGAGTTCATCTTCGGAGGTGTCCTTCTTGTACTGCGCGGAGGACTTCATGATGGTGTACTCATCAATGGTTTTGCGCATGATGGGCTCGGAGAGCGGATACACCTTGATGGCTTCCTCGCATTTTTCGATGGCTTCGTCGTAGAGGCCGATCTGGGCGGTCTTTTCCGCCTCGTTGAAGATCTTGCGCGCCCAGAAGTAGTAGGAGTTGGAAATCATCTTCTGGACTTCGGCGATCTTCTTCTGGTTCGTCTCCGGCACTTCGCCGTCGACGACGTCCTGTTCAAGAAGCTTCAGGACATCGACATAGGCGTCGACCGCGACGTCGTATTCCTCGTGCTCGAACGCGGAGGAAGCCTTCTTCATGAGCTCGTCGGCGTTCTTGTTCATCGCATCGCGGGCGATGAGTTCCTCGATGGACGCGATGGTCTGGTCCCGGAGCGCTTCTTTTTCTGCGTCGGTGAGTTCGGCTTCAGCCTCAGTCTGGGCTTCGGCCGTCTCAACGGCAGGAGTTTCTTCCTCGATGGCGATGTCCTCGACTTCCTGCGCGAGAGCAGGGATCAAGAAAGCGAGCGCCAAAAGGATGGCGGAATAGCGGGGGAATGCGTGCATGGGAGCCTCCATGAAATATTTCATATCATTAATCTTCTTCATTTCAGCTTCTCCTTACCGTCTGAAGTCCGGGAGACCGTTTTGCGTGTTGGTTCGGACCGGGATGCCGTCACCGCTGATCAGGCGGGTCGACACCGAGATGATGAGGTTGTCCTTGTGAGACTCGGCGGCGGACTCCGTGAACAGGCGGCCGACAAGCGGGATATCCGCGAAAATGGGCCATCTGTCGCTGAGCTGTCCGTGCGTATCGCTGAGGATACCGCCGATGACCACGGTCTGGCCGTCGTAGACCTTGATCGTAGTCTGGACTTCACGGTTGGAGATTTCCGGCATCTTGAGCGTCATGGGATACTCTTCACCGGAGGCGAAATCGCCGATCACGTAGTTGTAGCTGTAGTCGGACCAGCCGGTGAGGTCGGTGACCGAGGGATTCAGCTCCAGGCGGATCGTGTAGTTGTTGGGCTGCAGAGTCGGCGTGACGGTCAGGCTGGTACCAATGTCGCGCGGGCCGCCGAATTCAGGATAGGACGGTTCGAATGTGACGCTGGAACCGCAGCTGGTGGAGATTTCGGGTTCGGTCCAGCTTTCCGGGAAATACATCTGGCGGACCATCTGCACCTGCGCCTGGCGGCCGGAAACGGTCACGACCTTCGGCGTGGAGAGGATTTCCGAACGGTCGGTACGGTCGATGGCGTTGATCGTCAGGAAGAGGCTCCAGGTGCCGCCGGGACCGAAGTTCGGGATCAGGTTCAGGTTGTTCACGAGCGTGTTGTCGGAGAAACCGGAGCTGATGGCCGGAGAGGTGAACGTCATGTTGAAGTGGTCGTCTTCGCCGCCGGAGTGGGAAAGCGTCCAGTCGAAACCGAGTTCTTCCAAGTCGTTCATCTTGATTTCGACCATCTTGGACTCGATGAGGATCAGCGGATCCTGCATGTCCATGTCGCGGATGGCAAATTCGAGCTGACGGATGTTTTCGGGAGTGTTCACGACGGTGAGCTTGTTGGCTCGGGCGTCGTAAGCAATGGAAGAACCTTCCTCGAACGGGATACCGCTCTCGGAGAAGTAGGTGCGGAGCGTTTCGGGGGCAATGGAGGTAACGCGCTGGCTGTCGGGATCGGACTCGGCGCCGCTCAGGGTGATGAGCGAACCGACGGTGTCGCCGGCGCCGACCGTATCTTCCTGCGTGATGCCGTCGCCGATGCCTTCGGCGCGCATGTTGCCGACGATGCGGAGGATGGTGGCCTGGCGGATCGGGATATAGCGCGTGACCATGTCGCTGACGTCGGAACCGGAGCCGATCGTGATGATCTTGTCGGTTTCGTCGATGCGGAAGTTGAGGCCGGTGATCTTGCAGATGTAACGGATGACTTCGTACAGCGGGATCTGGTCAAGGTTGAGCGTGACGGTCTTGTCCGCATATTTTTCGGACTGCGGAACGATGATGTTGAAGCCTTCGCCCTGCGGGTCGAGGTCCTTGCTGCGGGCACGCAGGAGAGAGATCGCGGAGGTAATGTCGGAGCCTTCGAATTCGATGTGGTCGATCATCAGTTCGTTCAGGCGGTTGTACAGCTCGTTGCCGGCGGCTTCGTAGGGATCGGCGCTGCCGGTGATCACGATGTTGCGGACGTCGGGAATGCTCTCCACCCAGGCCCAGTCGGACTGCGCCTGTTCGCGGAGGAGTTCATTGTACACGCGGACGTCGGCGATGGCGTAGAGTCTGCGATAAATCTTTTCCAGAAGGGTGATGGCGTCCTCGTTGTAGGGATCCTTCACCAGGATCTGTTCCATCTTGTCGCGGGCTTCGTCCCAGGCGTCGTTCTGGTAGAGGAACTGGCCGGCACGGAACAGCAGGTTGATCTCGCGCTGGCGTTCATTGTAGCGCGGATCGACGGCGTCAAGGCTGGTCTCGTCCCAGAAATACTGGCTGTCGATGCGTTCCTGCGTCGCCTTTCTCATGGACTCGACGGTGGCGGCGAACTGGTCCTTTTTCTTCTTGACGGGATCATTGGCGATGGCGACCTGAAGTTCGGCGTTGTCGTAGGTGGGCACGGCATAGTTGCCTTCCTCGTCGATGGAGGGCGGAATGCCGAGGTAGTAGACGACGTTGGCGCAGATCAGGTCCTTGAGGAGCTTCTGGCCGATCACGATCGTCTCGTCGGTGTGCTTGGTATCGGAGAGGATGAGAAGCTTGTTGAACGTTTGTTCACATTCTTCGAGGATCTTGTTGCCGTAGAGGATCTGGGCTTTCTTGCGCTCCGAGGCGAGACGGTCCGCAAATGCGGCCTTGGTCGGAGAGACTTCGCATTTTTCCAGTTCGGCCTTCGCGTCGTCGAAGAGCTTGAAGGCTTCCACGAACTGCTTTTCGTTCGTGCGGGTAATGGCCTTGGCAAGAAGCTCGTTGAACAGGGCTTCGTTCTCAAGCAGGTCCGCTTCCGCCTCGTTCGTGACTTCCAGCTCGTCGCCGGAAAGAACGGGTTCTTCTACTGTTTCGGCCTCAGCCTCCAGTTCGGAGTCGGCATCGGCCTCGACGACCGGTTCTTCGGCTTCGGAAGCCGTTTCCTCCGCGGCTTCCGTTATTGCCGCGTCGACGTCCGCCTGCACGGTCTCGTCCTGAGCGGAAAGCATCAGGGACGTCACGCCGAACGCAAGCGCGAAGACGGCGGCGGGCCGGAGAATCGGGCGAAGAAAACAATGGGGTCTCATCTTCATTGTCTCATCCTTGGTTGTTTTATTTTGAAATATTGATTATGTATCAACGGGTTATCGGGTTATCTCTGTCTCTGGAGGAAAGGCGAGTCGTCTCTCCGGGTCGAGGTGGGCGGAGCACCGGGCGGAAGGGTTCTGCGGGTATCCGAGGCGGAAGCCTTTTCCTTCGGAGCGGGCTGAAGCTTGAAGGTCTCGGGATTATCGCCGATGGATTCGACGACGACTTCCTTCGTGGACGGATCGGCGGACACGACCTTGTAGCGTTCTTCGCCGGTCTTTTCGGTGCCGAGCGTGAAGTTGGCGCCGACCGAGGAGATGAACGTGCGGTCGAACAGGGCGTTGAGGAATCTCACGCGGGGCGCGGGATCGTAGACGGGCTGCTTGGGACGGCAGGCGATGCGTTCGACTTTGCCGACGCGCTGGATATAAACGATCGGATCCTGCGTCTTGTCGTCGATCTCGATGTCCACGACGCTGAAGTCGACGTTATTGTTCTTGAACGTACCGACGTCGATGCGGACGAATTCGGAGCGTTTTCTGTTGTTGCGTACGACGTTGAACGTGGCCTGCCAGTCTTTCTTGTCGCTCTTCGACCTGTCGACGGAAACGAGTTCCAGACCGGTGAAGCGCTGCTGGCTGATGGCGTCAACGAAGACCTGCGTGATATATTTCGGATGGCTGAGCGGATCGGTGGGATCGGTCTTCGCCTTGTATTCCTGAACCAGCGTGAAACCGTCGCTGTCCTCGTCGGATTCGGGCTGCATATACTCGGAGGAAATGTTGTGTTCCTTTTCCCAGTCGTCGGGGACGCCGTTGCCGTTCAGGTCGGCCTTGCCGGCGAGTTCGTCTTCCTCGACCTTGATGCGGGGCGCGAGAGCCTTGCCGCAGGCGGGGCATTTGCCGTTCTTCGTCTCGCCGATCGCCGGATAGGAATCGGCGGGGATGAGGGCGTGGCAGTAAACGCATTCGGCCATGGGGTACGGCGCCATCATCTGCGTTTTGTTCACAGTATCCTCGACGTCCGCGATCGTGTTCCAATCGGAGAAGATGGTCTCCATCTTATACTTGGGACCGGTGGAAAAGTCAATGGATTCATAGTCGGAGGGCGGCTCAACACGATTGACCTTGATGGAGACTTCCTGATTCTGTGCCCGCTGGATAAACACCAGCTGATAGTAAAGCAGAGCCGTAAAAACGATAAGCAGAATCGCTAAAATGATTTTTTCGTAATGCGCGTAAAGAAATTTTTTCATGTCAGGACTGCTCCATCATTGGGGGGTGATGTTATCAGCACGATAGAACAGGTAATTCACAACGATCGTGCATTTGATCTCGTCCCGGGTTTCGCCGATCAGGGTCTTGCCGTATTCGGGGTGGTGCGGGTCGGTAAGTTCATAGGTGCTGTAGGTCAGCGTCGCGGCGGCCTGCGGATCGGCGTCCGCAGCATTATTGGCGTTGGCGGCGACGGGAGGAGCTCCCGGGATAGCCGAATCAGCTCCGGCTGCGCGGCGGACCGTCGTCGAAATCCCGTTATTGATGCTGTCGACATGGCCGGCAACGGTATCGTTGGCTATGATCAGGTCTTCGTAGGGAGCGGAGAACTTGATGTCGTTGATGACGTATACGCGGTCGGTCTTGTACGCACTCTGGAGGGAATTGATGAAGGCGTCGATCGCGTCCATGGAAGCGGTCATCTCCAGCGTGTAAGTGAAGGAGAGAATGGGCCCTTCGGCGTCACTGTCCAGAGTGGTACCATAGAAGGCACCCGCATTCATGGTGTTCAATTTGCCGATCCCGGCGTCCTTCATCCTGCGGAAGAGGTCTTCCTTGATCTGGAAGTTGCGGATGATCGGGATCACCATTTCAGGCACGGGGAGCGCCTGACGGTTCAGGTTCTTGCCGTAGATGAAATCCTGGACGTAGCGTTCCTTCTCGAGCGAATCATCTTCGGGGAGGCCGGGGATGATGTCGGAGGAAAGATATTTTTCGTAAAGGTAGTCGATGTAGTTCTTGCAGTCGCGCTGACGCATCAGGCGCGGAAGACCGAGGGCATCGAGGAAGAGTTCGTGCGCGACTCTGTCGGTCACGTTCTCAAGCGTGAGATCCTGAACGTCGTCACGGAAGATGGCGAACGCCTGCGCGAACTTCGCGGCGGCGGCCTTGCGGAAATCCTCGGCGCGTGCGGGATCGACCGCTTCCGGGGCCTCAATGATCGCGTTGAACAGCTTTTCGAAGAGCTGGGCGCGTTCGGACTGGATCGTGTCGGGGATCACGAACGTATCGTCGGATTCCGCATCCTGATGGACTTCGGCATAGATCTCGGCGAGCTTGGCGCGGAGGGCGTCCTCGTCCCAGGCCAGGACCACGCGCGTGACTTTGAGGGGGTGTTTCTTTTCGAGGTCGTCTTTATCATACTTGACCATGTTGGTGCCAGATTCGAGCTCGCACTCGAACACCGCCTTTTCCTCGTCGGTCGGGGCCTCGGCGGACGCAGGCTTGGTTTCCGCGACCGTCTTTTCTTCCTCGTCCTCATCCTCGTCATCGTCTTCGTCCGGTGCGGGGGCCGGTTTCGGCTTGGCGACCAGGGACGAATCAAGGGGCAGCTCGGTCTTGAGTTCGGCCGGAGATGCGATGTTCTTCAGAAGCTTGAGCAGAGCCGGACGGTAGGGCTTGCCGAAATGACGATATATCTGGATGTTTTTCTTCGCCAGCGTCTCGGTATCGGCCTTGATCCTTGTTTCGCTCTCCGCGACGCTGTTGGGTTTGCGGGCGGAATCAATGGATTCGATGGTCCGGGCATTTTCCTCGATGGTCGCCATGGACTCTGCGATCGTCTGCCTCTTGCCCGCGCAGAGGAACAAAAGGACAATGCTGCCGACAAGCGTAAGGGCCAAAATGGCCACGAGGACGATATTTTTCAGGATAAACTGTTTCATTTTTCTTCTTCCTCCTCGTCATCGTCTTCGGACGGAATGGGTGAAAGCTTTTTGGCGAGCGCCTTCTCAAGTTCCGGCGAATCGATAGGATTCTTCAGTTCGACCGCAAGCAGGAATTTACGGATGGTAAGATGGTCGCAGATATCGCGGCCTTCATCGTACACGATCTTGATCTCTTCGTCCTTCGCCTTGAAAATGCTGCTGTTTTCCTTCATTTTCGAGGTGATGTTGTTGATGGCGGCGCTGCGGTCGTTCAGCCAGGTGTCGTTCTTTTCACAGATGACGTAGGCAACCATATTGATCCAAGTCAGGGCGTTATTCTCGGTGGTCGGGTTGTTCGCCTGCTCTTCTTCCTCCTCGGGCATGTTCATCGAAAGCTGTCCGCCGCCGTTCTGGGCCGTTTCCGGGTTATTGAGGTTCGCGGCGTTGGTGGCGCTCTTGATCTGGGCGCTGGGCGCGTTCGAGATCGAGAAATCGGTGAGCCAGACGTTGTCCGGGATGCAGGAGCGGATGAGCGAATAGAACGCGATGAGGTTATTGCGCTTCTTCAGGAGGTCGACAGCCTCGTCGAACTCGCCGATTGCCGCGGTAAGCTTGTTGCTGGCGTCCTTCACGCGTTTCTGGATCGCCTCGCGCTGGGAGACGTAGGAACTGAACTGATCGCTCTTTTCCGCGATGTTCTCGGCCTGCTGCGACATAGTCCAGAGCGTGATGCCGAAAAAGAGCAGCACGACGACCGCCGACGCGAAGAAGAACGGGCGCTTCGAACGGAATTCGTTCTGCTTGCGGATGTAATCGGGAATCAGGGAAATCTCGACGGGCGACGTGCCGATGCGGCGAAGCGCCAGACCGATGGTTTCCGCGTACAGGTGGGCGACCTCGGAGAGGACCTGCTGGTCGACCGCCGGGCCGATGCCGACGACCTGGAACGGGTTCAGGTATTCGACCGGGATCCGGAGTTTCTCGGAGAAGAACCGCGGAGCATACGGGAGAATGGAGGTGCCGCCGGCGAGGAAGAGTTTTTCCGGCTTGCGGCCCTTCTGCGTGGCGCGGTAGACATTGATGGAACGGTTGATCTCGCCGTGCAGGCGGGTCATGACGTTGCGGACGATCTTGGAGACCGCGGAGGCGACTTCCGAATCGGATTCCTCATAGGCGCCGCCGAGGGAGACATAACCGTGCTTGCGCTTCATCTCTTCCGCATCGGCGTAGGAGATATTGAATTCCTTGGCGATCTGCTGGGTGATGGTGTCGCCCGCGATCGGAATGGTGCGGACGAAGAAACGGGAACCGTCGAGGAAGATAAGCGTGGAGCAGCGTCCGCCGATGTCAAGGATCATCTGGCATTCATTGGCGCCGACGTTGTTCGCGCGTGCGCTGTTGTAACAGGAGGTGCCGGCGACTTCGATCAGGACGATGCGCTTGCCGAGCTTTTCCACGAGTTCGGAGATGCGGGAGACTTCCTGCTTCTTCACGATGACGATCATGGCGTCGATTTCGCTGCCGTCGGCGTCCGCCGTGGGCTGGAGGAGCTGGGAATCCCACACGACCTCGTCCGAGGAGAACGGGATGGCCTGCTGGGCTTCGTAGGAGATGATCTCCTGGATCTTGTCCTTGTCCGTGGTCATCGCGGGGATCTTGACGAAGCGGACGAAGGCGTTCTTGCCGGAAAGGGAGACATAGACGTCGCGGGCGGAGAATCCATTCGTCTTGATGACGTCGGTCAGAGTTTTGAGGACCACGTCCTCGGACGGCTCGTCGGAGGAGAACTCGTATTCCGTATATGCGAAACGCTCCAGGGTCAGACTCTGCCCGGGAACATACGAGAATTCGGCGGCCTTGATGCTGTCGCCGCCAATGTCGATGCAGAGGATTAAGTTTTGCTGTGCCATCGGTTATTTCCCCGCGGATTCTTTGATAGGTTCAAACCGGTCGAAGAGAACCCATGCGAACGGGGTTTTCGAAACGGGAAGCAATTCATCCGGCATATATTTGAAGGTCTGAGGATTGAACTTGTTCTGATTGATGTAGGTGAAGAGTTTCGACGTGGAGGCGAGCGTGGGGGAGGTGTTGTCTCCTTCCGGCTTCAGATAGGTGTAGAACAGCTTCGCGGCGCGGTTGCTGCCCTGGGCCTTGTCGAGACGGGAGAAGATTTCCTTGCCGCAGGACTGGAAGCCGTAAACGGTGCGTCCGCCATAGGAAATGGCAGCCATCACGGGAAGATCGCCGGCCATCTTTTTGAGTTCGGAGGTGATCTTGCTGTAATCCTTCGAGAGATCGCCGGTCGTGCCTTCGATCGCGAAATAACGGTAAATGACCTCGGGCGGGATCATCATGCGGACGAAATGGCGTCCGTCGTTGGCCTGGAGCGAGGCAAGCGTCTGCTTGCCGCCGAACACGACACCGCCGATGGTGCCGCGGGCATCCGTCGCAGGAACGAACACGTTGATTTCGACCTCGACGTTGTCAAGCCATTTCGGCCACTGAGCAGCGGATTTGGGCGCATTCGTGGAGAAGGCGACATCAACGCAGAGCCAGTGCTTGGCATTGTTCATGTCGCGCTCGTTCAGGCGCATATCGATCACACGTTCCTCGTTTTCGATCTTGAAGAACGGGGTGAAAGTCTGGGAGACATTGACGGACTTCCCGTCTTTGGGGAACTCAATCGCCCAGCTGCCGGAGCGGGCGGTCTGAGCGGAAACGGTAACTGCCGCGGCCGCGAAAAGCGCGATGAGAAGTTTTTTCATGATTCCAGACCTCTTCGTGGTTTGTTGCTTTTTATAAAGAGAACTCACACGTCAATGAATAGAAAATACTCTTGTTTTCCAATTCTTTCAAGCGTGTTTCTCCAAAAATTCGGATTATTTTCGTTAATCTCGGAACTTTTTGCTCCGTTCAAGTTCAGTTCTGCGTCTCCGAGGCGGTTTTCTCCTCGGCAGCGACAGCCGTTTCAGCGGGTTTCGCCGCTTCGGCAGCGGCCTCCGCGGCAGGCTTTTCAGCTTCGGAAGCGCCCATCACGACGGACGATTCTTCGACCACGCTGGAGTCGGCCGTCTTCATATGGCCGGCGACGATGGCGGAGGCAAGCGTGAGGAGAAAGAAGATGGAAATACACCAGACGGTGAGCTTGGAAAGATGGCTCATGGCCTGCGCGCCGAAGACGCTTTCGCCGAGACCGCCGAACGCGGAACCGAAGCCGCCGCCGCTCTTCGACGGCTGCACAAGAATGAGGGCGATGAGAAGTACCGCCAGAATCACGACAAGCGTGTTGAGGATCGTCGCAAAAGTCGACATGTTCTAAACCTTTATCATTTTTGAGTTAAAAATCAATGTTGAGCGTTCCGTCAGGACACGGGACTGCATCGGCAATTCTAAAATATAGTACTCATTTTCCCGTTTTCAAGCGCGAAATGTTACTTTTTGAGAAAAATCGTCCTGTTTTTTAACGTTTTCTTTTGGTTTTAAAGCATTTTTCGAAAAAATGTTCCTAAATGACGTTTTGCCCTTTTGAAAGACGAATCGAAAAAGATGCCGATTTCCGATGCGAAAAAGTCAATCATAATCATGTCTAAAAACAACAAAAGACAAAAACGATTCACAAGTCGGAATACTGAAAAAAAACAGCATTTGTCCGACGTTCCGGATAACGGAAACGGAACGCGGGGATCCTCAACTGAATATCAAGCGCGGATCAGACGGCGTCTTCCGGGAAGAGCGCTCTGCGGAAGATGCCAAGGTCGGCGCAGCAGTAATCCGCGCGAGTCTCCGAGGTGCCTCCGCCAACGCCCGTGGAAATGCGCAGGGTACGGGCTCCGGCGCGGATGCCGGATTCGATGTCGGTGTGCTCACGATCGCCCGCCATGAGGAGCTCGGAGGGGTGCAGACCGAGGCGTTTCATCATCACCCGGAGCATGTCGGGATTGGGTTTTCCGAAGATGCGCCAGCACGAAACGCCAGTGGCGGTCTCCAGGCACGCCGTAATCGCGCCGCAGTCCACAAGCCAGGTGCGCTCGGTGGTGGGACAGAACACGTCGGGATGCGTTGCGAACCAGGGAACGCCGTTTCTGATCCACCAGGCGGCGCGGCAGAGCCGGTCGTAGTTCAACGACTTGTCGAAAGCCGTGATGACGGCATCGGGACGGTCGTCCGGCGAATCGTCGGCCTCCTCAAAACCGAGGGACCGCATTTCCTGCCGGAAATCCTCCGTGCCGAGCAGGAAGAGGCGTTTGAAGGAGGGAAACTCCGTTCGGAGGGCATCGGCGACACTCAGGACCGGGGTCACGATCTGTTCCCGCCCGGAGAGCGGGACGCCCATGCCGCGGAGGCGTTCGATGTAGGAGTCGATGCTCCGCGACGTGTTGTTTGTGACGAAGCCCCAGGCGACGCCGTGCCTGGTGAGCGCATCGAAGAACGGCAGCGACGTCGGATACAGCATGTCGCCCTCGTAGATCGTGCCGTCGAGGTCCATCATCACGCACCGGATCCCCGCCAGCGAAGGAGGCGGCGAGCCCGGCTTGATGCGCAATGCGGAATCCCCGGCGGCGTCCATGGGCGTCACTCGACCGTAACGCTCTTCGCGAGGTTGCGGGGCTGATCGATCTCGCAGCCGCGTTCGCGGGCGAAATAGTAAGCGAATATCTGGAGCGCGACGACCGTGGTGATCGGGGCGACGAACCGGGAGCTTTCCGGAACGCGGATGATGCTGTCGGTGAACTTGTCGCAGCAGTCGTCGTCGCCGGAGACGACGGCGATGATCGGGGCCTTGCGGGCGCAGCATTCCTGGATGTTGCCGAGCATCTTGTCCTTGCCGGGGATGTTGTTGCAGAGGGCGACGACGGGGACAGAGGGTTCGAGCAGGGCGATGGGACCGTGCTTGAGTTCGGCGGCGTGGTAGCCTTCGGCATGGACGTAGCTGATCTCCTTGAGCTTGAGCGCGCCTTCGAGCGCGGCGGGATAGAGGCAGCCGCGGCCGATGTAGAAAAGATCGTTGGCATGCGCCGTGGCCTTGGCGATCTGTTCGATGCGCGGTGCCTGCTTCAGGACCTCGCGAAGGAGATCCGGAATTGCTTCAATCTCGCGGACGAGGTTTTCGCCCCACTCGTGGTTGAGACGACGGTTGCGTCCGAGGAGGAGCGCGAGCATGAGCAGGACGGTCACCTGGCAGGTGAACGCCTTGGTGGACGCGACGCTGATCTCGGGACCGGCGTGCAGGTAGATGCCGCGTCCGCTTTCGCGGGCGATGGTGGAACCGACGACGTTGCAGAGCGAGGCGACGATCGCGCCCTTGTTCACGGCTTCGCGGACGGCGGCCAGCGTGTCGGCGGTCTCGCCGGACTGGCTGATCGGCAGCACGAGCGTGTTCGGCTCGATGATCGGGTTGCGGTAACGGAACTCGGCGGCCTGTTCGACGGACGCCGGGATGCCGGAAATGTCCTCGAAATAATAAGACCCGACGAGACCTGCGTGGAAGCTGCTGCCGCAGGCTGCGACGACGATGCGGTTGATCTGCGCCATCTCGCGCGGGGTGAGATTGAGGCCGGAGAGCACGGCGTTCGCGGCCTTGAAGTTCAGGCGGCCGCGGATGGAGTTTTCAACGGATTCCGGCTGCTCGTAAATCTCCTTGAGCATGTAGTGGTCGTACGCGCCCTTGCCGTCCGCGGAGATTTCCCAGGAGACCTGCGACGCCTGACGCTGGACCGGGACGTTCGCGAGGGTGCGGAGCTCGACCTTGGACGGCGTGAGGATCGCCATTTCGCCGTCGTTCAGGTAAATGACGTCGCGGGTGTAGGTCACGAGCGCGGTAACGTCGCTGGCGACCATGTTGGCGTCCTTGCCGAGGCCGATCACGATGGGGCTGCCGAGGCGGGCGGTGATGATGGTGTCCGGGTCCTTGGAGGAAATGACCGCGATGCCGTATGTGCCGGAGATCTGGCGGAGGGCGGCGGCGACGGCTTCGGCCAGGTCGCCGTTGTAGAACTCCTCGATCAGGTGCGGGATGACTTCGCTGTCCGTATCGGACGCGAACTTGTGTCCCGCGGCTTCCAGACGTTTCCGCAGGTCGGCGTGGTTTTCGATGATGCCGTTGTGGACGACGGCGAACTGGCCTTTTTCATCGGTATGCGGATGGGCGTTGCGTTCGCTGGGGATGCCGTGCGTGGCCCAGCGTGTGTGCGCGATGCCCGTGTGCATCTTGCGTTCGCCGGTGGGGCGTTTCGCCTCCAGGTTGACGACTTTGCCGATGGATTTGACGGTCAGGACGGAATCGCCGTTCAGGAGGCTGATCCCGGCGGAATCGTATCCGCGGTATTCCAGGCGTTTGAGGCCGTCGATGAGAAAGGCGAACGCGGGCTTCGGCCCGGTGTATCCTACAATTCCGCACATAATTCAGTTTCTCCGTGGTTCATGCAGATTTGCGGTGGAGAATGCGGCCCTGGGAACAGGCAGTCCGGAGAAAAACGGCCGGGAAACGGCACGAAGGATTCCCCGGAATGCGGCAGCGGGAAGCGGATCGCCCCGGGAGCCGCATTCGGTGCGGGGTGGTCGGTCAGCAGAGCGCCTTCTTCAGGAACTCTTCGAACTTGTCGTACCACTTCTGGGCGAGGGCTCCGTCCTTGGCCTCGACGAGGATGCGGACTTTGTTCTCGGTGCCGGAGTAGCGGATAACAGTGCGGCCGGAGCCGACAAATTCCTTGTCGGCCTTTGCGACGAGGTCGTTGTAGCCGGGGATCTCGGCCAGCGGGGGTTTCTGCTTGACGTTGAGTCCGCCGAGCTTCTGCGGGTATTCTTCCATGAACCCGGTGAGCTCGTGCAACTGTTTATCCTTCTGCTTCATGAGCTTGAGGACGTGGAGCGCGGAGACGATGCCGTCGCCGGTGGTGGCGTAGTCGAGGAAGATCAGGTGGCCGGACTGTTCGCCGCCGAGGGAGATGCCTTTTTCGCGCATCCGTTCGATGACGTAGCGGTCGCCGACGGGGGTGATCTCGGTGGTGATGCCGTGCTGTTTCATGGCGTCGACGAGGCCGAGGTTGCTCATGATGGTGACGGCGATGGTGTTGTTCGGGAGGCGTTTGCGCTCCATCATGTCGAGGGCGCAGAGTCCGATGATGCGGTCGCCGTTCACTTCATTGCCGTGGCAGTCGCTGAAGATCACGCGGTCGGCATCGCCGTCGAGCGTGATGCCCACGTCGGCGCGGTATTCCTTCACGAGGCGGCAGATGCGCTCGGGATGGGTGGCGCCGCAGTTGTAGTTGATGTTGATGCCGTCGGGAGAAACGGAGTCGGCGATGACTTCCGCGCCGAGCTCGCGCAGGATGGTCGGGGCGATCTCGTAGGAAGCGCCGTTGGCGCAGTCGAGCACCACGCGGAGGCCGCGGAGGCTGAC
The DNA here is from genome assembly GCA_902762495.1 of uncultured bacterium. Classification (GTDB taxonomy): domain Bacteria; phylum Verrucomicrobiota; class Lentisphaeria; order Victivallales; family UBA1829; genus UBA1732. The sequence goes on along the minus strand of CACWOL010000012.1, from coordinate 40,095 downwards.
GTTGCCGATCGTCTGCTTGGCGAATTCGATGTAACGGCCGCGGGCATCGTCGAGGCGGAACGCCTTGCCGATCTTGTCGCCAGCGACGCCGTTGATGGTGCCTGACATAATCTCTTCGATGTGGGCTTCCTCTTCATCGGGGAGCTTGAAGCCGTCGCCGCCGAAGACCTTGATGCCGTTGTCCTTGGCGGGGTTGTGTGAGGCCGTAATCATGACGCCGCAGGAAGCGTTCATGGACTTGACGAGGTGGGCAATGGCCGGGGTGGGCATGGGGCCCGTCTGGAAAACTTTCATCCCGGTGCTGACCATGCCGGCGGTGAGCGCGGTTTCGAGCATGTACCCAGAGAGGCGCGTATCCTTGCCGATGACGGCGGTGGCGCCATGCTGGCTGTTCACGTAGATCTTACCAAGGGCTTTGCCGAGGTTAAGGGCGATTTCCGGGGTTACGGGGTGGGAGTTAGCCTGTCCACGAATTCCGTCGGTTCCAAAGAGCTTTCTTTCCATAAGAGTTTTCGGCCTTTCCAGAATTGGCTTGTTGAAGCGGGCGACGCCGCCAGAAAAATGAATAACTAAATATACATCCTTTCAAAAGGAGTTTCAAGAAAAAGACTACAGAAATGTGCAAGTTTTTCCAAAATAAAAAAGGAGTTTCGGAAAAGCACGGAAACGGATAAAGAAAGAACATGCTCCCCGCCAGTTCGCGCGGCGAATCAGAATTTCTTTGGAATGGCGGACAGCGGCACGGCGGACAACGCGGCCTGAAGCGTGGCGGGGGTGGCTTTCTGCACCGTGGGGAGTTCGGGAGACCAGGCGGTGATGCGCGCCTCCTGCAGCAGCAGGAAAAAGTCGAAGAACGGGCGGCATTCCTCCAGGCTGACTCCGGCGTCGTACAGCAGATGGAATTTATCAATGAACGGCGTGACGGCCTCGCCTTTCGTACGGTCGCGTCCGTAGGACTGGTCGGCGCGTTCGAGCCGTACCCTGAGCGCCCGCAGATAACGCGGATAGCGCGCCACGGCGTCGGGCGTCCGCAGGAACCCCTTGCGGAACAGCACGGCGAGCTGGCGGTTCACATCGACATCGGTGAAACAATCCGCCGGGAGGTCCCCGAGGCGGCGTTCGATCGGCTCGTAGGCGGACAGCAGCTGAAGCAGCGCCGAAACGTCCTCGCGCACGGCGTCCGCCAGCTGATTCCGCAATCTCAGACACGCGTCGTCAAACGCTTTTGCATCGCGGATAATTTCCGGCGGACACCCGATGGCGCGGGCGACGGCGTTGTCGGTCAGGTCGGCGCGCCAGTCCGGATCGTCGGGGAAGAACTCATGTTCGAGCGTGCGCCCGAGCTTGGCATAACTCCGCATATGCTCGAACATCTCCGGGTAACGGATGCGGAAGAGGGTCAGGACGGCGCGGCGGTGTGCGGCGCGCGCCTCGGCTTCGTCCAGAAAGAGCGCGCAGCCGATGCTCTGTCCGCCCTGCTCACGGAAGAAGCCCGGATAGACTTCGCGGCCTTTGCCATGGTTCAGGCGGACGGAAACAGGAAGTTCGGGGAGACCGTCCGGCCAGGAAGTCTCGCCGTGGAGTTCCCACTTGCGGGCGGCGGCGTGGCGGCTGGACACGGTCTCGGCGGAATCGTCCGCCTCGGGCAGATCGCGAATCACGCGCAGCAGCTTGCCGTGCTCGTTCAGGATGGCGTATTTGAGGATCAGGAACTCCGGCAGTTCGATATCGTCGAAGGCGGATTCGTCGAAGTCGCAGCCGCGGAAGGTGCGCAGAAACGACGCCAGCACGCGCGGCAGATTGCGCGCGGGGTAGATTTCGTTGTGTTTCAGGCCGTCCAGAAACGCCTCGACGCATTCGTCCAGCGGCAGCAGCTTCTTGCGCTCGGTCTTGGTGAGCGAACGGAACATGTAGTCGAGCTTCACACGGAGGAAACCGGGCACGAGGTACTCGGCTGCGGCGCGCGGGAAAAGATTCATGTGCGCTTCCGGCAGATACACCGTGATGCCGTCGTCCTCCTCGCCCGGGTCGTAGACGTATTCCAGGCGGTAGCTTTCGCCATCGGCTTCCAGACGGTCCGGGTAATCCGCGTCCGGCAAAGACTCCGGCGGCACGAGCGCGATGTCCTCCGGCTTCGGGTCGTACGAACGATGCAGCCGGGTCCAGTCCTTGCGGACGTCAGACACGCTGCACATCCACGGCGGCAGGACGCGCAGGAAATGCTGTTCGAGCGCGTGGAGGTCGACCACGGAACCGGAACGCCGGAGTTTCGCCTCGAATGTGTGCAGATGTTTGACAAGCTCGTTGCAGCGCACCAGCCACGGCGCGGCAGGGGCCTTGATCCGGCACGGCACCAGCGCTTCCTTGATGAACACCGCCCGCGCGGCGTCCCGGTCGACGCGTCCGTAGTGGCAGCGGCGGCCCGGATGGATCGGGAGCGCCCCGGCGAAGACGCGTTCGCGGGCGAACACGAATCCGCTGACCTCGTCCCAAGCGATGCGGTCATAGGTGCGTGAACACAGCTCCGGCGCGATCTCCTCCAGCCATGCGCCCTCGACCACGGCGCAGCAGCGCCCGAAAACGCGGCTGGTCTCCATGATCGTGAAGCACAGAATCCATTCCGGCGCTTTCTTGAGCTTGGCGAGCGCGGAGCCGGGGAAGATGCTGAACATGCGCCCCGTGCGGTCGAAATACTGTTTCTTCTCCGGGTCCCAGCACGCCAGACGGCGCGGCAGGCCGCCCATGAGAGATTTGTGGATCGGGTCGGACCGGTCCGCACGAAGCTCGATCTCCAGCGATTCCAGCTCGGTTTCCGGCTGGAGATATTCGAGCAGGTCGGCGCACAAATTGCGCCATTCCTGCATGCGGCGGAAATTCAGGTAATTGGCGCGGCAGAACTTGCGGAACTGCGACTTGGAGACGCGGTACGCTTCGTCCGCCGCCAGCCACAGCTTCAGAATGCTCAGGAAATCCGATTCCGGCTCGTCGAACTGACGCTGCGCCGTGTCCGCCTCCTTCGTCTTTTCGAAGGGACGTTCGCGCGGGTCCTGCATCGACAGGAACGCCGCGATCAGCAGGATCTCCGGCAGGACGCCGCGGTCGATGCCGTCGAGCAGGATGCGTCCGAGGCGCGGACCCACGGGGAGTTCCGCCAGGCGACGTCCCTCGCCCGTGAGCGCGCCTGAAGCGTCAATGGCGTGCAGGTCGGTCAGCGTGGTCAGACCCTCGCGGATCAGCTGGGGCGACGGCGGATCGACGAACGGGAACTGCACGATCGGGGGGAGTTTCAGCGCGGCCATCTGCAGGATAACGCCCGCCAGGGATGCGCGCTGGATTTCCGGCGGCGTGAACTCCGCCGCGTCGGCGAGCGTCTCCTCGGAACAGAGATGCACGCACACGCCGTCCTGTTCGCGTCCGCAGCGTCCGCGCCGCTGCATGGCGCTCGCGCGGGAAATCCCCTCGATGCGGAGCTCCTGAATGCCGCTTTTCGGGTTGTAACGGGAGAGGCGTACCAGCCCGGAATCGACCACATAGCGGATGCCGGGGATCGTGATGGACGTCTCCGCCACGTTCGTTGCCAGCACGATCCGGCAGTTCGAGGACTGCGGCGCGAAGATGCGTTCCTGTTCGGCCGCGCTCATGCGTCCAAAGAGCGGCAGGATCTCCGTGTGCGGATAATCGCGCCCGGTCAGCATGTCGGCACAGTCGCGGATTTCGCGTTCGCCGGGCAGAAAAACGAGGATGCCGCCGCGTTCGCCCGCGTCCAGCAGGTATTCCACACCGCGCGCGACGGATTCGGCAAGTTCCTCGTCCTGAAGCGGCTCCAGATAGACGTCCTCGACCGGGAACACGCGTCCGCCGACCTCGATAACGGGAGCATCGCCAAAGAACGAAGCAATGCGGGCGGCATCGAGCGTGGCGGACGAAATGATCACGCGGAGTTCGGGGCGTCGCGCGAGCAGGAGCTTCATGTACCCGAGCAGGAAATCAATATTCAGGGAGCGTTCGTGCACCTCGTCCAGGATGATGCAGTCGTATTGGTAAAGTTTCGGGTCGTTCTGCGTTTCCGCCAGCAGGATGCCGTCCGTCATGAACTTGATGACCGTGGAGTCGTCCGTGCGGTCGTCGAAACGCACCTGATAGCCGATCTCGTGTCCGCACGTGCAGCCGGTCTCGTTCGAGAGACGGCGCGCGAGCGCGGAGGCGGCGATCCTGCGCGGCTGGGTGCAGCCGATCCGCCCGGCGCGACCGAAGCCCTCCAGCAGCGCGGCCTTCGGGAGCTGCGTGGTCTTGCCGGAACCTGTGGTGCCGCAGACGACGATGACCTGATGCGATTTCAGCGCGGCACGGATCTCCGGGATCTTCGCGGTGATCGGGAGGTTATCCGGGAACTCGCAGCGGATGCGGGACGCAGCCGGGACAAGCGAACGTTTCTGCGCGGTCGAGAGCAGACGGAAAAATTCTTCGCGTTTCGCCTCGGCGGCATCGGGATCGCTGTCCAGCAGGTCCAGAAACGCGCGGCGGCGTTTGCTCAGGCGGGCGCGGTCGGTCAGACGAAGGGCGGACCAGATGCGCGCGACTTCCCGCCGGATCTGACGCGGGTCGGTGCTCATAGATACTCTCCGGCGCCGGGGGACTGAATGAAGTTCACAAGCACGTCGGCGCGCCGGTAGAAATCCGCCGGGCCGTGCGCATACGTCAGGACCTGCTGCCGCCAGTAGTACAGTCCGTCGTCGGAGATGCCGGCGAGGTAGTCCAGCTCGGCAGTCAGCGCGCCGGAACAGAACGGTTCGTTCAGGACGTGTCCGCCGGACGCCAGCACGATGTCCTGGAATCCGCAGACCTCGGTGCAGACCACGGGCAGCCCGGATGCAATCGCTTCAATCAGAATCGAACCGGCGGCCTCGCGCCGGGCGGGATGCACCAGATAATCGGCGGCACAGAGGAGTTCCGGCAGGTCGGGGCGTCCGCCGTCGAAGATCACGCGGTCGGCGATGCCGAGTTCGGTGACCTGCTTTTCGCACTGTTCGCGACCGAGAAATCCGGTGATGAATAGGCGCAGACGGGCGCGGCGTTCGGGCGGGAGCTCGGCATACGAGGCCAGGATGCGGTCGACGCCTTTCAAGAGCATATCATGTGCCGCCGTGATGGCGAGACGTTCCCCGTCCTTCAGACCGAGTTCGGCACGCTTGCGGACGCGGACGTCGTCGGGATCCGGCACACGGCCGCAGGCGGGGTTCATGCCGGGCGGCAGACGCAGGAACCGCGCGGGCTGCGTGCCGTAGACGCCGAAGAAAGCGTTGATCTGAGGCGTGACGAGGTAAAAGATGTATGTGGAAGATTCGGGCGAGAAAACCGCCTTTTCCCGTTCGAGAAGACGCGGATCGGCTTTTTCGGGATTGCTGCCGAGGCAGTCGAACCCCGCGAAATAGAAATCCACGCCGGGAATCAGCTCGAACGCCGCCGTCCGGTCGAACGTCTCGCGTTCCGTCAGTTCATGATACGCCGCGTCCAGCGCGTCGAGGTCGTCTGCCTCGCCCGTGCCGGGCAGTTCCGCCATCAGGATTCTGAGTTTGTCCGGGCGTTCGCCCTCCCATGAACCGACCAGACACGTCACGTCGTGCCCGCGGTCCGCGGCCGCTTCGGCGACGCGCAGGAAATCCGTCTGAAGGCCGCTGTAGGGGAAATACCGGGCGATGAGGAAGAGTATCTTCATGGTTCCGGCTCGTCGTCAAGCGGGAAGTCGATCTGCGAGAGCGAATCCGCCCCGGCAAGAAGCATCACGAGGCGGTCGAACCCGAGCGCGGACCCGGCGGCGGGCGGCATTCCATGGTCAATCGCATCCAGGAACGCCGTCGGTTCGGGGTATTCGGTGAGGCCAAGACGTTTGCGCGTGGCGCGGGCGGCGGCGAACCGTTCCCGTTGGACGACGGGATCGATCAGTTCGCCGTAGGTGTTCGCCAGCTCGACGCCCGCCACATAGACTTCCCAGCGTTCGGCGAGGGTCGGATCGGAGGCCTTCGCACGGGCGAACGCACCGAAGCGAATCGGGTAGTCAATGAGCACGCACGGACGGTCTTTCGGCAGGTTTGGTTCGACCTTTTCGACCAGGATCTCCTCGAACAGGGATTCCTGTTCCGCGACCTCGTCGGCGGAGACGCCGGCGAACTTGCGGAACGCCTCGCGGACGGGGAGCAGAGTCCATTCACCGCCGAGTTCGACCTCACAGCCGCGGGATTTGATCCTCGTGCCGCCAGTGCATGCGACCGCGGCCTCGACGATGATCGCGCGGATGGTGTCCAGGAGCTCCAGATAGTCGGCGTGCGCCATGTAGAATTCGAGCATGTCGAATTCGGTACGGTGCAAACGTCCGCGTTCGCCCGCCCGGAAACATGGCCCGATCTGGTAGATGCGGTCCATGCCCGCGCAGAGCAGGCGCTTCATCTCAAGTTCGGGCGACGTGCGCAAAAAGAATGCGCCCGAAGGAGGAGCGTCGATATACTCCTCCGCCGCGGGCGCTGCGATGCGGACCGGGGTCGTAACCTCGGTGAATCCGCGTTTGTCGAACCCTGCCCGGACGGCGGCGAGAACGCGGGCGCGGAATTTCAGCGCCGCGACGGTCTGCTGGAGCCGGGTGAAGGGATCCACGGTACGGACCTTCAGCCTATGTCAGCCCTTGCTGACGCGTTCGGCGTATTCTCCGGTACGGGTGTCGATGCGGATCGTGTCGCCGACGTTGATGAAGAGCGGGACCATGACATCGTAGCCGTTGTCGGTCTTGGCGGGCTTCATCACGTTGGAGCTGGCGGTATCGCCGCGGACGCCGGGTTCGGTCTCGACGACAACCTTCTCGATGAAGGTCGGGAGGGTGATGTCGATGAGCTTGCCGTTGAAGAAGAGCCCCTGGCAGAGGGCTTCCTCGATCAGGAAGTAGGTACGCTTGCCGAGGGCTTCCTCGTTGATGGAGATTTCCTCATAGGTCTCGGCGTCGCTGAAGACGTAGTTCTGGCCGTCGTGGTAGGAGTAGTACATGTCGCGTTCTTCAAGGTTCGGGATGCCGACCTTGTCGACAGGGCGGTAGGTGCGATCCATCGTGCTGCCGTTGATCATGCTTTTCAGCTTGCAGCGGTAGAGCGCGGTGCCCTTGCCGGGCTTGCAGAATTCAAAATCGGTGATGACGTACGGCTGGCCGTCGATTTCAACTTTGAGACCTTTCTTCAGGTCTGCGGCATCATACATTGCCATGATATTTTCTCCGTTTGCTGATGGGGTTGCGGATTAAAGTCAAAACTATAATATAGCATAAAATCGCGTTTTTACAAGATGTTGCGCCGGAAAAACGGCGTCTTTCCGCGGAAAAAAGTGAGACTTTATGGCGAATTCCGATCTGGAGACCGGTCAGAAAAGACCGTCGACTGTGCCGTCGTCCGCGACATGGATGCGTTCGGCGGCGGGCGAGGACGGCAGGCCGGGCATCGTCATGATATCGCCCGCGAGAGCGACGACAAATCCCGCGCCCCCGGAGATCTTCAGATTTCGGATCAGCAGGTCGAACCCCTCCGGCGCGCCGATGAGCGATTGGTCGCCGGTGAAGCTGTACGGGGTCTTCGCGACGCAGACGGGCATGGAGTCGCCGCCGTATTTCGCGAGCAGTTCGAGCTGGCGTTCCGCCTCTTCCGTGAAGACCGCGCCGCGTCCGCGGTAGATGCGCCGGACGATCGTGTCGAGCTTTTCACGAAGGGACATGCCTTCGAGCGGGTAAACAAATGTAGGTTCCGCGCTGTTATTCTTTTCGCAGAGCTCCATGACCACGTCGGCGAGCTCCAGGCCGCCTTCGCCGCCCTTCGCCCAGACGTCGGACAGCACGGTGCGGACGCCCAGGGAGGCGCACGCCTTCATGACCAGGTCGAGATCCGCCTGCGTGTCGGTCGGGAACTTGTTCACGACGACGACCGCGGGGAGGCGGAAGACGTTCACGAGGTTGTCGAGGTGGCGCAGCAGGTTCGGCAGGCCGCGTTCGAGTGCGGCGAGGTCTTCGTGTTCGAGTTCGTTTTTCGCAAGTCCGCCGTGCATCTTCAGCGCGCGGATCGTGACGACGAGGACGGCCGCGGCGGGGTTGAGGCCGCCGAGACGGCATTTGATGTCGATGAACTTTTCCGCGCCCAGGTCGGCGCCAAATCCGGCCTCCGTGATCGTGTAGTCGGCGAGCTTGAGGGCGAGACGGGTCGCAAGCAGGGAGTTGCAGCCGTGCGCGATGTTCGCGAACGGGCCGCCGTGGATCAGGACGGGCGTCCCTTCGAGCGTCTGCACGAGGTTCGGCTTGATCGCCTCCTTCAGCAGGACGGCCGCGGCTTCGGCGGCATGGAGATCGCCAGCAGTGACGGGTTCGCCGTGGATGTTGTACGCCACGATCACGTTCGCGATGCGGCGCTTGAGGTCGGCAATATCCGTGGCCAGACAGAGCACGGCCATCAGTTCGGAGGCCGCCGTGATCTCGAATCCCGCCTGCCGCACATATCCGCCCTTGCCCTTCGTCTGCAGCTCGATGTGCCGCAGCGCGCGGTCGTTCATGTCGAGGCAGCGTTTCAGGACCACGCGGTCCGGGTCGATCTGAAGCGCGTTGCCGTGGAAGATATGGTTGTCGGTCATGGCGACCAGCAGATTGTTCGCCGAGCTCACTGCGTGGAAATCGCCCGTGAAATGCAGGTTGATGTCCTCCATCGGGATGACCTGCGCCCAGCCGCCGCCGGCCGCGCCGCCCTTGCGTCCGAAGACAGGGCCAAGGGACGGTTCGCGGATCGCCGCGACGACCTTCTTTCCGCGTCTGCGGAGCGCGTCGGCCAGGCCGATGGTCGTGGTGGTCTTGCCTTCGCCCGCCGGGGTCGGCGTGATCGCGGTCACGAGCACGAGGCGTCCGTCCGGCTGTCCGGAAAGACGTTCAAACACGCACGGTTCGAGCTTGGCTTTGTTGCGCCCGTAGGGGGCGTAATCGGTTTCGGAAAGGCCGAGCGAGGCGGCGATCTGCGAGATCGGACGGCACGGAACGCCGGCTGCTATTTCGAGGTCGGTTTTCATATCGGATGTCCTTGTATCAGAAATAATTAACCTCATAATATACCATCATTCAGGGGAAATTGCAAATTCACGGCGCAAAAACAAGCGTTTCCGCAACATCGTTCCAGAACGCCAGGCCGCGTTCCGCGGGCGTGATCGTGTCCGCCGTGAGCGTCACGAGGCCGCGTTCCGCAAGCTCGTCCAGCTGTGCCGAAAAATCATCCCAGCCGCAGCCCGTCGCCATCTCGAACTCCCGGCGTGTCCATCCGCGAACGGTACGAAGTCCCATCATCAGGATCTCGCCGAGACGCGCCCGCCTCGGGATGCGGTCGACATCCGGCGGCGCGCCGTCCAGCCACGCACGCAGATCGGAAACCTGTGTCCAGCGGTCGTTTCCGTCGAACGAGCAGGCGGCGGGTCCGAGCCCGAGGTAGGTTTGACCGCGCCAGACGTTGGAATTGTGGCACGACCCGAAGCCGGGACGCGCATAGTTGCTGATCTCATAGCGGGGAATCCCCGCCGCGCCGAGGGTTGCGCCCGCCTGCTCCCACATGGCCTCGGAAAGCACATCGTCCTCCGGTTTTCCTTCGACCCTAACGGCAAACAACGTGCCGGGTTCGGGCGTGACGGAATATGCGGAAATGTGTTCGGGATTGAGTTCAAGTGCGCGCTCAAGGTCACGACGCCACTGATCGGGCGTTTCCCCCGGCAAAGCATACATCAGGTCAAGTCCGAGGTTGCGCAGTCCTGCTTGCCGCAGATTCCGCACGGCCTCCTCCGGGCCGGGCCCGCTATGGCTTCGTCGTCCGATCGCCTCCAGCAAAGCAGGCTCAAACGATTGGATTCCGAGCGTAACACGGTTGGCATACGAGGTCAGGACAGCGGTTTTTTCCGGCGTGACGGTAAAAGGATTCGCCTCAATGGAGATTTCGATGGCATTGGGAACAGCCTCACGAACAGCGGCAAAAAGCCGGTTCAAAACATCATCCGGCAGCAGCGACGGCGTGCCGCCCCCGAAATACACGGTTTCGGCATTTTCAAGCCGGGGAGCGTTTTCTTCCAGCTGAAACAGGATGCGGTCGAGCCACTGACGGATCGGCACCGCATCGGGCGCGGGTTCGGAGTAGAACGCACAGTAGTCGCACTTCCCGGCGCAGAACGGCACATGGATGTAGAGATTGCGCATCAGCCGAAGAAGTAGTGGACCACTGCGTTCCGCCGAATCTCTTCGAAGTATTCCTTGCGCTTCTTCTCGGCCTTCTCCTTGAACAGGGCATCGCGCACATCGCGGTTGGCCTGACTGAACGGAATGAGCTTGGCGGGCTTCGTTGCTACGATGCGGATGAAGAAATAAGCCTCGGGCGCTTCGACGGGCCCGACCACGTCGCCGATCTTTTTGCCCTTCAGGGCCTCGATGAATTCGGGACGCAGTTTGTCCATTGCGATGTCCTCCGTAGTGCCGCCCTCGGACGCGGTCGCGCCGTCGGATTTCTCCAGCACGAGACGCGTGAAATTTTTCTGAGAGGAATCCTTGTCCAACTCCTTGCGGATGGCTTCGACGGCAGCCTTCGGGTCGCCGCCCGCGGAACCCGCGGTCACGTTGATCTGAAGCAGCTGGAGCGAAATCTTCTCGGGGACAGTCCACTTTTCCGGGTGGGCTTTGTAGTCCTCGTAGACTTCCTTCGGCGTAACATAGACATGGTGATCGCAGTCGTGCATGAGGAGCACCTCGACCGCGATCCTCTCCCTGGCCTGTTCGCGGAGTTGTTCCGGCGTGATGCCGATCGTAAGCATATTCTTTTCGAAGGTCGCGCGGGAATCGGCGCCGCTTGTGCGCACGAACTCGTCCAGCAGGTTTTCGATCTCCTGGCGCGAGATATCGAACGGCTGCATCTTGTATTTCTCGTAGACGAGCTTGCGGAACACGATCTGGTCGACCGTTTCCACGTGGAGTTTGAGCGTTTCATCACGGAGACGATCTCCGGAATAGATCCCGGCAAGCTCCTTTTCCCGGCTTCCCGTTTCAAGGATGACGTCCAGCATGGTAATCGGTTCGCCGTTCACGGTCGCCAGGACCGAGTCAACGCGCGAACCGGCCGGCGGAACGGGCACATACACAACGTCGGAACGGATCGCGTTTTTATCCCGGGAGCGGACGGCGGACAGGACATCTCGTTCGTCCGTATCCGGTTCGGCCGCGGACGACGGCACGAACAAAGCGGCACAGAGGGCGCAAATCATGCCCGGCAGGAATGTTCTGATCGTGACAGCTCTCATGTTTCCGGTTTTCATCCTGGTCGGTTCGTTTGATGTAAAAAAACGGATTTGATTACAATAGCATGAATTTGTGAAAAATCAAGGGTGGCCGGTCATTCTCAGCGTTACGGCGTCGGCGGCCTCACGCAAAAGACCAAGTTCGTCCAGCACATCCAGGATCGTATAACGGTTCCGGATCAGCTGCGCGGCCAGGACGCCGTGCTTGAACTGCGCGGCATCAAGGCCGATATCGGCGGGCGCAATCGGACAGGATGCGGCGCGGAACATAGCTTTCAGCGTGTCGAACGGAATCAGGCATTCGGAGGTGCGTTTCGCGAGGGCGTCCCAATGGGCGAAAATGTGCTCGCGACGCGCGGACATGGCTTCGCCGGTCAGGAACTTGCTCATCGCGATCTCGCCGGTCTTCGCCCCATAGCACCCGCGGGAAAGCAGTTCGTCGACCTCGGCGCGGCGTTCGGATTCCGTACGCGGCGGACGGGCATTGGCGCGCGCCCAGCCGGCATCATGGCCGTTGAAAAGCCATTCCATCAGCGCTGTGGAGGCGAGCGTGCCGATCCCGACCTTGAACCCGTGCGAAACGGGAACACCCTTGAACTCAAGATTCTCCATTTCCCACAGGTGACTGATCATATGCTCCGCGCCGCTCGCGGGACGGGATTCGCGGTACATCTGCATGGAATAACCCGTGGCGGCAAGGCCGAGGAAGATCGCGCCGATGTCGGCGGGATCGGAGATCCACTTGCGGAGATCCTTCTGCACCAGCTCCCATACGTCGGCACGGATCGGCTCAATGCCGAGTTCGTCGGCGATCACCCAGTCCGCACCGCCCGCGACTTTCGCGGCAAGGTCGGCATAACCGGAGGCGGCCATCGGCGCGGGAGCGGCTTTCAGGACGTCAGTGTCCGCGGCGACCGCAAGGGGAGCGAGACAGGGCAGCGTCTTTTTCAGGCCGTTGTCGGTCATGGCCGCACCGTAGGACGTGTACCCGTCCACAGAACTCGCGGTCGGAACGCAGAGGTAACGGTGCCGCGTGACCGCCGAGGCGCGTTTCACGAGGTCGTTGATCGTGCCGCCGCCGACCGAGACAGGCACGCAGTCGAACGGCATGGCGTCGGTCAGGCGCGGAGTCAGGGCGTTGTCCGCGTGGATCATCGGGACGGCAGGAAAGATGTACGGCCCGTGCGGGTCGAGTCCGGCGGATTTCAGGATGTCGAACAGCGCAGCGCCTGCGGCCTTCCATGTATTTTCGTCGGCCACGATCCAGGGGCGGCGCGACTGGAAACAGCGGCGGATCAGCTCCGGCACATCACGCAATGCGCCGGAATCCATCACGAAGGCTTCGGTCTCCATTCCCGGAGGGATCGGCAGTAAGTTCATGGTGCTTCCTCCTTATTGCATTCCCTGGAACTGATTGTTCTGGTATAAGTTTGCGGCACGGCGGGCTCTTTCGGCTTCCGCCTCGGCCTTTTTCCGGGCTTCCGCCTCGGCATCGGCACGCTTGTTCGCGGCGGCGAGTTCATTCGACAAGTTCTGATTCTTCTCACGGAAATCTTCGATCCTGTTGGCAAGAAGAGACAGCTCATCGTTGAGCTTCTCGACGTCCTTGCCGCGTTCGATCTGGGCCGCAAGCTCTTCCCGGAGCTTGCGTATCTCCTCGTCGCGGGCAGGCTCACTGGCGGCCGCCTGGTTCAGGCGTTCCTGCAGGGAATCGATCTGCTGAAGGAGCTTGAGGCGTTCGGCGGCAAACTGTTCCTTTTCGAGGGCGATCCGCGCCTCGAACTGCGCCTGCTGCGCCTCCATTGCCGACCCGTTGGCGCGTCTCATCTCCGCAATCGCGACCTCGAACGCAGCACGCTGAGCCGGGAGATCGGCGCGAAGCTTCTGAAGCTCATCATTGATGCCGGACACGCGCCCCTCCATACCGGACACGCGCCCTTCCATGCCGGAGACGCTGCCTGCAAGGCCGGACACGCTGCCGGAAAGATTGCCGACATCGGTACGAAGGGCGTTTTCGCGCGTTTCCGAGCCCGTCGAGAGCGCGGCGATCGCGGACGCGGCGTCGCGGCTGGCTGCGGTATTGTCGCGCTGAACGAGGAAATTGACGTAGAAAAGCGCCAGAAAACCGGACAGGACCACGATGATCATGACGGCCACGGCAAGCATCAGGCGCAGGCGACGGGCGGAGGCGTCGGCCTTCCGGTTGACCGCGCTCATGGCGTCGCAGAGGTCGGTGAACTTCGCACCGAGCAGATCGTACAGCTCGTCGAAATTCTCCTGTTTCACCACGGGATAATTCTGCTGGCCCTGGTTCGGATTCGCAGTGTCCTGTCCGGCAGGATTCGCGGCCGGATCAGCCTCGGTCCCGCCCGCATTTTCCGCGGGCTCCACGGTCGGATGAACGGGGAAGATGCGTTCCAGCTCGCCGTCGATGTTGCCGATGGAACGTCCCGCCGTACGGAGTTCGGCGACCTTGCAGAGGACGGCAAGCGTGCGGTCCGTGTAGAAGCGGCGGCGGCCCTGCGTCTGGAGTTCGACGAAGCGGGCGTACTTGCCGAGCCAGTCGGTGATGGTCGTCCGAGGCACGCCGACCTGATCCGCCAGGTCGCTGATCGAATAAAGGTTCTGATTTTCGGGATTCATGATAAGATAAGCTCCTCCTTTGCGGAAGATTGTTTTTGTTCATTCAAAGCGGCGCGGGCCAGGCGGATGTCCTCCTGAATGCGGGCGGCAAGCTCCTCCGGCGAGCCGAATTTCCGTTCGTCGCGGATGCGTGCGGCAAACCCGAGCGCCATTTCCCTGCCGTAAAGGTCGGGCGCGCCGTCCGTCAGCAGATGCGCCTCCACGCGGACCTGTCCGCCGTTGCCGTAGGAATCGAACGTCGGCGCGACTCCGATGTTCACCACGGCGGGGAAACGTTCTTCTCCGACGACCGCGAAAGCCGCGTAGACGCCGTTCGACGGAAGCATGCCACAACGCACATCCAAGTTCGCCGTCGCACAGTGCAGGGTGTTGCCGGCGACGCCGTAGCCGCTGACGACCACACCGGAAACGGCCGGCCGTCTGCCGAGGCAGTGCGCGGCAAACGCCACGTCGCCCGCGGCAAGCGCTTCGCGGATCTTCGTACTGCTCACGATGCCGTGTTCGTCGCGAATCTCCGGGACCGCACGGCAGGCAAAACCGAGCTCGTTTGCGCGTCTTTCCAGAAACGCAATGTCTCCGGCGCCCTTTGCCCCGAACCGCCACAAGGACCCGACGCACACGCCGCGGACGCGAACCGGACCGGAGAGCAGGCAGCGGGACAGGAAGTCATCAGGAGAAAGCGACGCGAATTCCCTCGTGAACGGCAGGGACACGACCGCCCGGACGCCAAGCGAGGCCAGGATGCTGAGTTTGCGTTCACGCGACATCAGAAGCGGGGGCGGATTGTCCGGCGTCAGAACAGCGCGCGGATGCGGATGGAAGGTCAGGACCGCGGGAACCGCGTTCAGGCGGCGACTCTCCTCCAGCATGGCCCGCACGACCGCCACATGACCGCGGTGCAGGCCGTCGAACGTCCCGATCGCAAACACGACGTCGCGGATGCCGCAGTCCGCCAGCCTGACGGGGTTGTCGCAGCAGATAAGTTCAGCAGTATTCCAGTTCATAAACGGATCGGGTCAGGGATTGTTTTTCGCGGCAGAGTTCTTTTTTACGGTTTCGGATGCTTTCCCGGTCTTCCGGACACCGGGCAGGTAGGCGTTCATCAGCTTCACGATGTCGGCGTTAACGCCGGACGCCGTGCCTGCGCGGGCGGCTTCCTGCGAAACCTTCGCGCCCGCTTCGAGGAGGCCCTTCACCTGCTCCGGGTCGTTGTTCGCGATCGCGAGCATCAGGGCGCTGACCTTTTTGTCGTTGGCGACATTCGGGTCGACCTTGTTCTGCATCAAGAGCCGGAACAGGCGGTTATTCTTCGCTTCGAGCGCAAGGATGAGCGGATTGACCTTGCGTCCGGCGATCTCCACGGGATCGCCGATCTTGCGGGCCGGCTTCTGTTCCCCGTCCGCTTCTTCCTCGTCTTCCGGCGCGGTCCATACACCGGCATACTCGCGTTCCAGCCGTACGGACAGCGCATACGGCACGTATGCTTTGAGCTTGGCAAGATCGTCCGCGAGGAGGGTCTGCATGTAGCCGCGTTCGGCAGCCTTGACCGACTCCAGGATGTCGACGACCAAATCGATTTTTTTCTGCACGTCCGGGCTGTTCTTCTTTACGAACCTCGTGGCGTTCGGGCCTTTTTCGACCATATACGCGAACGTCAGCGCCATATCCATCTCCGTCGAATACATCCCTGAGCGGCTCACGAAATGCTTGTCCCATTCGGACAGAACCGCGTCGAGCTTCTTCTGCGCGTTGCCGGACAGTTTTCCGCGCGTAGCTTCGTAAACGAAGCCGTCCGGATTGAGCTTGTTCCAATGTTCAAGGTACGTCCGCGGCATCGCGGTCAACTGCAGATAAAACATGTTCACATAAAACTGCTGGGCGTCCAGGTCGGCATCCAGATACAGCTCACTGCCGTTCCTGCGATGCTGGCGCGTCTCACCGTCGCGGGTGAAAACGCTGTCCTTGAAGATGACGCTCTTGATCTGGAACCGCTTCAGGAATGCGGGGGCCAACGGATAAAGCCGGTCATAAAACGTTTTGACGGCCTCTTTCAGCCGAGATTCGGAAACGGGCGTGCCGTCGGGATCACGTTTCAGGGAATGCGCCTGATCCGGGCGGATATGATACAGGGAGATTTCCTGCCTGTAGTCTTTCTCCAGATCCAGATCGGCGGCATGAAGAACGCCCAGAGCGGTCGTCAGTCCGATGAAAAGGAGTATCTTTCCGGTCTTCATACTAATCCGTCCTTAGATTGTTCTTCCTGTTACAAAAACCTGTCCGGTCCGTGCCGGAAAACGCGCATATCTTAATATACAACGAAACCGGAGGATTTAAAGCGGAAAACAGGAGAAACTGCACGGAAAAGAGACGAAAGAAAAAACGTCTCTTCACTTGACGAACCGCCGAATCCGTGGTATACTAATCAAACCATTTTTTTCACGATCAACCGGGAGCTGTCATGTCTACCAAACTTCGTTATCAGCGCGTTCTCCTCAAAATCAGCGGCGAAGCCCTCAAGGGCGAGCGCGAATTCGGCTACGATTCCGCCGCGGTGGAAGCAACCGTCGCACGCATCGCCGAGGCACGCGAACTCGGCGTGCAGATCGCGCTCGTGGTCGGCGCGGGAAACATCTGGCGCGGCGGATCCGCCGTGGGCATGGACCGCGTAACCGCCGACCACATGGGCATGCTCGGCACCGTCATGAACGCCCTGCGCCTGAAGGACGCGTTCCAGAAGGCCAACATCCCGGTCAACATCCACGCTTCCGCCGACCTGCGCCCCTTTGCACCGCGGTTCGACCGCGACGCCGCGCTGGACCAGCTTTCCCGCGGGGAGATCGTGATCTATGCGGGCGGCACCGGCTGCCCCTTCTTCACCACCGACACCACGGCGGCGCTCCGTGCGCTGGAGTCCAATTGTCAAGCACTCGTGAAGGCCACCAAGGTCAACGGCATCTACACCGCCGACCCGATGAAAGACCCGACCGCGAAGAAGTTCGACGAGCTTTCATTCAAGCAGGCCGTCGAGGGACACTACAGGATCATGGACGCCGCGGCGTTCTCCCTCTGCGCAGACAACAACCTCGCGATCGTGGTCTGCAAGTTCGAGGAACCCGGCGCGCTCGGACGAGTCCTGACCGGCGATTTCTCCGCCGGCACGATCGTTTCCTGAGGAGGCAAAGCCTCCACTGCGGCTGTGCACTCAGCTCCGCTTGCGCACAAAACTCTCTTTGCTGAGAACTCAACTGAAGCCAGAAGAACCGAAAAGGAATCCGTACACCCTTCAAGATTCAGTTAAAAGGAACCGTTTTTAACTGAATCTTGCGTGTATGCGCGGGAAGGCGAGGCTTTCACTGCGGCAGTGCCCGGCTGTGCTCTGGTACAAAAATCGGGCATAGCAATTTCCCCTTCTGGATATGGAAAAATGAAGAGAAGGTTCAATCCTCAAGATTCAGTTAATAGGAACTGTTTTTAACTGAATCTTGCGTGTATGCGCGAGAAAACATTTTTTTTCAGATCATTGCAGGTAATTCGAGCTGAAAAGACTATGATCCGGGCGCTGTCGCGACGGAATTCGCAGAATCCGGAGTGTTCCACGATTCCGCGTCGGGAATGACCTGTTCGAGGCGTTCCAGCAGGTCCATGCCCACGCTGTCCGGCCAGTCGCAGTTGTTGCGGAGGATCAGGATGGCGACGCGGGTGTCGAGGTCGATGCCGAAAAACGACGCCACGCCGAAGGTCATGCCGTAGCGAATGAGGCAGCGGTGCCCGGCGGGCGAGTCTTCAAGATAGTAGTTGTAGTACACTTCCGCCTCACCGAAAGGCCCTTCGAACGGATGTTCGCGGTCCATGGAGAGGAAGCGCTCGCGGTATTTGCGGAGGCAGAGCATCTGGTCGGACGCGCTTGACCACACGCCGCCCGCGGTGCGGAGCCCCTCGCCGAGGTAATGCGAACGTACATGGCGACCGCGGAA
The DNA here is from genome assembly GCA_902762495.1 of uncultured bacterium. Lineage (GTDB taxonomy): Bacteria > Verrucomicrobiota > Lentisphaeria > Victivallales > UBA1829 > UBA1732. The sequence continues at coordinate 22,150 of CACWOL010000012.1, read as the reverse complement.
CCAGAAGAACGGGATGTCGCCGGAATGCGTCCCGGCGATGCGGTCCGCCTTGCCTTCGGGCGGACCGAACGAGGTATCGCGGAGCCCCCACGGGCGGATGATGGAGCGTTCCATGAGGTCGGGTACTGTTTCTCCGGTAATGGATTCCAGCGCGAGGCCGAGCAGGCCGTATCCGAGGTTGCTGTAACGGCTGCGCGGATTCGAGACGGCGGAACGGCATTCGGAGTTGGAGAGCGTTTCGATCAGCCCCTCGCGCGTGCAGAAGTTTTCGTACACGTTCGAATCCCATATCTCTGCGGAAATGACCGGCCAGAGGTTGGTAAGCGTGTAGCTTTCGCGCGGCAGGCCGGACCTGTGCAGGAGCAGGTCGCGGACGGTAATCGCGTCGTATTCCGGCGGCAGGTCAAGTCCGGAGCAGTCCTTCAATGGCGTGTCGAGGTCGACCTGCCCGGTGCGTTCCAGCTCGGTCACCATTTCGAAGACCATGTTCTTCGTGAGGGAGCCGATCGGGAAGATGGTGTCGGACGTAAGCTCCTTCGCCGGATCAAGCACGTCGGACCGCCCGGAAACAGCAACAAGTTCCGTATCTTCCGGCAGGATCACGCCGACGACGATCCCCACGCTGTCCGTGTCGTCGATATAATCGTCGGCGAAGTCCTGAAGAAGCTGCCGGACTCCGGCTTCCGTCCTGGGGTATTCCCGAGGCGTGGAGCATGCGGACGCGAACAGCGCGCAGAGGAGCGCCGCCGTCAGGACGAGCGCATGGGCGAGCTGCCGCGCGCCGGAATCCGCCGGAGCCGTGGAACCGGAGAAGTTCATCCCTTGATGATCTGGGTGCCGACGCCGGTGTTCGTGAAGATCTCGAGCAGGAGCGAGTGCGGCAGGCGGCCGTCGGCCATGTGGACCTGCGTGACGCCGTTTTCGATGGCGTTGACGCAGCTGCGGATCTTCGGGAGCATGCCGCCTGAGAGGACGCCGGACTCGATCAGACGGGGCACCGCGGAGGTGCGGATCTCGGAGATGAGCGTGGATTCGTCCTTCGGGTCGCGGAGCACGCCGGGGACGTCGCTGATGAAAACGAGCTTGCGGGCGTGGAGCGCCATGGCGATCTCGCAGGCGGCGAGGTCGGCGTTGATGTTGTATGGCTGCCCGTGGAAATCCATGGCCAGCGGGGTGACGACCGGGATGATGCGGAAGTTGAGGGAGTCGAGGATGGGACGGGCGTCAACGCCGATCACGCGGCCGACGAACCCGACGTCGGACTCCGCGCCGGTGACCGGGTCGCGGGAGAGCGTCTTCTCACAGCGGAGGATCCGCTTGCCGGAGATCTGCGCGCCGATGCCGCCCGTTTTGAGGATGGCATCAACGAGGGCGCGGTTGACCTGGTTGTGCAGCACGTCGTCCACGACCTCGATGGTCGCGGCGTCGGTGAAGCGGAGGCCGTTCACGAAGCGCGTTTCGATGTTGAGCTCCTTCAGGCGGGCGGTGATGGCCTTGCCGCCGCCGTGCACGACGACGACCTTCATGCCGATGGCTTCGAGCAGGACGATGTCGCGCATGGTGCGGGCGGTGAGTTCGGGGTCCTCCATGGCGCTACCGCCGAACTTGATGACGGCGATGGAGTCGCGGAACTGCTGGATGTAGGGGAGCGCCTCCATGAGAACGTCCGCCTTGTGGATGAGATTTTCCTTATAGTTCAGATCCATGATGGGATTTCCTTGTATGTTCTGGCGGAATCAGGTATGGTAGTCCGCGTTGATCTTGACGTAGTCGTAGGTGATGTCACTCGTCCACATGGTGTCGGACGCGACGCCCGCGCCGAGGTCGATGTGAACGGTGAAGCTGCCGGCCTTCATGAGCTCGGACAGCTCGGCTTCCGGAGTCCCGGCGTCCATGCCGCCGCGCACGACCGGCTTGTCGTCGTAGTCCAGCGAGACGTTCTCCGGGTTGAACTGCGCGCCGGAATACCCGGCGGCCGCAAGGATACGCCCCCAGTTCGGATCGCAGCCGAACCAGGCGGTCTTGCAGAGCATGGAGTCGGCGATGGCCTTCGCGCAGATATGGGCCTGCGCGGCGTCCTTCGCGCCGGTCACGAGGACCTCGACGAACTTCGAGGAGCCCTCTCCGTCCATGACCATGCCCTTCGCGAGCGTCTGCACTACATGGCGGAGCGCATCTGCGAAAAGCCGCGCGGCGTCGGATCCGTCGTACGCGACCTTCGCGCCGGATTCGCCGTTCGCGAACAGCATGCACGTGTCGTTCGTGCTCATGTCGTTGTCGACCGTGATGCGGTTGAACGAAACGTCGACGGCATCGGCCAGGAAGCGCGTGAGGCTGGCGTTGTCCGCCGCGGCGTCGGTCGTGAGGAAACAGAGCATGGTGGCATGGGGAACGGCGGGGTACATGTGCGGCGCGATCATGCCCGCGCCCTTCGTCATACCGCCGATCGTCACTTTCTTTCCCTCGAGCAGAAAACTCACGGCGCATTCTTTCGGGCGCGTGTCCGTGGTCATGATCGCGAGCGCGGCCTCGTGGCCTCCGTCCGGCTTCTTCGCGGCGGCGGCGGCCTTGATCCCGGCGGCGAGCTTGTCCATCGGGAGCTGGACGCCGATCCTGCCGGTGGAGCAGGACAGCGCCTGTTTTTCATCGATATTGAGCACTTCGGCGGCGAGCTTCGCGACCGCGCGGGCGTTTTCCATACCGAGTTCGCCCGTGCAGGCGTTCGCTACGCCGCTGTTCACCACGACGGCGCGGATGCCGGCGGGTCCGGCGACGCGTTCCTTGCAGAGCACGACCGGGGCGGCGGGAAAAAGATTGGAGGTGAAGGTCCCGGCGCTGTTGCAGCCGGTCCGGGAGTAAAGGAGGGCGAGGTCGGCCTTGCCGCTCCGTTTGAGTCCGCAGGTGACGCCGGCGGCTTCGAATCCGGACGTGGAAGTCACGCCGCCGCCTTCGATCACCTCGAAAGACTGTTTTTTCTGATTCAATTCAAGTATCTCCATAAAAGGTGGTTGTATTATCCGTTATATTTGACGGATCAGGGCTTCTTGCCTTCGGTCGCGGTGATGGTCAGGGAGATGCCGCCGCGCGGACGGAACTCGCCGTTGACCTCCATCCATCGCGGTTTGCACGCCTTCACCATGTCGGTGAGGATGCGGTTGACGGCCTCTTCGTGGAACGTGTGGTGGTTGCGGAAAGAATAGAGGTAGAGCTTCAGGGATTTGCTTTCGATGCACAGCTTGTCGGCGATATACCGGATGCGGATGTGCCCGAAGTCGGGCTGTCCGGTCACGGGACACAGGCTGGTGAACTCGGGGCAGTCGAACAGGATCTCGTAGTCGCGCTGGGGATAGGCGTTGACGAAGGTCTCAAGCTTCGCCTTGTCCGGGGTATCCGGGTACTCGGTATGGCTGCGGGAAAGAAGGGTCAGGGAAGGATGCGGAATGGCTTCCTTCCGACTTTTTTTCGGTTTTTTTTCGTTTTTGGACATTTTTAAAGACCTTTCAGACGTTATTTACAGATGAAATCCGCTTTTTTCGAAAAAAATTCAAAAAAAAACGCGATTTCAACTTGATTGATGAAGGATATAAGAATATATTAAACGCGTTTTCCGATTTTTCCAGTGAAAACATCAAAAAAAACGATACTTTTTCTTAAAACATACTCAGACAACCCTTCAAGGAGTACCAAATGAAACAGTGGAAAAAAATCGTCCTGAGCATCGTCTTCTTCGCCATGATCGGCGGAATGACCCAGGCTCTCGCCATTGACAACATGAACCTGTCCCCCGAAAACCCGCCCGGATACGAGAACCTCTGGAACCGTATCACGCGCAAGCTCGGCCGCGGCATCTGCGACGTTGCGTTCGGCGCGTTCGAGATTCCGCTGTTCATGTCCCACGTCCAGTTTGAAGACGGCAACCTCGCCGGCGCCACCTATGGCGTGATCGGCGGCGTTGGCTACTTCCTGGTCCGCGAAGGCGTCGGCATCCTCGAGCTCCTCACCTTCCCCTTCCCGCTCCCGAGCAGCCCGAACGATCCGATGGATCCGAACCGCTCCCAGTGGGGCTACGGCCCGATCCTGACCCCGGAGTGGATCATCTCGCCCGCCCACAACTACCAGAATTTCTTCTATCCGCAGACTGGCGTCATCCAGTAACGGATGAATTGAATTCCATGCCGGGGCGTGTCTCCCCGGCATAACACATCTTGTTTTGATTTATGCCAGACGGAGACGCGAAATCTCTTCCGGCAGTGGAGGTCCTTGTCAACTTGTCGCTTGACAGGACCTTCGATTATTTGATCCCGCCGCACCTCATCGGACGCATTCAGCCCGGCATGAAGGTCAACGTGCCGTTCGGCAAAGGCCGCAAGCCGCGTCCGGCGACCGTAACGCGGCTCATTCCCCGTCCCGACCGCGGCGACCTGAAGGAGATCCTGGAGATCTGCAACGACGTGCCGCAGATACCGGATTCCCTCTCGAAACTCGGCGCATGGATCGCCGACTATTACTGCTGCACCCGCGAACAGGCTCTGCGCGCCCTGCTGCCGTCGGCGGTCCGCAGCGGCAGGATCAAGCCCAAAAAGATCCGGCGGTGCTATCTGGCGTCCCCGGAGAAAGCCGCCGCCTATCTAGAAAAGAACGGTTTGCGCGCAAAAGTCCGGTCGCAGGCCATCCAGTTCATCACGCTCCATCCCGGCGCGCCGACGGACACGGTCCAATCCGTGACCGGGGCGAAGCCACCCCAGCTCCGCGCGCTCGAAAAGGCCGGCATCCTGAACATCGAGGAAGTCCGGACCGACCGCGATCCGCTCCGCCACCTCGAGATCGTCCCGTCGTTCCCGCTCAAGCTCACGGGCGAACAGGGCACCGCTTTGGATAAGATATTCTCCATGCTCGCGCCGGACCGTCCGTCCGCCTCGCCGCACGTGCTCCTGCTTCACGGCGTCACATGCAGCGGCAAAACCGAGGTATACCTTCAGGCCATCGCGCGCGTGCTGGAGCAGGGCGGCAACGCGATCGTGCTGGTGCCGGAGATATCCCTCACGCCCCAGACCGTGACGCGATTCCGCGCGCGTTTCGGCGAGCGCGTCAGCGTGCTTCACAGCGGCCTGACTCAGGGCGAACGCTACGACGAATGGATGAAGGTGTACCGCGGCGAGGTCGACATCGCGGTCGGCGCACGGTCCGCCCTCTTCGCGCCGTTCCGCAATCTCAAGCTCATCATCGTCGACGAGGAGCACGATTCCTCCTACAAGCAGTCCGAAGCGCCGCGCTACAACGCCCGCGACGTGGCGGTGGTCCGCGGCCGCATGGAGGGCGCGCTCGTCATCCTCGGGTCCGCCACGCCCTCGCTGGAATCCTGGCAGAACGCCGTCACGGGCAAGTATGAGCTGGCGTCCATGCCGAACCGCTGGGACCCGTCGATCGTGCTGCCCGCCGTCGAGATCGTCGACATGCGCCTGGAAAAGGACGACGAGGACCGCGTGCCGATGTTCTCGAAACGCCTGATCGACGCCGTTCGCAGCCGGATCCAGGCGGGCGAACAGAGCATCCTCTTCCTGAACAAACGCGGCTACTCGCGCCAGCTCCAGTGCGCCTGCGGATACGTCCCGACCTGCCCGGACTGCGCCGTCGCCTACACCTACCACAAGAAGAACGCCTCGCTGATCTGCCATTTCTGCGGCCGGATCGTCCCCGCAATCACATCTTGCCCGGTCTGCGGTCAGGCCGACTTCCATTACGTCGGCACCGGCACCGAGCGAATCGAAAGCCTCGCCGGGGCGCTGTTCCAAGGCGCGCGCATCGCGCGCATGGACTCGGACACCATGACGAATCCGCAGAAATACGAGGAGGTGCTGTCGAAGTTCCGCGGCGGCGACATCGACATCCTCATCGGCACGCAGATGATCGCGAAGGGGCTGGACTTCCCGAACGTCACGCTCGTGGGCGTGCTGAACGCCGACATGGGGCTTTACCTGCCGGATTTCCGCGCGCTCGAACGCACGTTCCAGCTGCTGGCGCAGGTGGCCGGGCGCGCCGGACGCGGCGAGGTCCACGGACAGGTGCTCATCCAGACGTTTTCGCCGGAAAACCCCGCGATCCTGTGTGCTGCGGAACACTCCTGCAAGAACTTTTTCGAGGAGGAGCTCCCGATCCGCAAGGAACTCCTGTTCCCGCCGTTCTCGCACCTCACGGTCCTGCATTTTGACGGCGAGGACCCGGTGCTCATCGAAGCGAAGGCCGCCGAACTCGTGAACCGCATCGCGGAACGTTTCCCCGCACCGCTGGAGATCAGCGACGCGACATCTGCGCCGATCGAGCGCATCAAGGGGCGCTACCGGTATCTCTCCACGGTCCGGACGCCGCCCAACGCAGCGTTCCGCGCATTTCTGCGTGCGGAGGTCATGAACTGGCGGCGCACGGTCAAGGACGTGGATTTGTATGTGGACGTGGATGCTCTTTCACTGCTCTAAATCCTTTTTTCTTCCAAATTAATCAGAAAAGTCATTTTTCTGACTTGCTTTTTCCCTCCGTGCGGTTTATAGTATAATAATCATAGCGACTGTTTTGAGATGAATTTCGGTCCAAAACCGGTTCATATGGAGCAATTATCATGAAATACATCCTGTTTACATTGACGATGGCGGCATCCGTCTGCGCCGCGCCGGCCCTGTTCGCGGGACCCGACGACAGCCCGTTCGGCGGCAGCTTCATGGACGACCTCATCAAGCCTTACGACGACACGGCCGTCGAACTGCCGGGCGAAACCACCCGCAAACCGTCCGTATCACGTTCCGCCCAGCTCGTCGACGACAGCGCGGCCGACACCTGGGGCTCCCGCGACAAAGATTCTTCTTCCCCGAAATCCGTCAGCTCGTCTTCTTCCTCGACCGCGACGAAGTCCGAATCCGTCTCCTCGACTTCGACGAGATCCAAAAGCTTCACGGCAGACGGCACATACATCCCCTATTCGGAACGTTATCCGGAGGAGAAGAAGGAAAAATCGGAATCCGACTTCGACCGGGACACGTTCGATTCCGATTTCAAACCGTTCAAGAACAACTACCAGTACAAAGACACGGACTACCAGCCCAACAGGACTCGTCCGGAATTCGAGGAAACGCGTCGGAAGATCAAGGAAGTCCTGGGCGAAGGCGTGCCGAAGGTCATGGTCGACTCGAAGATGGATGAACTGCTCCACAACTCCGCACGCAGCGCCACGCTGGAGGCGCCCACGACGCCGGACCGCTGGACCCGTGCCCCGAACGGCTGGTTCTGCGACTACGACGATGCGATGGAGAAAGCGCAGCAGACGGGAAAAGCAGTCGCCGTGTTCTTCCACTCCTCCGACAACGACAATTCACGCAAGTTCAAAACAGAGCGCATGGAGAGCGCCAAGTTCAAGAACAAGATGCGTGAGCGTCTGCTCGTTGTCTACATGGATTATCTCAACAACGCCGACACCAGCAAGGACAAACGAAATCGCGAGCAGGTGCAGCACAACACCAGGATCGCCGAGAAGTTCCATGTCTCGAACTATCCCACGGTCATCATTCTGGACTCCGCAGGCAAAGAGCTCGGCCGCCTCGACGTCAATACCAATTCGACGGTCTCGACGTTCGTGGAAAAGGCCGATAAGCTCGTGCCGCAGCGCGAAGTGAAGGAGAAGAATTCGACCGGATTCAAGGTCGGCGGCAGCATCGTGACGGAAGAATCCGACGCCCGGGATTCTTCGGACTGAGTGTGCCCGAGCAATGTCTTCCATCCTGGACTCCATCGCCGTCAACCGCGAACCCGTTCTCCTTGGAAACATCCATGCCCTCGCGGATGCTTCCGACCGGACCGTCCTCGTGTTGCGGCATGCCATCCGGGAATCGCTCCGTGCCGGTTCGGTCGACCCCGATCTGACCCCGGAAGGCGTGGACCAGGCGAAACGCTGCGGGCGTCTGCTCTCCGGTCTCGGAAACGACGTATCGTTCGCCGCATCTCCCAGGACCCGCACGCGCAGGACGGCACAGTGCATGATGGAGGGAGGGGGATTTCCGAAGCACGACGTCCGCGACTGCCCCGAACTCGGCGACCTGACCATTTTTGCGCGTCCGGTGGACTTCGAGGCCATGCTCCGCAACCACAATACGGAACCGGTGATGCGCGCGTATTATTCCACTGGCCGTGCGGAAGGACTGAAGGACATGCGCCCCTTCGCCGAAGAGCTTCTGACTTTTCTCACCGGAACGCCGTTCCCCGCGTCCCGTACGGTCATCGTGTCCCATGACGTGCTGGCGATGTCGATCCTGAGCGCACTGGGTGTCCGTTCGTTCACGATCGAGGACTGGTGCGGATATCTGCATGGGATCCTGCTGACGCGCGGACCGAACGGCATATGGACGGCGGCATACGCGGTTCCGGAATACGACGCCGGGAAAAAACACCGTCTTTTCGTCTGAAAATCAAGGCGGACGGGTGCGCGCGTATTTTTCAGAAAAAAGAAGGATAAATTGTTAAATATCGCTTGAAATCGCGGAAAAACGTGATACTGTATGGGGAAAATATCCTTTTTCAGCTGTTTTGAACTAAAAAACATCTTCATCCGCAATGGAGAAAGGTTTATTATGAATAAGTTTTTCTGTCTCTTCGCCATCCTGCTTCTCGGCGTCGCCCTGCTTCCGGCATGTTCCAAGGACGGAAACAAGGGGAAACCGCTGATCGTCGCCTGCGAAGCATCCACGTCGCCCTATTGCTATTACACGGGTCAGGAGGGCGAACCGGTTGCGGGTGTTGATATCGACCTCATCAAACTGATCGGGAAGGAACTCGGACGTCCGATCCAGTACAAGATCGTTCCGTTCCAGCAGATCTTCACGCTCGTCGCCATGGGCAAGGCGGACATCGGCGCGGCCGGTGTGACCATTACGCCGCAGCGCGCCGAACGCGTCCTTTTCTCCACCGTCTACGACGTCTCCTCCCAGGTGATCGTGGTGCCGAAAGGCTCCTCGCTCGCCAGCGAGGAAGACCTGAAGACCGCCCGCGTGGCCGCACAGGAAGGCACCAGCGACCTCACGCTTCTGCGCGAACGCATCAAGCCGAGAATCGTCCTGCCGTTCCTCACACAGGAGGATGTGAACACGGCGCTCATCGACCGCCGGGCCGATGCGGCCGTGATGGACCGCATGCAGGCGGAGCTTCTGGTAAAAGCGACCGGAGATACGTTCAGAATCCTCGAAAAACCGCTGACCAAAGACCAGTATGGACTCCTCTTCAACAAAAAGGACACCAAGCTCGCGGAAGCCGCCAACACGGTCATCGACAAATTCAAACGGGCCGGTACGCTCCAGAACAGCCGCAACAAGCACATCAACGTGCTCAGCGCGCTTCCCACCGGAGCAAAAGTCCAGGAAGAAGTCAAGCCCTTCGTCGTCTGCCTCGAAACCTCGTTCGCTCCGTTCGTCTTCGTAGACAACAACCGCCTGGTCGGCGTGGATATCGAGATGGCCGAGGCAATCGCCGCCGAGCTCAAGCGCCCCCTTCAGATCAAGGTCGTGCCGTTTACCGAAGTGATCCCGCTCGTCCTGACCGGAGCCGCCGACATGGGAGCGTCCGGCATCTCCATCACGCCGGAACGCAAGGAGTTCGTGCTTTTCTCCAATTCCTACGAGAACGGTATCCGCAGGATTCTCGTGAGCGAGGAATCCAAGTTTGAAAATCTTGATGACTTGAGCAACAGGTTCATCGGAGCCAAGAAGGGGACCACCAACTCGGACTTTGCCGTCAACAATCTCCATGCAAGGGAGGTCTTCCACTACGACAACGCCACGCAGGGCATCATAGGACTGCTCAACCACGAGATCGACGCCTTCGTCGACGACGAGAGCGAAGCCGACCTCGCCGCAGGCAAGTACATCGGCAAAATCAGAATGATGAACGTCGCCATCCCCGCCGAAGAATACGGGTTCGCGTTCAAGATCGGGAACGACGAGCTGAAAGCCGCCGCGGACAAGGTCATCGCCGAAAAACGCGCCAACGGCGATCTCCAGGCGATGTTCCGCCGCAACAACACCCGCTTCAAAGCGATCGAATCGAACGGACTGTAATCCGGTCCGGTTTCATTCCCGGGCGGGGCGAGTCGCAACCGGCACCCGCTCCGCCCGAATTGTCCTGCCGAGGGGAGGCAGAGCCTCCACGAAAGATGTGTCCGGCTGTGCTCGGACACGAGAAATGAGACTAAGACTGAGGCGGAATCGGATTATCCGGCTCCGCCCAAGCAAGAAATACCAACAGTCAAAATCGGAACATTTTACCATGGATGCAGGCAGAATTCTCGACGATTTCCGCAGCGGAGCCATCACCCGCGAACAGGCGCTTTCGCTCCTGAACAAACTCCCGTACGAGGACATCGGCTTCGCCAAACTCGACCACCACAGACAGATCCGGCGCGGCGGCATCGAAACCGTGTTCTGCGCGGGCAAGACCGCAGAACAGGTTCGCGCCATCTTCGAACGGTTCATTTCCACGGGCGGAAACGCCATCGGCACGCGCGCCACACCCGAACAGGCCGAATACGTCCGCGCCGCCCTGCCCGACGTCCAGTACGATCCCGTGTCGCGCCTGCTGTACATCATGGGCAATCCGAAGCCGCGGACCGGATGCGTGGCGGTCTGCACGGGCGGCACGTCCGACCAGCCGGTCGCCGAGGAGGCCGCGAAAACCGCCGAGTTCTTCGGCGCGAACGTAATACGCTGTTACGACGTCGGCATCGCCGGGATCCACCGCCTGTTCGCCTGCCTGGACGAGATCCGCACCGCGAACGCCGTGGTCGCCATCGCCGGGATGGAGGGCGCGCTCGGCGGCGTGATTGCCGGGCTTGTCTCCGTGCCGGTCATCGCGGTGCCGACCTCCGTGGGCTACGGCGCGTCCTTCGCCGGGATCGCACCGCTCCTGACCATGCTCAATTCCTGCGCCGAGGGCATGTCCGTCGTGAACATCGACAACGGATTCGGCGCGGGCTATCTCGCCGCCCGTATCAACGCGCTCGTCACACAGGGGAACCATCCATGAGCAAAACCATCCTTTACCTCGAATGCGCCACCGGGATCAGCGGCGACATGACCGTGGCCGCGCTGCTCGACCTCGGCGCTTCCAAAGTCAAACTGCTGGCCGCCCTCGACAGCCTGAACGTGGAGGGGTATTCCGTCACGGTAGGACGCGCCAATTCGCACGGCGTGGACGCCTGCTTGTTCGACGTCGAGCTGGAACACGAGCACGAGCATGAACACGAGCACGAGCATGAACACGAGCACGGGCATCATCACGGCCACGAGGCGCTCGAGTATAAAATCGCGCTCGAAGTCCACGAACACGAGCATCATCACGACCATCCCCATGAGCATGATCACGAGCATCACCACGATCATCATGGACACGGACACCAGCATCCGCACGTTCACCGCAATCTGGCGGACGTGACCGCCATCCTGAACAGCGGCGACCTGACGCCGCACGCCCGCGAACTCGCGCTGAAGATATTCGGCATCGTGGCGGAGGCGGAATCCAAAGCGCACGGCAAGCCGGTCGAGGAGGTGCATTTCCACGAAGTCGGCGCGATCGACTCCATCGTGGACATCGCGGCCGCCGCGGTCTGCCTCGACGACCTCGGGATCGACGACGTCGTCATTACCGGGCTGAGCGAAGGAACAGGATTCGTGGAGTGCCAGCACGGCCTGCTCCCGGTTCCCGTTCCCGCCGTGGCGAACATCGCTTCCGCAAGCGGGCTTCCGCTCCGTATCCTCCCCGTGGAAGGCGAAATGGTCACCCCGACCGGCGCGGCCATCGCCGCCGCCATCCGGACGCGTTCCGCCCTGCCCGAATCCTTCACGATCAAAAAGATCGGCCTCGGCGCCGGCAAACGCGATTTCGGCATGCCGAACGTGCTCCGCGCGATGCTGATCGAGGAAACCGCCGCCGCGGATGCGCCGCCCGCCGAGATCATGATCCTGGAGACCAACATCGACGATTCCACGGGCGAAACGCTCGGTCTGGCGATGGATTCCCTGCTCGCCGCCGGAGCGCTGGACGTACATTACATTCCCGCCTTCATGAAGAAAAACCGTCCGGCATGGCTCCTGCGCGTGATCTGCCGCGAGGCCGACGTGCCCGCGATGGAACGCGTCATCTTCACGGAGACCAGCTCCATCGGCCTGCGCAAGCTCCCGGCGGCGCGCACCTGCCTTGCCCGTACGGTCGTGGACGTAACCCTTCCCGCCGGGCCCGCGAAGGTCAAGAAATGCGCCTTCGACGGGCAGACGTTCTACTACCCCGAATACGAAAGCATCAGGGCGCTCGCGGCCGCATCCGGCGTGCCGTTCGCCGATCTTTTCCGCGACGCCGCGGAGACAGCGAGGGCAAACGATGAAAGATAAGCTGAGCGAACTCCGACGGATGCTGGAAGATCTGAGCGCCGACGGCGTCTGCGCGGCATTTTCCGGCGGCGTCGACAGCTCCCTGCTCCTGACCGTCCTGTCCGAGATCAGTGTCCGGAAACAGTTCCCCCTGCTCGCCGTCGTGTTCGCCACGGCGTTCCACACCGCCGAAGAGACCGCGTCCGCGATGAAGCAGGCGGAGGAACTCGGCGTGCCCGCGGAGCTGGTCAAACGCGACGTGCTGTCCGATCCGGTCCTGCGCGGGAATCCGAAGGACCGCTGCTACCACTGCAAGCGCAGACTTTTCTCCGAAATGAAACGCATAGCCGAAGCGCACGGCATCAGAAACCTCGTGGACGGCACCAACGCCGACGACACGAAGGTATACCGTCCCGGACGCAAGGCGCTGGAGGAACTCGGCGTGCTGAGCCCGCTGGCGCTCTGCGACTTCACGAAGGACGAGATCCGCGCCGCCGCCCGTGAACTCCTGATCCCCGTCGCGGACAAACCCTCCACGCCGTGCCTCGCCACGCGGTTCCCCTACGGCACGGTCATGACGGACGAGGCGCTGCGCCGGGTGGAACGCGGCGAGGCCGTCCTGCGCGAATTCGGGCTGAAAGTGGTGCGTCTGCGCGTCCACGGCGACGTCGCGCGCATCGAGACCGATCCCGATGGATTCGAACTGGCTGCCGCCAGACGCTTCGAGATCGCGTTCGCGCTCCGCAAGGAAGGATTTCCCTACGTCACGCTCGACATGGAGGGATTCCGGTCCGGCAGCATGGACGAACCGCTCCTCAACAAACAAGCGTAAAACGAGCGGCGGAATCACCGCCAGACAGAAAAACCGGATACGGCCTGCAAAAGGCTGTATCCGGTATTTTTTTTGCGAAAAATCGTAGTCGGCGTTATTTCTGGATGAGGCCGAGCCATTCCTGGATGGCGGGCGCGACCTTGATAAAGAGCGGCGTGAAGACGACCGCGACCATGCTCATGAGCTTCACGAGGATATTCAGGGCCGGGCCGCTGGTATCCTTGCAGGGGTCGCCGACGGTGTCGCCGATGACGGCCGCGCCGTGGACGGGGTTCTTGGTGCCGTCCGGGAGCTTCTTGCCGCCGAAATTGCCTTTTTCGATGTGCTTCTTGGCGTTGTCCCATGCGCCGCCTGCGTTGTTCAGCATGCAGGCGAGGGAGAATCCGCAGGCGAGGCCGCCGATGAGCAGTCCCATGATGCCGGCTACGCCGAGGATCAGGCCGGTGGCGACCGGGATGATGATGGCAAGGAGCGCGGGGAGCATCATTTCGTGCTGGGCGCCCTTGGTGGAGATCGCCACGCAGCGGGCGTAATCGGGCTTGCCGGTGCCGTCCATGATGCCGGGGATCGTGCGGAACTGGCGGCGGACCTCCTCGACCATGCGTCCGGCGGCGCGGCCGACGGCCTTCATGGTGAGCGCACAGAAGACGAACGCCATCATGGCGCCGAGGAAGCATCCGCAGAGGAACATCGGGTTCATGACGTTGATCTTGAAGAAATCGACGAGGACGGCGAAGTGGTCGGAATCCAGCAGGAGCTTCGCCTTGACCTCCATCGGGAACGCGTTGAACTTGCCGCCCCAGATCTCGATCTCCTGGATTTCGGCGGCGAGCAGCGCCATGGCGGTGAGGGCGGCGGACCCGATGGCGAATCCCTTGCCCGTGGCGGCCGTGGTGTTGCCGAGCATGTCGAGGGCGTCGGTGCGTTCGCGGACGTGCGGCGGGAGCGCGGACATCTCGGCGTTGCCGCCGGCGTTGTCGGCGATGGGGCCGTAGGCGTCCGTGGCGAGCGTAATGCCGAGCGTGGCAAGCATGCCGACGGCGGCGAATCCGATGCCGTAGAGGCCGAAGATCGTGCCCTGCGTGAAGCCGCCCGCGAAGGCGAACGAACTGATGATCGCGGCGACGGTCGCGACGACCGGGATCGCGGCGGAGAGCATGCCGAGGGAAAGCCCGTAGATGATGGTCGGAGCGGGGCCCATCTGCGCCTGCGCGGCGAGTTCCTTGGTCGGGCCGTATTCGTCGGAGGTGTAATACTCGGTGCTGTAGCCGATCACCACGCCGGCGATCAGGCCGGAGACGATCGCGCCGAACACGCCCCAGGTGAGGATGCCGCATGCGGCAAGGATCGCGCACGCGACGACGATCAGGACGGAGCTGCCCCATGTGCCGAGACGCAGCGCGCGGAGGAGAGTGCCCATGCTCGCGCCTTCCTTGCAGCGCACCGCGAAAATGCCGATCAGCGACAGCACCACGCCGATGCCCGCGACGATCATCGGGGCGTTCACGTAGGCGACCGTGGTCTTCATCACGGCGGGGATGGCCGCGCCGAGGGCGGCGGTGGAGAGGATGGAGCCGCAGTAGGATTCGTAGAGGTCCGCGCCCATGCCCGCGACGTCGCCGACGTTGTCGCCGACGTTGTCCGCGATGGTGGCCGGGTTGCGCGGATCGTCCTCGGGGATGCCCGCCTCGACTTTGCCGACGAGGTCGGCGCCGACGTCCGCGGCCTTCGTGTAGATGCCGCCGCCGACGCGGGCGAAGAGCGCCTGCGTGGACGCGCCCATGCCGAACGTCAGCATGGTGGTCGTGATCTCGACGAACTTGTGCGCGGCGTCGAATCCGGGCGCGACGAGCGGAAGACCGAGGAACGAAAGCCCCTGCGCCATGTGTTCGGGCGTGTAGACCAGACGGTCAAGAATGAAATACCATACCGTGATGTCAAAGAGGCCGAACCCGACCACTGCGAGTCCCATGACCGCGCCGGACCGGAACGCCACCTGAAGGCCGCGGTTCAGGCTTTCGCTCGCTCCCTGCGCCGTACGGCTGGACGCGCTGGTGGCCGTCTTCATGCCCACGAAGCCGCAGAGGCCGGAGAAGAAGCCGCCGGTCAGGAATGCGACCGGGACGAAGGGATTCTGGAGTTTCAGGACCGCCAGGATCGCGAAGATCACGAAGAGGACGGCAAAGACGATGCCGACGCGCGAGTACTGCTGTTTCAGGTACGCCATCGCGCCGTCGCGCACATATCCGGCGATTTCCTCCATGCGTTCGTTGCCCGTGCCGGCGCGTTTCATCAGGATATAGCACAAGGCGGCGGAGAGGAGAGCGACGATGGAACAGACGGGAGCGATCCACCAAATGGACGTAGATCCGAACATAAGAACAACCTCCGGATTATTGATAAAGCAAAAAGGCTAAAAAGATTTTATATTATTTAAAATACACCGCATGAAGGCTTTTTTCAAGCGAAAACATACAGAGAAAAAGAGATTTACACGGTCTCATGCCCGAGCGAAGCCGGGCATTACCGCTGAGGAGACTCCGCCCCCTTCGGGACGAGCGGAGTGGGAGAGTCCTTTTTATGGAAGAAATCCTGCTGGAAGGCGTATTCCTCGCCGCGGTAACAGCTCATGCGCTGGATCCAGCGGTAACGGATACCCTTGAAGCAATAGCCGAGCTCGTGATGGCGGCAGAGATAGAGGAAGTCGCGGGCGGATTCGGCGGCGAATCCGAGGAACGCGCGGCAGAAACACGGTTTCGCGCCGTAAAGCATGCCGTTCGCAATCCCCTCGTTGTAGAAGCGTTTACGGAGGATTTCCGGCGTGTAATTGTGCGAATGAACCACGACGGCATCCTTTTCGTAGACGACCTTCAGACCGGATTCGCGGATGCGGAGCGCCCAGTCGATGTCCTCCGAATACTGGAACGCCGGATTGAACCGGATCCGCCGGGCGACGTCCGTGCGCACCGCGGAGAAGACCAGCGAGAACATGAAGCCCCAGCTGGCCGCGACCGTGCCGTCGCCGAACGCGCGTTCGTAGTCTTTCCGCACCAGCGGCAGGGCGTCCGCGCGCGGGAGCTGGTTGCCGTAGACCGCGCCGACGGCGGGATCCCGAAGACGGGTGACGATGCGTTCGACCGCATCGCGGCTGCACGGGACGGCATCGGAATTGTTGAAGACGATGTATTTGCCGTGCGCGGCGTCGACCGCGCGATTCAGCACGCGGGGCGGATTGTACGGCTGGCCGTCCCACGGGACGACCGTGACGGAAGGGAACGACATGGCGATCTCGAGCGTACCATCGTCGGAATTGTCGTCGAAGAGCAGGATCTCCATGCGGTCCGCGACGGTCTGGTCGCAGAGCATGGACAGCGTGTCGCGGATGAGGACGCGGTCGTTGTGGGAACGCACCACGACGGTGATTTCGGGCGGACAACCGGCTTGTGTTTCCGCGGGCATGGGAGGTTACGCTCCGGCGGTTTTCAGCTCGAAAGCGCCCTGTTTCATCAGGCGGAAGAAATCGGCGATCTCGCGCGGGTGTTCGGAGAGCTCGTTCACGGAGAGGATGCAGGCCGTGGAGTCGCGGTCGTCGGGCGAGAAGCCGTGCATGCCGGGAATGGACTTCGCGCCCATATCGCTCGGGACCAACTGGATGCCCGGGTCGAGCAGGAATATTTCATCGCCGTAGCTGGCATCGGCGAAATCGACGTGGAGCGCGGCCTTTTCCTCCGGGGTGAGCCAGTGGCCGGGGGCATCTGCGACGGCGTCCATGACCGGTTTGCGCGCATCGGGATTCGGGAACCACACGCGGAGCATGGTGGAATCGTACGCGGCGATATAGTCCTGTCCAAACTTGAGCGGGAGCGCCTCGATTTTGGACTTGATGTCGGTCTCGCCTTTCAGCGGCGTCATGCCATGGTCGGAGAAGATGCAGAAATCGACGTGGCGGAAATGCGCCCGGGCGGTTTCAAGCAGGCCGCGCACCTTGACGGAGAACGCCTCCAGATGCTTCGCAACAACCTCGGGTTCGTGCACGTGGAAATGCAGCATACCGTCCAGTCCGGCGGTATAAACGAAGAAAAACTCCGTCTTTTCCTCCGCCAGCAGCTTTTTCGCGGCTTCGATGTTCTGGTCGTCGTTCAGGTGCCAGTTCGAGATATGGAACGGCACGCCGGATTCGGTCAGGACGTCCCGGAGGTTTTTCGCGGGGGCCAGGCCGTGCGGCGCGAAGATGTCCTGTTTCTCGCAGTAGTCGAAATACGGCAGGCGGGCGTACGGCACGCGGTAGAGATTGAAGTAGCCCGTGTAGTTCTTACAGCGTGCGAACCAGAGGCTCACGCGGTGGCGGATGCGGTGGTTGTCGAAGATGACCGAGGGATGCAGGAAAGGATGCAGGAACCGGAAAAAGGAGAACGGGGATTCCGCCCCTTTCGGACGGTAGAAAAAGCTGAAATGGCCATGTTTCGTGGGCGGCTCGCCGGTCAGGATCGTCGGGACGCACGTCGAGGAATAGCCGAACTGCGTACGGACCGGAAGCCGGACAGGAAATTCGTCCGTCATGAACTTGTAGCGCTGGACAATCTCGTATCCGAGCGCATCACAGAACATGAATATTTTGACACGGTCTTTCAATGCAAAATCTCCCGAAATTCATAAATCAAACAAACATTATACTCTAGCACAAAAAAAGAAAAAATCAAGCACAGTTCACAATTAATTGTACCGTTTCCACAGACGGATGAACGTATCGGTCTCATGTTCGGGATCCTCCAGACAGGTCGTCAGGAGGCGCAGGAGCTTCACGCGCGGATGCACGGCCAGCGGAGAGAGGAGTTCCGGCAGGACCGGCGCACTGAGGATCGAGAGGATCATGGACTTCAGGGAACGCGGCCCGGCGTCCGCGATACGGCAGGCGGAGAAATGCGCGTCGGCGGAAGCGATGTGACGGGTGATCTCCG
Organism: uncultured bacterium; assembly: GCA_902762495.1. Classification (GTDB taxonomy): domain Bacteria; phylum Verrucomicrobiota; class Lentisphaeria; order Victivallales; family UBA1829; genus UBA1732. The sequence goes on along the minus strand of CACWOL010000012.1, from coordinate 3,965 downwards.
TTGCGGCAAGCGTTATGGTCCGTTCCCAGCAGTCCAGATGATACGCGTAGTCCGGCTCCTTGCCCGTGCCGGGAGCGTATTTGAACGCCAGCGCGGCCTCGTACGCGGGGATCAGCCAGGAGGCCTCGTAATACTTGCGGAGCGCTTCGAGGCGTTCCGTCCCGGTCGAGCGGTAGTCGTGGTGCACGATCAGAATGGCGTCGCCGCAGCCCAGCGCAGCCTTGTGGAGATTGCGCCGGACGAAATCCGCTTCGTTCGGATCGGATGCGCGCTGGCGGGCGAAGAGGAGCCCCGCGCCGCGATTGAGGAGAAGCCGGGCGGCCTCGGTCCAGGGAAGGTCGGAGAAGGGACGGCGGGGCGCATCGTCGAAGATATGTTCATCACCAAAGATGATGCGGCATCCGGCGAAAAGCTCCTGGATCATCAGCGTATGGGCGTCCCTGTAAAGCGCTTTCAGGGATTTGACGCAGCAGAAATCAATGTCGATGGCGAGCTTGCCGTGCCACTCCGAGGAAATGGAATTCAGGAGGTCGCGAAGACCCGGAGACGGGTCCTGCCCGTTCATCACAACAAAGAAATCCATGTCGTTGTACGGCATGCCGTCCGGCGTGGCGCCGCCCTCGCCCCGTCCGTAGCCGCCGCCGAGCGCGACTGCGCGGATCGCGGAGGATTCCGGCGAGGCGGCGAGGGAAACCCGGATGCCGTCGAGGGCGTCCTGGATATGGCGTTCAACACGGGGGTCAGCGGATTTGGAGTAGGACATGGTCGGGATCATGGAGTTATGAAATCAGGTTCGGGAACAATCGGGCGGGAGACCGGGTTCGCGGCCGAATTCCTTGCGGTAAAGCCGGACCGCGGTCCGGAGGACGTCCGGCCACATCTTCGCGTCCAGAGCGCCCGCGCGGGGCGTGTACGCGGCGATAAAACGGAGGGCGTCACGCCGGGAGAGCCCGAGGTCCATGGCGGAGAAGAAGATCCCGGCCAGGTCCTTGACGCGGTAGCGGCGGCGGATGCGCGAACGCAGCTGAGCCCGGTGGAGGTCGATCACGTGCAGCTTGATGTGTTTCTCCTGAAGCGAGGCGGGATCCAGCAGGAAATGGCAGATGTAGCAGTCGCGGTGGTTCAGGCCGCTGCCGTGCATCCGGGCAATGGTCACGGCCAGGGCGCGGATGATGCGGTTTTTGAGCTCGGGCGGCGGCGGGTTCGTCTTCCAGTCGCGGCAGAAATCCTCCAGCGAGACCATGCCGACGAGGTCCTCGGTCACCAGAAACGATTCCATGGCGGCGGGATTGACGCCGCGAATGCCGAACGCGCAGGCGGTCATGGTCGGCACGCCGAGCTTGTTCAGCAGGGAGATCGCGAGGTATTCGTTGGCGGACCCGATCACGGGGAGCTTGAACTGGAGCAGGTTTTTCCATATTTCGCGCCAGCCGACCGGGCCGTGGAGCTTGATGAAATAGGACTTGCCGTCCATGCGGAACCGCATGGTCCTGCGGTTCTTGACGTCGCGGAAGACTTCCCCGGTCACGGCGAACGCGCTGGCGAAGGGATCCTTGCCCCATGCTTTCTGAAACGTATCGTTGAAGTAGAGCTTTTCCACGGCGGCCTCGAATCTTACGGCAGACTGGGACGGACGGTCACGTTGCCCTTGGAGTCCGTCATGTAGACGGGCTCCTCGTCCGGAGGCTGTTCGGCCGGATCGGAGGCGGCTTCCTCCGGCGTGCCGGCCGCCCGGATCATGACCTCGAAAGACTTCTCCGGGTCCGTCTTTTCCCAGCTGCGTTTGTACTCCATCGCGATGCCGCAGACCCCGGGACCGATGACCCGGTAGGCGAAATAGTGCGTGCCTTCCCGTCCCTCGACGGGCCGGAACCGGCGCGTGCCGTCCGGGTCGGGATCGGATTCGTAGCGTTCGCCCTTTTCGGCGAGGATCCGAACGCTGCCCGCGCCGTGCCTGGGATACCAGTCGTATCCGGCCTTGCCGTACGAACTCAACGCCACCACGATCGTGTCGCCGACGCACAGATCAAGCGTCTTGCCGGAATCCGAGTTCGTCAGCAGAATTTGCTGCGGGGAACGGCAGGAAACCGTGAGGCAGGCGGCGAGAACCGCGAGGAAAAAACTGATCGTGAACCGGAAGAACGTCATACTCTTTGGCCGGATGGGTTCAGTTGATGCGAAGAATAGCGGAAGGCCGCTCCGGCGGGACGACCCGAACCGGAGCGGACGAACAGGGCACAGCTCAGTTGCCCGCCATCATATCCGCGGCGTCGGCCTCGGCGGTGGTGACGGATTTCACGCCGTAGTCGTTCGTCAGGACGTCGATGATGCCGGGCGAGAAGAACGCGGGGAACGTCGGTCCGAGGCGGATGTTCTTGAATCCAAGCGTGAGCAGCGCCAGGAAGACCGCGATCGTCTTCTGTTCGTACCAGGAGAGGACGAAGGAGACGGGGAGCTTGTCGAGCGTGCGGATGCCGAGGGCGTTCTGGAGCTCGAGCGCAATGCGGATGATGGAGTAGGCGTCGCTGATCTGGCCGATGTCCATGACGCGCGGGATGCCGGTGATCTTGCCGAGGTCGAGGTTCAGGAAACGGTACTTGACGCCACCCGCGGTCAGGATGACGGTATCAGGCGGGAGCGCTTTCGCCAGCTCGGTGTAATATTCGCGGCGTTCGTCGCGTCCGTCTTCGCCCGCGATCACGATGAAGCGGCGGATGGTGCCGTTTTCGATGTAGTGCGCGATCTGGGAGATCACGGAGCAGACCTGATGGTGTCCGAAGCCGCCGGTGAGCACGACGGAATCGGTGTCGAGCGGCGTGGGGGCGGGGAGCGTCTTGGCGAGGCGGATGACCTCGGAGAAATCCTTCTGCATGCCGATGTGGCGGTGCGTGATGTGCGGCGTGCCCTTGCAGCCGACCATGCCGGTGGTGAAGATGCGTCCGCGGTAGGCGTCCTGCACCGGGGTGATGCAGTTCGAGTTGACGATGACCGGGCCGTTGAACGAGGCGAAATCCTGCGCCTGAGTCCACCAGGAGCCGCCGTAGTTGCCCTTCAGATGCGGGAATTTGCGGAATCCGGGATAGGTGTTGGCGGGAAGCATGTCGCCGTGCGTGTAGACGTCGATGTCGGCGTGCTCGGTCTGGATCAGGAGTTCTTCGAGGTCCTTCATATCCTGGCCGGACATCAGGATGCCGGGATTCTGTCCGGCTTTCCAGGAAACATGGCAGATGGCGGGGGAACCGTAGGTCTCGGTGTTGGCTTCATCCAGCAGCGCCATGGCGATGGAGGCGATGCGTCCGCATTCGACGATCAGCAGGGCGAGGCGTTCGTGCGGGGTGTCGGGCTTGGCCGTGGCGGACAGCACCTTGATGATGAAGTTGTAGATGGCGTTGTCCTCGTAGCCGAGGGCGAGCGCATGAAACGCGAAGGCGCAGACGCCTTTCAGTCCGCTCATGAGCAGGTCGCAGTAGGCGCGTTCCTCCTCCGTGAACACGCGGCGGAGGAACGACGGCCTACGGCGCATGGTGCGCTCCATGCGCGCGATCTCGAGCATGTCGACGCCGATGCCAGCCAGGGCCATGCGCTACTCCACCGTGACGGACTTGGCGAGGTTCCTGGGCTTGTCCACGTCGCACCCACGCGAGCGGGCGACGTAGCGGGCGAGCACCTGCAGGTGCACAACGGCAACGATGGGCACGAGGAGCTCGTCCTCGACGGGCGGGATCCACAGCACGTGCTCGCAGAGCGACGCCACGGACTCGTCGCCATCGGTGGCCACGGCCACGCAGGTGGCACCACGCGCGATGACCTCCTGGATGTTGGAGACGGTCTTGTCGTGCACGCGGTCCTCGGGAACGATGGCGACCACGGGGAAGCCGGGCTCGAGCAGGGCGATGGGGCCATGCTTCATCTCGCCGGCAGGGTACGCCTCGGCGTGCAGGTAGCTGATCTCCTTGAGCTTGAGG
>CACWOL010000011.1 GCA_902762495.1 uncultured bacterium | reverse complement strand
CGATCCCGATTTCGACACGGGCGATTTCCGATTCTTCATGCTGAAAAACACGGTCGGCCTCTTCGATAATCCGCTGCTTCAGGACGGTTCCCTCTACGTGCAGGACCCGGCCACGTCCATGGGGCTCGGCCTGCTGGAATCCAAGCCGTCCGGCGCGATCCTCGACCTCTGCGCCGCGCCCGGCGGCAAGACCATCATGCTCTCCGAACTCGCCGCGCCCGGCGCGAAGATCACCGCCGCCGACCGTTCCAAAAAACGCGTCTCCACGCTGAACATCAACCTCCGCCGCGCCGGAGTCAAGGCGAAGACGGTCGCCGCCGACGCCCGCGAACTCCCGTTCCCGCCGCAGTCCTTCGACTTCATCCTCGCCGACGTCCCGTGCTCGAACACCGGCGTGATCCGCCGCCGTCCCGACGTCCCGTGGCGCTACTCAAAAACGCGTCTCTCCGAGCTCGCCGTACTCCAGCACGCCATCCTGAAAAGCGCGGTTTCCCTGCTCAAGCCCGGCGGCACGCTCCTCTATTCCACCTGCAGCCTCGAATTCGAGGAAAACCTCGGACGCGTCCAGTTGCTTCTTTCCGAATATCCCGATCTCATGCTCGTCCGCGAACAGACGCTCTTCCCGACCGACACGCACGACGGCGCGTTCTCCGCCGTCCTGAAACTGAAGCCCGCCTGAACCGCATCCGCCCGCACAACCGCAACCGAAAACAGGAAAGCTCCCGATCATGGCAACCGTCATCATCTCCAGCGGCATCATCAGTTCCGGTCTTGCCGTGACTTCCGGCAACGGGCTGGAGGTCTACGGCACGGCAGATGCCACGTCCGTCCTTTCCGGCGGCAGCGCGACCGTCTTCTCCGGCGGGAAAATGACCGTGACGCAGATTTATGAATCCGGGTATCTGGACGTCTGCGGCGGCGTGGCGAACAGCAACACCGTGCTCGGCGGCGGCCGCGTCCTCGTTTCCTCCGGCGGCAGCACCAATGTGAACAGCATCCACAGCGGCGGCTCCATGACCGTGGGGCCTGCCGGGCGGGCGTCCCTCGTTGCGAACAGCGGCGGCATCCTGACCGTTTCCTCCGGCGGGACCGCGTATATCGCGAATGCCACGGACAAAGGACTTGTCGAGATCCTGGACGGAGGTTCCGGCGTCTTCGTCACGCTCGCGGACACCGGACGGCTGACCATTTCCTCCGGCGGCCGCGCGGAAAAAGTCAATCTGAACGGCACCGCGACGGTTTACGCGGACGGCTCCGCTTCGGATGTTACCGTCTCGGACGGCGGCCGGTTCCTGGTCTCCGGCGGATTTGCGCAGGGGGTCAATGTCCTCGCGGGCGGGAATGCCGTCCTGTCCGGCGGTTCCGCAAACAATGCCGCGGTCGCGTCCGACGGCTTCCTCACGGTTTCCTCCGGCGCAACGGCGTCCGGCGTCGAGGTCAACGGCTGGACGACGGTCATGTCCGGCGGCATGGTTGACAGTGTCGAGGTCAACCCCAACGGCTGGCTCGTCGTCTCCTCCGGCGGAGAATTGACCGGACAGATGGCCTTCGCCGAAGGCGCGTCCGTGAACCTTTACGGAAACTCCATCCTCGACTTCGACATCTCCCCGCTCGCGCCCGGTTCGGACGCCCTCGTCAACGATCTTTCCCTCGTTCACGGTTCGCCCGAATTCACGCTCACGGTCTCCGGTTCCCAGACGCACGGCGACTATGCGCTCGCCGGAGGCGTTACCGATTTCAGCAAAACGATCTCCGTAATAAATGAAAACGGCGAACAGCTCGGGACGCTCACAGTCGGACAAACTGCGGACATCGGCGGAACGAACTACAAACTCAATCTCGCCGACAGCGTACTGTCCGTTTCAGTCGGTTCCGTCGAACCTGCAGGCCCCGCGAAGAGCGACATCGACGGCAACGGCATTTCCGACGTGCTGTTCGTGTGGACCGGAAACAATTATCAGCACGGCTACTGGATGAACGGCACGTCCGACTGGCAGTCCGCCGGGTGCAGCCACCCCGCCGAATGGGAAAACCTCGGCTGCTACGACATGAACGCCAACGGCAAGGCGGATTCCGTCCTGTTCGGCAACGTTGATGCGTACGAAGTCCCGTCAGCCTACATCGGCTATTATCAGGACGGCATTGATACCGACGACAACTGGGTGACGATCGGCTTCTTGACGAACGCGGCCGGCATCGACTGGAAGAACAAGGTCGGCAACCTGACCGGAAACGAAGGCATGAACTCCATCGTCTGGCACTCCGCCGAACTCGGCGCGCTCGGCGTCTGGACCGACGGCACGGACACCTGGGTCAGCCTCGGCGGCGGCTACGATGAAAACTGGACGCTCGTCGGTTGCGGCGACTTCGACGGCGACGGAAAGGATTCCGTGCTGATGAGTTACGCAGGCGGCACAAAGTATTACGCGGTCGGAATCGACGAAACACCCGCGGACCTCGGTTCGGCCGACTGGTCCGGCTGGGAAGTCCGCGCCATCGGCGATTTCGCGGGCGACGGAAAAGACGATCTGGTCCTCCTCCACAAGGAAACCGGTTCGATGGTCATGATCGCGGACGGAAACATCGACCATTACACGTCCATCGGCCAGCTCGACGTAAAAGACTGGTTCGTGGTCGGAGCGGGCGATTACAACGCAGACGAAAAAGACGATCTGCTCGTCCGCCAGATTTCGACCGGCATGCTCGGATACTACGACTCCGGCGACACTGCGCAGTGGGTTGAACTCGGCCGCGGCGTCGACATGAACTGGACCGTCGTCGCATGACTGCTTGAGTACATGACCGTGCTCCCTCCTGGAAACAAACCGCAGTTTTTTTGCAAAAAACATTGGTAATATTCCGAATTGTCCTTGACTTTTCTTTTCCGATATGGTATTGTAGTAAAATAATGGCTATCTTTCACTTAAACAAGGAGAACATCGCATGTCCGAAATAGATGTTTCAGCTGGAACGCTATCCAACAAGACAATCAGCAGCGGTCAGACCGCATTCGTTTACAACAGCGGAAAAGCAAACCAATTCAAAATCATCTCCGGCGGAAAGATGTATATCGCGGGCGGTTCGGCAACCGGTACCATTGTTTCTTCCGGGGGATTGCTGGAAATCTGGAGTGGAGCGGCAAGCACCACCACGGTTTCCAACGGCGGCAGAATGATCTTTTCCAGCGCATGTAGAATCAGCAGTATCAATACCGTTCTTGCGGGGGGGTATGCCCGGATCGAATCGGGAGCGGTCGTCTCTTCCCTTACGGCATCGAACGGAGCGAGCCTGGCACTGTATGCCACGGCTAAGACAAATTACGAGCCCGCGACCGTATTCAATGTCATCTCCAACGGCGTCACCCTCAAATGTGATGGCAGTTCGTTCGCCGGATGGGACATGAAGACTTCCGGCAGTTACCTGCGCCTGGGCGGTCTCTCCGCGGCCAGCGTCAACGTGTCGAGCGGATGCAGTATGGACATCGGCGGAACAAGCCGCTTCAACTCCGCATCGGTCGGCAAGGTCAATGTTTACAACGGCGGCAAGGTCAGTTTTGTCCGGGTCGACACGGTCGGCCTGATCACCATCCATCCCGGCGGGGAACTCTTCACCGCGGACGGCGCGACCGAATCCGCCACCATCATGGAAAACGGCGGGAATCTGCGACTCTATTACGGCGAGGAGATGCTGAACGATCCCGGTTACCGTCTCAAGATCAAACCCAACACGTTCTACAACGTCACTGCCGCCGGCGACACTTATGACTATCAGTATGTCACGGCGCATTCCGGCACGACCGCCGTCAATACCACGTTGTACGAGTACGGCACTCTTGAGGTATTCAATGGCGGACGTGCGTTCAATACTGTCCTTTCCAAGGGTTCTCTGGATATCTCTTCCGGCGGCATCGCCAGCAATGTCATCAACGCAGTTTCCGGCGGCGGCATCCATGTCGGAAGCGGCGGCAAGGTGACCGGCCTTATCACGCTCTCCGGCACGATGATTGTTTCCTCCGGCGGCATCGTCGACTTCGACATCTCGGATGTCCGGGGCGGAGCCGCCCCGCGTTTCACCAACTACTACTTTATCCCGACCAATTTGGGCTACGTCACGCTCACGATGACCGTCTCCGGACGCCAACCCGACGGCATCTACACGCTCGCCACCGGCGCATATCAGATCGCAAACAAAACGACTGACGCGGAGAAGACACTGACCATTTACAACACCTCCGGCTCGAAACTCGGCGCCGTCAAGCTTGGCCAAACTGTAAAGATCGGTTCCGCCAGCTATTCCCTCAAGCTCGAGTCCGGTTATCTCTCCGTCACTATCTCCGGCAGCGCGCCCGCGAATCCCGCCAAGTCCGACATCAACGCGAACAACAGGAGCGACGTCCTCTTCCAGTTCACAGGCGGCGACTACCAGACCGGCTTCTGGAAGGACGGCACCAACAACTGGCAGGGACAGGGCGTCCTGCACAGCAAGGACTGGACTCTGCTCGGCGCACATGATATGAACGGCGATGGCAAGGCTGACACCGTCTACGTCGGAAACGTTACCGTCAACGGCGTAAAGGGGGCATACATCGGTTACTATGATGCAGGTATTGATACCGATGCAAACTGGAAAAATATCGGTTTCCTCACGAATTCCGACGGCATCGCATGGAAGAACACAGTCGGAAACCTCACCGGAACCTATTCCAAGAACGATATCGTCTGGCATGCTCCCTCGCTTGGCGTTCTTGGCGTCTGGACCGACGGCACCGGCAACTGGACGAGTCTCGGATCCGGATTCGATTCCAAGTGGGCCATCGTCGGAACGGGCGACTTCAACGGCAACGGGCAGGAGGCCGTCCTCATGTCCCATTCAGGGGGCAACTACTATTATGCCGTGGACATCTACGGCAACATCACGCCCATGGGAGCATCGAACGGAGGCTGGGAAGTCCGCGCGATCGGCGATTTCTACGGCGACGGAAAGGACGACATCATCGTCTTCAACAAGGCTTACGGACTCGTCGACGTCTGGAGCGACGGCAGTACTTCCGTGGACGTCAACATCGGCCAGCTCAACGCAAACGACTGGTTCGTCGCCGGGGCAGGCGATTACGACGGCGATGGAAAGGATGATCTTCTGGTCCGTCAGATTTCGACCGGAATGCTCGGCTATTACACTGGCGCGAACATGCAGTCCGGGTGGAAGACGCTCGGTTACGGCGTCAGTACTGCCTGGACCGTCATCGCTTAAGACTGCCCCGTGCCGTCGCGTAGCACGGCACTGCCCAAGTGGAGGCTTTGCCTCCCTAGTGTGCATTGATCTGCTTGTAGTCGGCGGTGAAGCGTTTCACTTCTTCCTTCGAGATCAGGCCGTCGGCGCAGAGGTCCTCCATGGAACGCTGGAGCGTAATCATGCCGTCCTTCAGACTGGTCTCGATCACGGTCTGGAGCTGATGCGTCTTGCCCTCGCGGATGAGCGCCTGCACGGGCGGCGTGCCGATCATGATCTCGAACGCGGCGATGCGGCTTGAGCCGTCGATGCTCGGGATGAGGCGCTGCGAGATTACGGCCAGCAGCGTGCTCGCGAGCTGAAGCCGGATCTGGTTCTGCTGGTACATGGGGAACGAGTCGACGATGCGGTCCACGGTCTGCGGCGCGCTGTTCGTGTGGATGGTGGCGAAGACGAGGTGCCCGGTCTCGGCTGCCGTGAGCGCGGCGGAAATGGTCTCGGTGTCGCGCATTTCACCGACCATGATAACGTCCGGGGCTTCGCGGAGGGCGTATTTGAGGGCGGCGGCGAAACTGTGCGTGTCGGCGTGAAGCTCGCGCTGCTCAATGATCGAATTGATGTTACGGTGCACGTACTCGATCGGGTCCTCGATCGTGATGATGTGGGCGTTGCGCGTACGGTTGATGACGTCGAGGAGCGAGGCGAGCGTGGTGGACTTGCCGCTTCCGGTCGGGCCGGTCATGAGGATGAGCCCCTGGCGTTTCGAGCAGAGCCCGGACACGACGTCCGGCAGTCCGAGCTGGGCGGGCGTCGGGATTTTCACGTTCACGACGCGGGCGACCATACCGAGCGTGCCACGCTGGAAGAACGCGTTCACGCGGAAACGCGAGTTCGGGATGTTCAGTTCCTTGCCGAAGTCGACGGACAGCGCGAAGTCGAGCTCGCGGTTCTCCTCCAGCTCCACGCGCTGCCGCTGGTTGATCACGCTGAAGAGCAGCCGCCGGACGTCGTCGTTGTCCAGCACGGGCATGTTGAGCTCACGGAGTTCGCCGTTGATGCGGAGCGTGGGGCGCACGCCCGTGGACAGGATGAGATCGCTCGCCTTCACCTGGAGCGAGGCGAGGAACAGCGTCCGCATGTCGACCACGGTGTCGTCGGTCGCGCCCTCAAGCTTCGAACCGTAGTAGCTCCGGAACGCGTCGACGCCGCTCTCCATGCCGCGCACGAGCAGGTCGAATTCGTCGCGGTTGTCCGCCGCGAGCCGGGCGTCCTCCAGCGAGATCTTCCCGGTCTGGTACAGGCGGAAGATGGAACGGTTGAACGGGATCATGCCCTGTTCGATGTTGCTGCGGAGAGCATCGTCCAGCGATCTGTAGTCGCGCCCGGCGACGAGCTTGCGGACCAGTGCCGTGCCGAGCAGGATCTCGACCGCCGGGATCATGCCGCCGCCAGCGGACGGGATCAGACGCTGCGCAACGATGCCGTTCAGCGCCGCACCGAGGTCGATCGCGGTCTGCTCGCGGGCGTCCTCCGGGAACATGTTCACGATGCGCTCGACCGCCTGCACCGAGCCGGACGTGTGGACCGTGCTGATGACGAGGTGTCCGGTGAGCGCGGCGTTGATGGCCGTGGCGATGGTCTCCGGGTCGCGCATTTCCCCGATCACGATCACGTCCGGGTTTTCGCGGAGCGCGCTGCGGAGCGCGGAGGAGAATCCGCCCTCGCGGTGTGTATTGATCTCGCGCTGGGAGACCACGGACTGGAGGTCGGAATAGACGAACTCGATCGGGTCCTCCAGCGTGAGGATGTGTTTCGGCATGGTGCGGTTGATGTGGTTGATCATGGCGGCGAGCGTGGTGGATTTGCCGCAGCCCGTGGTTCCGGCCACCAGGATCAGCCCGCGCGGTGCCTCGGCGAGCGTGTCCAGCAGCGCCGGCAGGTTCAGTTCCGCCGTCATGATATCGTCGCCGTTCAGGATCGGGCGCACCGCCGCAGAGGGACCTCCGATGGCGCGGAAGAAGTTCACGCGGATGCGGCTGCCGTCCGGGAGCCGCCAGGAGGCGTCGAACGAACCGGAGTCCGCATACGCCGCCTCGCCACGTTCGCCGATGACCGCCCGGCGAAACGCGTCCATGGACTCCGCGGAGACCGGCCCGAACGTTCCCATGGGCGCAACTACGCCCCGGATGCGCGCGTTCGGCTTTTTTCCGGCGGAAAGGAAAAGATCGGAGACATGTGCTCCGGCGGCGAATTGCAGGATCGGCAGAATCGTATTCATCGGGAAAGCCTTCGGTGAGGTTGCAGTTTTCGCATTAAAATATCCGTGAAACTGTGATTTGTCAAGTCCCATAGAGGAGAAAACGCACGCGAAAAGCGCCGAAATCGCAAAAAAAAGCGAAAAAAAGCGGAAAAAAGGGATTTGTGCTTTGATGAATTCAAATCTTGTGCTATATTTTTAGAAACAGATTTTTTCTCAACCCGAAACATTTTTGCCCGACATCACGAGGTTCAGCATGGCTCTCTGGGGCGGCAGATTCGCCGAACAAACTCAACGCAGCGTTCAGGACTTCACCCAGTCCATCTCCTACGACAAACGCCTCTATAAGCACGACATCGCCGGCAGCATGGCGCATGCCGCCATGCTCGGCGCGGCCGGGATCATTCCGAAGGAATCCGCCGACGCCATCTGCCGCAAGCTTGCCGTCCTGAAACGCAGGATCGCCGAAGGCAAAATGGAGTTCAAGGTCGAGCTGGAAGACATCCACATGCACATCGAGACGGCGCTGACCGAAGCGCTCGGCCCCGAGGGCGCGCGTGTTCACACCGCCCGCAGCCGCAACGACCAGATCGCGCTCGACATCCGGCTGTATCTGCGCGACGAGATCGACGACCTGACGAAGGAGATCCGCACGCTCCAGACCGCGCTGGTGAAGAAAGCCGACGAGCACAAACGCACCGTCATGCCCGGCTTCACCCACATGCAGCACGCGCAGCCCGTCCTGCTGGCGCACCACCTGCTCGCCTACGTCGAAATGCTCGCCCGCGACGCCGAACGCCTCGCCGACGCCCGCCGGCGCATCAACGTGATGCCGCTCGGTTCGGGCGCGATCGCCGGGACCACGCTCCCCATCGACCGCGAATTCGTCCGCAAGCGCCTGAAATTCCCGAAGATGACGCGGAACAGCATGGATGCTGTCGCCGACCGCGATTTCGCCTGCGAACTCCTCGCCGCGCTCTCCATCTTCGCCATGCACATCTCCCGCCTCTCCGAGGATCTCATCCTTTGGATGTCGCAGGAATTCTCGTTCATCACGTTCGGCGACGCCTTCTGCACGGGGTCCAGCCTCATGCCGCAGAAGAAAAACCCGGACATCGCCGAACTCTCCCGCGGCAAGACCGGCCGCATCTACGGCGACCTCACCGCGCTCCTCACCATCTGCAAGGGCCTCCCGCTGACCTACAACCGCGACCTGCAGGAGGACAAGGAGCCGCTCTTCGACGCCATCGACACCGTCCACGCCATCCTCAGCGTCTATCCCGCCATGATCGACTCCATGAAGGTCAACAAGGATGCGATGCTGAAAGCCGCGTCCGACCCCGGACTCATGGCGACCGACCTGGCCGAAGCGCTCGTCCGCAAGGGCGTCCCGTTCCGCTTCGCCCACCACAAGGTCGGTGCGCTGGTCAAGTTCGCCGCGGACCACAACAAGCTCCTGAACGAACTCACGCTGAAGGAAATGAAGAGCGTGTTCCCGGAGGCCGACGCCTCCATGCTGAAACTGTTCGCCCCGGTCCACGCGGTCGAGGGCCGCGACGTTTTCGGCGCCACCGGCTTCAAACAGGTCGCCTCGCAAGTCGCATTCTGGAAAAAGGAGCTTCGTTTTTCCTCATGATGCGTTTTTCCCGGACACTTCTCATCGGCTCGGCAGCCGGATTCCTCTGCCTCTGCGGCGTTTTGACCGCGGCTGCGCAGGATGTCTTTCTGCGTCCGGCCACAGAGGCGTTCGTCGACAAGGACACTTTGCTGGTATTCCCCGCCCAGGTCGACACGTTTCAGAAGGTCCGCGTCCGCAAAAACGAAAATCCGGTCTTCGGCACGGTCGTCCGCTATGAAAACGAACTGGGGACCTGCGCCGACGTATATATCTATTCGCTCGACACCGGCGCGAAACCGGTTCAGCAGGACATGTTCGTAAAACACTGTCTGGAGACCGACCAGGGCATCCTGAACCTGTCCACCCAGAATCCGAAAATCAAGGTCGCGCGTTTGGAAGCGCCCGCTCACAATGCCCCCGAAGGCGGATATGAGACCTTCTACCGGATTCAGAACGGTTCCACGCAGATGGATTCCGTGCTGTATCTCGCGCTCTACAAAGGCAAGCTCGTCAAGGTCCGCATCTCCTATTCACCCGAGGACAATGACGAGCTCACGCACGCCTGCATCTTCATCGACGCCGTCGCCGCCTTGCTGAACAAGGAAAAATCCGCGGCTGCCAGGAAGCCGGATGCCCAGCAGGACAAGCCGGATGCCCAGCAGGACAAGCCGGATGCCCAGCAGGACAAGCCGGATGCCCCGAAAGCGAATTCGCCGAAGTCCAAAGCAAATTCCTAAGTCTTTGAGAAAAACCGGTACCGCTCGGTTTACGTTTTTTTGAGTTTTCTGCCTGAGGAGTCCGCCCCTATGTCCGGAATCAAACCGTTTGCCATTCCCGAAGAGGAATTCGAGGAGGAATACGTCCGTCCTTCGAGCGGGCCGGGCGGCCAGCATCAGAACAAAACGGAAAATGGTGTCCGCCTGCAGTGGAACGTTGCGGCGACTGCTCTCCTGAACGACGCCCAGAAGGAACGTCTCCGTGTCCTCGCAGCCCCGTACATGCAGGGCGACCTCCTCGTTGTCATGGAACGTTCCAGCCGCAGTCTCGCCCGGAACCGCGAACACGCCCGCGAACGCATCCGCGAGCTCGCGCTGGCGGCGCGCCCGGAACCACGCAAACGCCGTCCGACGAAACCGACCAAAGCCTCGAAAGAACGCCGTCTGAAGGAAAAGGCCGCCCGCGGCCGCATCAAGGCGCTCCGTTCGGGACGCGATCCCGGCAACTGACCTCTCCTGTTCTCAACCATAAAAAACGGAGCGATGAATCGATTCACCGCTCCGCGAAATGTTTTTGATTGAGTCCGCCTCAGATCTTCGGCAGTTTCTGGACGAATCGGAACTGTACTTTCTGAGGTGAGGACGTGATCTCCTGTTTGATCGTCGACGAAACCGGAGACGGATGCCCCAGACGCGAGGTCGCACGCGCCGGAGAACGCAGCACCTGCGAACTGCGCGGCGACATCTTCCTCATTTTCGATTTGGCTTCGTCCAGATCGGACTGGAGTTTCGCGATCTCCCGCTGGTCCGCCTTGTACTGGTCGATCATATTGGAAACGATCGACAACCGGCTCTCGCACGGATATTTGAACATGCCGGTCTCGCTCAGGAAGTCGAAAATGATGTCGCCGCCCCAGAATTCGATCGCAGTGGAGATGATCTCGCGGGTCAGGTTCGGGATCGTCAGAAGCTTGTTCACCATGTCCCGGCTGAGAGAACTGCGGATGGCGTCCAGCACGGAGACATTCGTTTCATAGGCGTTTTGATCCCGCAGGAATTTTTCCATCAGCGGCAGCGTCTTGCTGACCTCGCAGAGATTCCTGAACTGTTCTCCGTCCGGCGTCCTGGTGGATACACCCCCGCCGAAATGATACCGGTAGCACGGTTTCGTGGTCACGCTCCGGTACGACTCCGCAAAGAACAGAATGAAAAAGCTCAGGTACAGGTCCGTGTAATGGTGAAGCTGGATATCCGGCATCGCATTGACTGCCGCCTTGCAGATTTCCGCACGGTAGACCTTGTTCCACAGGTTGTGCATGAACCTGTGGTTCACAAAGCAGTCGTACAGGATGTTCGTGCCGTGCGATTCCATCTCGCGCGAACGAAACAGGCGGATGAACCGGTCAAGAGAATCGGCATCTTTCTGTTCCGCCTCGAAATCAACGGAAAACTGAACGACGTCGGCTTTGCTTTCCTTCATCAGCCTTACTGCCGTCTCGCAGGCGCCCGGCAGAAGCCAGTCGTCGGCATCGGCGAACATGATGTAATCCCCCTGAGCGTCCAGAAGAGCCAGCTTGCGGGCAAGGACCGTTCCCAGACGGCGCTGGAACGCCGTGGCATGGACGCGCGGGTCGCGGTCAAGATAGTCCCGGAGAATGTCGGCGGATCCATCGGTAGACGCATCATCGACGCAGATGATCTCTAAATCCTTAAATGATTGGGACAGAATGGAGTCGATGCACCGTGTCAGGAACGTTTTTTCGTTATGGACCGGGATGATGATGGAAAGTTTCGGCATGGCTTTGACTTTCTGGCAGCGAGTGTGTCTTCGATGGTTCTGAAGATACGGATTCCCCGGAAGACTTGCACGGAAACCCGGATCGCCTGACCAAAAACACGGCCATGCATAACATATAACGTTCAAAAGCTGCTCGATAGTGTATTCGGATAGTATTTTTTTTAAACTTCTTTTTCGCTTGATGTTTTAACGATTAATCTTTGAGCAAAATATATCATATTCACACGTCTTTTTATATGTTGTCCTCTGCTTGATTTCAAAGCTGTTATAAAAAAGGACGTCCGACCCGCATGGAGCCGGACGCCGTAGATCAAATCAAAGCAGGAGAGGATCAGTCTTCCCAGAACCAGATGAAATGGAGCTTTCCGGGATTGTCGTCGCCAATCGGGAGTCTGTGCGTCTTGAACGGGATGAAGCAGACGACCCAGTTGTTGAAAGCGGCCTCCGACTTCGCACCATCGACGATCTGGACAGGCTCGTTGGTCTTGGCGTCGACGATGTTGAAGAAGAAACGGCCCCAGGCAGTGCGCTGGAGACGCATGATGATCGGGATTTCGGGGATCACGATGGAGAGGTTGGCCCAGGGGATCGGGATCGGGAGGGACGGGATGCCGAGCAGGAACTTGTCCATATCGGTGGCAAGCACGCTGCTGGTGGCCTTGAAGATGTAGTCGGCATCCGCGGCATCCTTCGCCACGATGGCGCCGAAGCGCGCTAGATGCAGCTCGATGTAGGCCATGAGGAATTCCTTATCGACCTGAGGAGCCAGATTCGAGTAGTCCATGAAGACTTTCTTGCCCGCATATGCTTCGAAGTCGATGGAGGAAATGCCGCGTTCCACGACCGCGCTCAGCAACATTTCTTCCACGGAGTTGCGCGCGGTATTGGTGACGGTCGGGGTGGAGCAGGCCGTGCAGATGAGAGCCGCGGCCGCCGCGAAAAGAAGGAACAAGTGTTTCATACTTGAACTCTCCGGAACGCCGTAAAGCGTTCCTTTTTGGTTGATATAGTTGATGTGTAGGTCGTGCGTAGATGAGGGGGAATCCACCGGCATGACACCCGCCGGCAGTCCTGAAAACATACTATAGCATATTTTTTTTCTAAAACAAATGCAAATAACACAAAAAAGGAAAGAAATCGGAAAAAAAACCAAAAAAGGACGTATCCGGGTTGAAATAACGCCGAAAGCATGCTATATTAGATGGATTACACCATATACAAAACGAACGAAAAACAACAAGCTGCAACCCCCTCAAAGAGGAACAGCCGGAGCGCCTTTTGCAGCTCCGGGAACAAGGTGAAACTATGAAAAGAACGTATCAGCCCTCCGTCATCAAACGCGCCCGCAAATATGGATTCCGTGCCAGAATGGCCACCAAGGGCGGCCGCCAGGTCCTTGCCAGAAGAAGAACGAAAGGGCGTAAACGCCTGACCGTCATCTGAGAAAGGAACACGCCGTGGAAATTGGGCGCAGCAGCCTGAGGAAGCAGGAAAAGCTCCGCACCCGAAAGGACTTCGAAGCGCTCAAGGAACACGGGAAAGCCTGCCGGGATCCGTTCTTTACGGTCCTGGTGCGGGCGGCGGTTCCGGACGATCCGGTTCAGACGACCCGGTACGGCATCATCTGCAGCCGCAAACTGCATCATTCGGCCGTCGTGCGGAACCGTGCGAGACGCCTGATCACGGAAACCTTCCGGCTGTGCAAGGAGATTATCCTGCCATGCAGCATCCTGGTCATCCCTCGCCGCGCCATGTTCGGCGCAAAACAGCAGGAAGTGCAGGAGCATCTGCTCCGGACGCTGAAAAAAGCCGGACTGACCCGGGAAAAACAAACAGCGGACATCCAATCCGCGAACTCGTGATTCTCCCCTTCCGTCTGTACCGCCGCTGGATCTCCCCGCTGTTTCCCCCGTGCTGCCGTTTCACGCCGACCTGCTCCCAGTATGCGATCGAAGCCGTCCGCATCCATGGAATTCTCCGCGGTCTGGCGCTGACCTCCTGGCGGATCCTCAGATGCAATCCCTGGTGCCGGGGCGGTTACGACCCCGTCCCCCCGAAACATTCCGGGAAGGAATAACGAGTGAACTTCAAATTTGACAAAGACACTGTCCTCATCGTATTAGTCGGCTGCCTGCTCATGGGCGGCTGGCTGCTTTACATGCCGAAATACCAGGCGAAACGCGCCGAGGAATACCAGAAAATGCTGGAGGCCACGCAGCAGAACGCTCCGGCCCGGCAGACAGACGCGAATGCGGGCGCCGCCTCGGCCTCCGGTCAGACGGCCATCGCGGACGCGGGAAATGTTACGGACAGTCCGGCTGAAAAAGCGTTGGAAGAGATTCCCAAAATTCCGGAATCGTATTCCGTGCTGGAAAACAAACTGTTCAGCGTCACGATCGACGATCTTTCCGGTTCCATCATCAGCGCCAAGCTGCTGGATCCGCGCTACACACTGAAGGAAACGGGCGAGGCCATCGAGCTTTTCCGCGAAGGCGCGTTCCATACATTTGAGCTCAAATCCTCTCCTGCGCTCGTTTTGGTATCACTGGCGGACTCGATGAGCGGCAAGCCTTCGGCCAAAATCGTCCGCATGTTCTCCAACGGCCTTCAGCTCGCCCAGGAGTTCACCCTGCCGGAAGACAATTACATGGTCGAGTGCAAGTATGTCTGGACCAATATGTGTTCCGAACCGATCACGGTCCATGACCTCGGCGTCCGGCTCGCCGGTCTGCCGCAAGTCAAGGACCTCACCGGAGACAAGATTTACAGCGAACGCATGAACGTGGACTTCTGCAAGGTCGGCAGCGGCATGTGCGATTCCGCCGATCCGCAGGTCAAGTCCGACGAGAAATTCGAACGCAAGACCACCTGCACCGAACCCGTCGCCTGGATCGGCTCCTCCAACAAATATTTCGCCTCGCTGCTTTTCGCCGACGAAGCCATGCCGTTTGCCTCTTCGAACGGCGACCGCATCTGGCGGATGCCCGCCGGCAGCAGCAATGAAAAGGACCTCTACGCCGTTCCGTCCATGACCGGGAATTTCGGCACAGTCACGTTCGCGCCGGGTGTGCCCGTGGAATTCACTCTGAAGACCTACTGCGGCCCGAAGGAAATGGCGCGAATCCGCGCGCTCGGTTCCTCCGTTATGGGCGTGATGCACATTTCCTATTACTCCTGGTTCGAATTCATCGCGCGTCCCATGGTCATGCTCCTGAACTGGCTGAAGAGCCTCTGCGGCTCCTACGGCGTCGCGATCATTCTCCTCACGCTCATCGTCCGCATCCTCTTCTGGCCGGTCACGCAGAAGGCCAACAGCTCCATGCGCCGCATGCAGAAGCTCCAGCCGAAGATCAAGGAGCTCCAGGAGAAGTACAAAGAGGCCCCGATGGACACCCCGGACGACACCGCGCGCAAGAAAGCCGAGCTCAACCAGAAGATGATGGAGCTCTACCGCGTCGAGAAGGTCAACCCCGTCGGCGGCTGCCTCCCCATCCTGCTTCAGATCCCCGTCTTCATCGCGCTCTACTCCGCGTTGGATTCCGCTGTTGAACTCCGCAACGTGCCGTTCCTCTGGTGTACCGACCTCTCGCGGCCCGACCTCGTCGGCCCGACGCTTCCCTTCTCCCTGCCCTTCATCGGCCAGGTCGGATTCCATCCGCTCGTGATCGCCATGACGGTCCTCATGATCGTGCAGCAGAAGATGACGCCTTCCGCCGCCGACTCCACGCAGCAGAAGATGATGATGCTCATGCCCATCGTCATGCTGTTCATGTTCTACAATCTCCCGTCCGGCCTGACGCTTTACTGGACGGTCAGTCAGATATTCAGCATCCTTCAAATGAAATACGGGCAAATCGCCGCAAAGCGGGACGAAGCGCGTCAGACCAGTAAACCGCAGAAGGCATAAACCGCCCCAACCCCGGAGAATTCAATGGAACTCGAAGAAAACGCCGCGGCCGACACCCAGGCCATGGAAAACGCAGGAGCGGCAGCAGAAGCCGCAGCAGAAACCGTAACGACCGATGAGATCAAGGCCGTCCCCATGGACAACGCCTCCGCCGAAACGAACAACGGCGGATTCGATGAGATCAAGGACTCCGAACCCCGCGGCGAACGTCCCCGCAGGACGCCCCCGCCGGTCAAGCCCGCCTCGCAGGAATCCATGGAGGAAGCCAGAAACGTCCTTGCCCACATGTTCGATTTCCTCGGCATCGACGCCAATATCCGCGTGGAAAACAAACCCCGCTCCGTGAACCTCTACGTCTCCACCGAGGAACCCGGCCGCGTGATCGGACACCACGGCAAGACGCTGGAAAACCTCCAGCTCATCGTGAACCGCATCATGCAGAAGACCGATTCGGAGTTCCCGAAACTCTATATCGATATGGAAGGCCCCCGCGAACGCCGCTCCGAACGCCGTTCCGAACGCACCGACCGTGTCGAACGCGGCGAACGCTCCGAACGCGGCGAACGTCCCCGCAGGGAGTTCCGCGGCGAACGCAGAGACCGCGACCGTTTCGAAGGCCGCCGCGGCTCGTCGTTCTCCCGCGACGAAGTCCTCCGCCAGCAGGCGCTTGACGCCGCCAAGGAAGTCCACCAGTGGGGCGCCCCGAAGACCCTGCCCCCGATGAACTCCCATGACCGCAGGATCGTCCACATCACGCTGGAAGGCGACACGGCGCTGACCACCAACAGCATCGGCGACGGCGAAAAGCGCTCCGTCGTCATCGCGCTGAAGGAAGAAGTCAACGCCTGACCGTTTCCGAAGCGATCATTTGATTTTAAGGCCGCCACCTCAAAAACGGCGGCTTTTTTGTACCCTGAATCCAGACATGAAAAATCGGCGGCATCCGAGTTGTGGATACCGCCGCACACTTTTTGTTTTGAACAACTGTCTCGCGCTCAAGCGAAGCTGAGAGCACTACCGCAGTGGAGGCTCCGCCTCCCTTAGCCGACCGGGAGGCCGGGCTCGGCATCGCCGCCGTCCACGGTCACGAGCTTCAGACCGGTTTCGTTCTTGGCCGCGAGGAGCATGCCGCAGGACTCGAATCCTGCGATCTTCGCGGGCATGAGGTTGGCGACCACGATGATGGTCTTGCCGATCACGTCCTCCGGCGCGTACTGCTGGGCGATGCCAGCGACCAGCGAACGCACATCGCCGTTTCCGAGGTCGACCTTCAGGTGGAGCAACCGCGTCTTGCCTTCGATGCGTTCGGCCTCCAGCACCTTCGCGGTGCGGAGCTGCGTCTTGAAGAACTGTTCGATCGTGACCATGCCTTCCGGCACCACGACGGCCTTGGCCTTCGGGGCCTTGATCTCCTGCTTTTTCTGTTTTTCCGGCTTCGCGGGAGCGGCCTCTTCGGCCTTCTCGACCACGATGCGCGGGAAGAGCGGGGGCATGTCGACCATGGTACGCTTCGTGTTTGCACTGGGATCGGCGAACTCGCTGAGCGACTGGAAATCGGTCTTCACGATCTCTTCTTCTGAGAGACCGAGCGAACGGCGCAGCTGCGTCATCTTTTCGGGCATGATCGGGAAGAGCAGGCCGGACACGATCTCAAGCGTCTGCGCCGCGGTGTACAGCACGGCCGCGAGGCGGTCGGTCTTGCCTTCCTTTGCAAGCGTCCACGGGGCGGTGCGCTCCAGGAACTTGTTGGCCTCGCGGACCACGTTCATGACGGCGTTGATCCCGCGGTCGAGCTTCATGGCGTTCAGCTCGTTTTCAAGCTGTTTCACGGCCAGTCCCGCCTTGGAAAGCAGTTCCAGTTCGAGCGGCTGGAGCGGAGGCGGTGCGGGGAGCGTGCCGCCGAAATTCTTGATGGAGAGCTTCACCACGCGCGAAAGCAGGTTGCCGAGGTCGTTCGCGAGGTCGGTGTTGAACCGCTGGAGGAAGTCCTCCTCGGTGAACGACGCGTCGTTGCCGGGCGTCATGGCGGCGAGCAGGAAGTAGCGGAACGCGTCCACGCCGTACTTGTCGGCCATGTCCATCGGGTTCACTACGTTGCCGAGCGACTTGCTCATTTTGCGGCTGCCGGTGAGCCACCAGCCGTGCGCGAAGATGGTCTTCGGCATCGGGAGCCCGATCGCCTTGAGCATGGTCGGCCAGTACACGCTGTGCGTGGTGAGGATGTCTTTTCCGATCAGATGGATGCAGCTGGTCCAGTAGCGCTCGAAGCGCGCCTGGTCCACGCCGTAACCGATCGCCGAGATATAGTTGATGAGCGCGTCGAACCACACATAGCAGACATAATCCTTATCGAACGGCAGCTCGATGCCCCAGGAGAGGCGGGACTTCGGACGCGAGATGCAGAGGTCTTCCAGCGGCTTGCGGAGGAATCCGAGCGTCTCGTTGGCGCGGAACGCCGGCTGGATGAAGTCGGGATGTTCGGTGATGTACTGGATGAGCCAGTCCTGGTACCTGCTCATGCGGAAGAAATAGTTGCTCTCGACGATGGTGTCGACTTCGCGCTGGCAGTCCGGGCAGAGCTTGCCGTCGATCAGGTCCTTCTCCGTGAAGAAGCGTTCGCAGGCGACGCAGTAGTATCCTTTGTACTCGGCCTTGTAGATGAGGTCGCGGTCGTAGAGGTCCTGCATGATGGCCTGGACGATTTTCCAGTGGCGTTCCTCGGTCGTGCGGATGAAGTCGTCGTTCGTGATGCCGAGGCGCTTCCAGAGCTCCTGGAACCGGACCACGGTGCTGTTGCACTGCTCGATCGGCGTCATGCCGTTTTTCTCGGCGGCCTTCTGGACTTTCTGGCCGTGTTCGTCGGTGCCGGTCAGGAACCAGACGTCGTCGCCCGCGGCGCGATGGTAGCGCGCGAGGACGTCGGCGAGGACGGTCGTGTATGCGTGCCCGATGTGGGGCTTGTCGTTGACGTAGTAGATCGGGGTCGTTACATAAAATGTGCTGTTGCTCATGTTCGTGTTCCTTTCCAATTCGTCAGAGGTAGCGGTCCAGTTCGGCGCGGACACGCTGCGCCAGGACATCGGCGGCCTGTTCGAACGGGATCATCTCGGAGTCGCGGGAGGCGCGCGTGCGGAATTCGACCATGCCGTTCGCGAGCGTCTTCGGGGAAATGATCACGCGGAACGGGACGCCGAGGAGGTCGGCGTCGCTGAACATGAATCCGGCCTTTTCGCCGCGGTCGTCGTACAGGACTTCCACGCCCTTCGCCTGGAGGTCTTTGTACAGCGCTTCGGCCTTCTCGCCGGACTCGGTGCCGTTCGGCTGGAGCGCCACGATGTGAACATGGTACGGCGCGATGGACATCGGCCAGATCGGGCCGTAGTCGTCGTGGTTATCCTCGATGACCGACGCCATGGTGCGGCCGACGCCGATGCCGTAGCAGCCCATGTACATCGGCTTGGACTTGCCGTCCTTGTCCAGGTAGTTCACCTTCATCGACTTCGAATACTTCAGCCCGAGCTGGAAGATGTTGCCGATCTCGATGCCATGCTTGAACACGAGCGGTTCGCCGGTCACGGGGCAGGGATCGCCCTCGCGGACGCACGCCACGTCGGCCACCAGGCCGCCCGTCATGTCGCGCCCGTAGTTGAAGTTCTTGTAGTGGAATCCTTCCTCGTTCGCGCCGACCACCAGGTTCACGGTCCCGGCCGCGGACGGGTCGATCACCAGGCGGACCTTCTCCGGCACTTCGGCGATGCCGACCGGGGAGGCGTATCCGGGGACTGCGCCGCAGGCGCGGATGAGGTTGTCGTCGGCGAACTTGATCGCGTTGAGCCCGAGGACGTTTTTGAGCTTGCACTCGTTGACCTCGAAATCGCCGCGGATGAGCACGAAGATCAGCTCCTTGCCGTCCTCGGTGCTGTAGAACACCGCCTTGCCGGTCTGCGCGGGCGTCACGTTCAGGAAGTTTGCGACCTCTTCAATTGTCTTGGAATGCGGCGTGGCGACTTTTTCGAGCGGGAGCTCTTCACCGGTACGCTCGAATTTCAGGCCGGACACCGCGACCTCGCGGTTCGCCTTGTAGCTCTTGCCGTCCGGCGACAGGAAGATGTTATCCTCGCCGCAGTCCGCCAGGAGCATGAACTCGTGCGACACGCTGCCGCCCATCATGCCGGTGTTGGACAGGATGGAGACGACATGTTTCATGCCAACGCGGCGGAAGATGCGTTCGTAGGCGGCGTGGAGTTCCTGATAGTACGCGTCCAGGTCCTCCTGCGAGGTGTGGAAACTGTACGCGTCCTTCATCGTGAACTCGCGGACACGGAGCAAGCCGGCGCGCGGACGCGCTTCGTCGCGGTACTTGGTCTGGATCTGATAGATCATCACGGGCAGCTGCTTGTAGCTGTTGATCTCGGTCCGGGCGATCTGGCAGCTGGCTTCCTCGTGCGTCATGCCCAGCACCATCGCCTTGTTGTTGCGGTCGCTGAACCGCAGCAGCTCGGCCCCGACGGACTGGTAGCGGCCGGATTCGACCCAGAGATCGGCCGGAAGAACGACCGGCATCAGGACTTCCTGCCCGCCCACGCGGTCCATTTCCTGACGGATGATGTTCTCGATCTTCGCGATCACGCGTTTGCCGACGGGCAGCAGGGAATAGATTCCGGCGGAAACGGGCCGCACATAGCCCCCGCGGACCAGGAATTTGTGGCTGTAGGTGGTGGCGTCCGCCGGATCCTCTTTCAGGCGGCTGCCGAACAACTGGGACATTTTCATGGAAAATACCTCGCGAATGTGTGTATTATATTTAGAAAAAGTTTTTGCCGAAAAAAATAATATATCACGGCAGAGAGTCTTTTTCAAGCGAAACAAGCACGAAGAAAAGAAAAACACACACCGCACGGCTTTGTCCGGCAGAGCAGAATCACGCTCGTATTCATGACATGACGGAAGCCGGGATGCGATCAGGAGGCGGAACATTCCACGGCTTGTTTGCCCGGAACACCGGGATACGGATTCTGCACGCCCAGTTCGTCCGGACGGCCGCTCCGGCGCTCCCGTCCGGGGAAGCAATTGAGAGACACTCCGGCCTCGGCATGCAGCCACTCCCTGTTTTTTTGAGTTCCTGGGTTGATTCTCCGGCAGGGAAATGTTATATTATAGTCTCATTCTTCAGGCGCGGCTGGTGAAATTGGCAGACACAAAGGACTTAGGATCCTTCGCCGTGAGGCATGCGGGTTCGAGTCCCGCGCCGCGCACCATTTTTACTGCTGCCGCATCCCCGATCATTGTTTTTCCGCCTCATTCGCCGGAGCGTCCGGGTCCGGCGTCATCAGGTGGCCGTAGTGTTCCTGAACGTACTGATTGACCGGGCTGTAGGGAAACGCGTCTTTCGAGATCCACTTCACGCTCGACGGGATGTCGATCTCGCGGATATAACAGCCCCGGAACGCCTCTTTCCCGATGCGCTCCAGACCGTCCGGCAGCACGACTTTCTTCACGTTGAAACAATTGCAGAATGCGCGTTCCCCGATTTCCTTCACGCCCGGCGGGATCGTGATCACCGGCGTGGAACATGACTCGAACATCCCGTCGACGACCCGCTCCAGATTGTCTGGCAGCACGATCTCCTTGGCGCGGCAGGCGGAGAATGCGCCGTCCTCGAAACGCGTTACCGTATCGGGCACGACGATGCGGTCGAAGGTACACCCGCCGAACGCCCCGGAAGCGATCGTGCGGATATTCTCCGGTACCGTGTAAACACCCGCCGTGTCCTTCGGAACTTCGATCAGGCGTCCCTCGACGGAATTGACCAGCGTGCCGTCGTCCAGCCTCCTGAACCTGCTTTCCGGCGGGAAGACCATGTCCTTCCAGTGCATCCCGATCCCGTCCAGATCCTCGATGTCCCCGTGAAAAACGATTCTGTGTTCCTTCGGTCCGTACGCATACCACCAGCCGAACGCGTTATTTCCGATGCGCTTCACGCTCGCCGGCATTTCGATATGGGACAGGCTCGTTGCGAAAAACACATTGTCCCCGATGGATTCGACGCCGTCCGGGAACTCCACGCTCCGCAGCAGATGGCATTCATAAAAGGCTTTCTGCCCGATCGTCTTCACGCCCGCCGGGATACGAATACTCTTCAGAGTCTTACAGCCGGAAAACATGCCGTCCGAAATCGAATTCATCCCGTCCGCAAGCTCACACTTCGTCAGGGAGACGCAGTTGCTGAAAACATCCGGTTCAATCCGGGAAGGCGCACCGGCGATTTCCGCCTCGGTCAGACGTACGTCCTCCGCAAACGCGCCCGCCCCGAGGTAGGTCACGCCCGCCGGGATCCGGATCTTCTCCAGGGACCGGCAGTGCTCGAACGCGCCGTCGCCGATGGCTTCCAGCGATTCCGGGAGCGTGATCCGGCTCAGGGAAACACATCTCTCAAACGCGCCCGCCCCGATCCGCACGACGTCCGGGAGCTCGACATCCCTCAGAAAACTGCATCTGCCGAATCCCCAGACGGACGGAGACGGATTGCCGCTGCGCCCCTGCTTGTGCGTGCGGACGCGGAGCAGACTGAGGCATCCGTCGAACCCCTCCAGCGAAGCGTCCCGCGCCACTACGACCTCCTCCAGCCGTATGCAGTTTTTGAACGAGACCGACTGGATCCCGACCGGGATTGAGGCATATTTCAGCGTGGAACTGCCGGGAAATTCGAATTTGGCGGCATAAGGATTCAAATCGTGTTCGAGAAGGTGTTTTTGAAGGGTTTCGTCCACGGCGGGGACACTCTCCGGGATCGGACCGAAGGTATCAATGGATCTCAGGGCGGAACACCCCGCGAAAGCACTGCCGTCGCACCGGCGGAGCGTATGCGGCAGCGCGATCATCTTCAGCGAGATGCAGTCCTGAAACGCATGATAACCGAGTCCGGCAAGATTCGCGGACATGCGGACGTCAGACAACGCCGTGCATCCGTGGAACGCGTGCTTTCCGATCACCAGCACATTGTCCGGGATCCTGATGCGTTTCAGGCTCGTGCACCCGGCAAAAGCCCCCTCGCCGATGGAAACCAGCGTAGAAGGCAGCGTAACGCGTTTCAATTGCGTACATTTCCAGAACGCTTTCGCGCCGATGTGCGCGACGCCTTCCGGCACCTCGAATTCGACCGTGTTCTCCGGGACCACCCATAGTGTCCTGCGGGGAGGATCGCCGGAATCAAGATACTCCGGAGAAGGATACGGCATGTGGTGCGGACCTGCCAGATAATCGTCCGGGAAGGGCCAAGCCGTCGTTTTCGGGCGCCGGTCATGGATGAGGTAGAACGGAAATGAGGAGAAAATCTCTTCGTACCTCAAATCCTGGTATCGTTCGAGGTCTTCCGGAAAAAGCCGGAAACTGAAGCGGGCGCGAACCGGAACGAACGGTACGCCGAGATTGCAGATGATGCGCCACGGCAGCAGGTAAAGTATCACGGAGCCGACGAACATGGCCAGGAACAGGAAGGACATGCACGAAATGCGGCTCAATTTGGACCGGCGTAGAGGACGCGGCTCGTCGGATGTATGATCTTGGGGCATGAAAACACCTCATACGTTCGAATGAAAAGGCTTTTCGATAGTATTCCATCAATATACACCCTATTATCGCTTTTTCAAGAAAAAAGAAACAAGAGAAAACAAACAGATCGCATTATTTTTTCACAGATAAGCTTTAATAGATATGATAGAAATAAAAATATGATTGAAATAAAATTTGATAATAAAAATGAAAAATGAAAAGAGAGGATAAAGTTTTCCAGAATAAGAAGGATATATTAAATCTTTTTATGTTTATTTCGGAATTGAGATAAAGTAATAATATACTGAATATTTAAATAAGACAAGAATAGATAAAGAACGAAATGACAAAATGAATGAATAAACTGATTTTCAATGAATAGCGGAATTATCCGTTATTTTTGACTGTTATTTTGTCAAGTATTTGATAATCAGTATAAAAGAAATGACGGACAAATCGTTGAATTCGTCCGTCATATTGTCAATTTACTGATTTTCAATCTTTTGTATCGTGTGACGGAATATCGGTCAATCCGTCATCCGTCACAAGCTTGATCTCGTCAAAAGCCTTCTGGATCGCTTCGTCCATATTAGGGATTTTCGATTCCTCAAACTCCACAAAATGGAGCTTGGCATGAATGACAGGTGATGGCGGCGCAAAGACGGTACAGCTGTCCGCCATCGGTTCGATGGAAATATCGAAAGTTCCGATGTCTTCCGCACGGGCGATCGTTTCCAGTTTGTCCATGCCGCAGAGCGGACGCACAATCAGATCCGGCACGGCACGGTCGATCACGGACATGTTCACGACCGTCTGACTGGCGACCTGTCCGATCGCCTCGCCGGTCACAATCCCGTACAGATTATGCTTTCTGCAAAGTTTCGAGGCGATACGCATCATCATGCGCCGGTACAGGACTGTGCGGAATTTCGGATCGCAGTTGTCACGGATGAGCTTCTGAACTTCGGATAGATTGCAGGCATACAGCATGCCGTGCGGCTGAAACCTGTTGATGATCTTCGCGATACGCCAGACTTTCGTAACGGATTCGATCGGCGTATAAGGATAACTGTGGAAAGTGAGGAAGTCCATGCGGCAGCCGCGTTTCATCGCCATCGCGCACGCCACCGGCGAATCGATCCCGCCGGACAGCATGCCGAGCAGCGGAGAATTGGACCCGACCGGAAGACCGCCGCGCGCCTTGACCGTTTCGAGGAAAATAGTGGAATTCTTTTCCCTTATCTCGACGCCGATGGAAATATCCGGGTTCATCAGGTCGACCTGGACCTTATTCTCTCCAATCATTTCTTCGATCATGGTCGCCGTTTCGATTTCGATCTCTTTAGAGCGCAATGGAAAACTCTTGTCTGAACGCCGTGCGCGCGTCCGGAATTTCACCGGACGGCCAAGACTTTCAAGTTTCTGTTCGAACAACGGTTTCACGGCATTTTTGATATGATCCAGGACTGCATTGATGGTGCGTTCCCCCTCGATGCAGAAGGAAAACGAATCCAGGCCGAAACAGTCTCTCAGACGTTCTTTCAGATATTCCTGCTCCTCGTCCGTAAAAACATCAAATTCATTTTTATGGATGAAAATACGACCGCGCATTTTCACATAATTCAGACCGGGAACACGATCCTTCGTCATGCGTTTCATATTGCGGATTAGCGTGTTTTCGAACATGCTGCGGTTGTTTCCTTTTGTCGCGATCTCATTGTATCGGCAGATGATGGAATTGTAGGATGCCATGTTGATATCTCCTGTCTTGCTTAAACAGCACGTCCGGCTGTAATATGAACGATTTGTGAATTTTGCGTCAGAGGATTGTCCGGGATTTCCGTGAAGGAACAGAATACCTGTTTTGCTTCCGATATCTTATGATAAAACGCTTCCTGCGTCTTTTTATCGAGATCGCCTGTGGCATCGTCTACGATAACAACGGTATTATCCTTTGATATCGAATGATTTTTGACGATATCGAATTCCGCTTCCTTCAACGCAAACGACGTGGCACGGCATTGTCCGCGGGATCCGTAAAGTTTCAATGACTTTCCATCTGCGACGAAATCGAAATCGTCAAGATGCGGTCCGGTTGTTGTGTATCCGTTCAGTCTGTCTTTTTCCAAGTTTCGTTCCAATTTTTCTTCAAAGATTTTCGGATCGGAAAGCTCGTGAATTGTCCGTAATTTCAATTGCAGATCAGCGAGTTCAGGCTTTAGTTCCGCCATGATGTTCCGCATGAAATCCGATAAGATTCTGAGATGGATTTCACGTGCCTGTACTATCTCTGCGCCGTACTTCGCAAGTGCCGGATGATACGACCGGATCACATCATTGCTTACATCTTTCATCCGCAATAGACAGTTTCTGTTTTTTACACCATTGTAATACGCTTGCAGCGCGGTAAAATATCCGTGATCCAGCATGGAGATGAACATATCCATAAATTTACGCCTCACCTGGGATCGCCCTGTAATGATCTCCGGATCATCCGGCAGAAACGTGACCGTATTGAATGAACCGGCGAACTCGCTGGCACGAGCCACATGTTTTCCGTCAACGACCAGTTTTCGTGTTTCGCCTATCTCTACAGCAAGCTGACGCGACCAGTCGCGGAATGAAACGGAGGCTCCAACTATTGCCGACGGAGCATGAAGCTTAATCATTTCCGAGGTGCGCGAAGTACGGAACGACCTCAAATTCGCGAGGTAAAACAATGCTTCGAGCAGACTAGTTTTCCCCTGCCCGTTCGAACCGCAGAGAAACACGGTCGGCACTTCAAAATGCAGGGACACCGATTCGAACAACCGGAAATTCTGTAGAACCAGTAAATTTACCATAGGATCCCTGCTAAAAGATTACTGAAAATGAAGTGATTGAATACGGAAATCCCGCCGTATGCCCGATTTGAGCTTACGGCAGGATATTCAGTACGACTTGCGGACGCGCCGCATAACTTGTTGTTCTTATTTGTTCCTCATCGGCATGATGACGTACAGGAAACCATCGCCGCTTTCGATCGCGATCGGGCTCATAACGTCGTTCACTTTGATGAACACGTTATCGACCTGGATGTGTTTGAAGGGATCCAGGAAGAAGTTCGAGTTGAACGAGGCTGACATCTCCTCGCCGTCGTACTGAATGGGCACGCTTTCGCGGCCTTCGCCGATGTTGCTGTTCGTTTCGAAAAGCATGCTGTCCGATTTGAAGGTAAGAGATACCTTCGGCGAACCGCTTTCCGCGAGGGTCACGCAGATGAGTTCGAGCGCATAGATCACACTTTCGCAGGAAACGGTCACGGTCTGCTTGAAGGAAGCCGGAATGACCTGGCGGTAGTTCGGATAGTTGCCTTCGATGAGCTTGGACGTGATCACGGACGCACCAACTTCGAACACAACCTGGTTTTCAGCGATGTTGATCGCGACTTCGCCTTCCTTTTCGAGGAGGCGTTTGAGTTCATTCGCAGCCTTCTGGGTAATGATGATGTCGCCTTCGGAACCTTCGGGAAGCGACTCGAATACCTTTTCGCAGAGAGCGAGACGTTTGCCGTCCGTGGCGACAGCCGTGAACTTGCCGTCGCGGACGGAAAACAGGATACCCTGAAGGACCTTGCGGGAATCCTCAAGGCTGGCGGCGTATGCGATGCGTTCGATTATGACCGCCATGTCGGCCTGCTTCATGGAGAAGGAACGAATGAATTTGACTTCATCCTTCTTCGGATAATCGGCCGGATTGAGTCCGAGGAGCATGATGGACGCGGTGCCGCATTTGATCGTGGAGTGGAAATTGTCTCCGCTTTCGATCTCGATGAACTCGCCGCGGAACTTGGAAACAAGGGTGAGCATCTTCTTGGCGGGCAGCGTGGTAACGCCTGCTTCAATGACCTCGGCGTCGACGACCGTTTCCATACGGATCTCAAGGTCAGTTCCGGTGAGCTTGAGTTTACCTTCGGCCGCTTCGAAAAGAATATTGGAAAGCACGGGCAGAGTATTGCGCGTATTGACGATATTGCCGACCTTCTGCAGGGCTTTAAGCAGAGTTTCTCTGGATATTTTGATTTTCATGGTGGGTTTGCCTCCGATCTTCCGGCGGAATCTATTTTGCCGTCCGGAAAAGTTATTGAGATTGGTTTCTGATATGATTTTAACCTGAATTGAGCAAATGTAATAGGAATAGGGGCTGTCAATATGTTAACAACCCGCCGTTCCCGCTTCAAACACTTTTTTCGGAAGATGTTCACAAAACGGTTTGACTTTGTACGGAAACGGTGTTCTATTAACACTGTGGATTTTTATTTAACCCCTGTTGGCAGGTGACGAACATGGATATGAACAACAATGTCAAGAAGCACATGGATACTCTTCTGGACCGGTATCCCGATCTCCGGGATTCGGCGGAAAAAATCCATACATTATATTTTAACCTGGAAAACGTTTTTTTCAAGGACAAAACGTTATTTATCTGCGGAAATGGCGGAAGTTGTTCTGACGCAGAACATTTTATTGCCGAGCTTGGGAAGGGATTCCTGAGCCGCCGACATATTCCGTCCGATCTTGCCGAAGCTCTGGAAGCCGCCTATCCCGGTGAGAATTATCCGGAAAGGATACAAAGGGGATTCCGGGCGATTTCCCTGAACGGTCATCCGGCGCTTGCTTCGGCATATACCAACGACGTCGATCCTCTCATGACCTATGCCCAGCAGCTTTATATTTTCGGACAGAAAGGCGACGCCGTGCTCGGGATCACGACCTCGGGCAATGCGAAAAACATTATGAATCTCTTCAAAATCGCACGCGTCCTCGGGATTTCCACTTATCTCCTGACCGGAAATAATGAAGAGGGCGTGTGCAGAAAATATGCTGATTTCATCCTGGATGTCCCGGCACGTGAAGCCTACCGTGTGCAGGAATACCATCTGCCCATCTATCATGCTTTGGCCATGATGCTGGAGGAAAGATTCTATGGCGCAGGCGAATGAACTCCGACATGTAGCCGTCATCCTGGACGGAAACGGACGCTGGGCTGCTCAACATGGCGTTGAGCGCAAGGAAGGCCATCTGGCGGGTGCGAACCGCGTAGTGGACTTCATGAATTACATTTCGCGTTATGACTCCATCCGTTATGTCACCCTGTATGCGTTCAGCACGGAGAACTGGAAGCGGTCAAAGGAAGAAGTCGACGCGCTGATGAATATTCTGGCGCAG
Organism: uncultured bacterium; assembly: GCA_902762495.1. Classification (GTDB taxonomy): domain Bacteria; phylum Verrucomicrobiota; class Lentisphaeria; order Victivallales; family UBA1829; genus UBA1732. The sequence goes on along the minus strand of CACWOL010000011.1, from coordinate 30,190 downwards.
TTTCTTGACGACAATCTCGAAGTCCTGCTGAAGGAAAAAGTCCGTCTGCTCACGACCGGTGATATATCCGCACTACCAGAACCCTGCCGTATCCGCCTCGACAAAGTAAAACGCGAAACTGCGAAAGACTTTACGCGTACTTTCATCCTTGCGCTCAATTACGGTTCGCGCATGGAGATTACGGATGCCGTGAAAGCGATTGCAAATGAGGTGAAAAGTGGTATTCTTTCACCGGAAGACATTACGGAAAAGACAGTGGCGGACCATCTGTATCTTCCCGAGGTGCCGGATCCCGACCTGCTGATCCGTACCAGCGGCGAGGAACGCGTGAGCAATTTCCTGCTGTGGCAGATATCCTACAGCGAATTTTATTTTACGAAGACCTTATGGCCGGATTTTGATATCAACGAGTTCGACAAGGCAGTCCAGGCTTATTACGGCCGAAAACGCAGATTCGGAGGCAGATGACCCATGTCTACGCTTGCAAAACGCACGTTCAGTTCTGTTATTCTTCTCGCGCTTCTATCGGGGGCGGTATTTCTTCCCTACGACGTCAGAAAATGGTTTTTCACGGTTCTCTGCGCTTTTCTTGGGTTCGGCGCATCGTGGGAATGTTTCGGGATGCTCAATGGTCCGAAGCAGTTCAAGGGAATGAAATGGTTCATTTCCCTGGCTCTTGTTGCAGTCGTGATATTTCCGATCATACAGAAACGCTGGCTGCTGTTCTGGCCGGGCATTTCCTTCGACCTCGTCCTGTTTGCGTTCATTTTCTGGATGATAGTCCTTTCCACGAACAAGAATCAGGAAGCGCTGCGCGCCGCGATTAACGGATTTGCGATATTTTTCCTGTTTTCCATGGCGCTCAAGCTCATTTCCGGCATTTATTACACCTATAATTTCTACGGAAACATCCCCGCGACGTTCCTGCTTTTCATTCTCGGCACGAAGAGCGGCGACATCGGCGCGTATCTCGTCGGGTCGCTGTGCAATACGATTTCTCATGGGAAAAATCACAAGCTCGTGCCGTCCATCAGCCCTGCGAAATCGTGGGAAGGACTTGTCGGCGGACTGATCCTGTCCGTGGCGGTCACACTCACAATCTATACGATCTGCTCCGACCAGCGCAACGGCTACGAATGGTGGGACGGCTACGGCTATTTCAAGATGACGGTCATCGGCATTCTGCTGTTCTTCGGCGGCATGGTGGGCGACCTGGCGGAATCCAGCCTGAAGCGCACCTGCAACGTGAAGGATTCCGGTCATTTTCTGCCGGGGATCGGCGGACTTTTCGACCTTGTCGACAGCCTGATCGTCAATTCTTTCGTCTTCTACTTCATCCTGTTCTTCTTGAACGCCCGTTGATCATCCGCCCTACAGGAGGACGTTTGCCATGAAAAAGCTTCCCGATACGCAGGAAAACGCGGTCATGAACGAGATACTTGCCGGGTCCTGCCGTAATCCGCACGAGTTCCTCGGCATGCATCAGGTATCAGGCGGAGTTGTGGTCCGCGTGTACGATCCCGAGGCGGAATCCGTCACAGTCCTCGCCGGAAACAAGCGTTATCCCGCGACGAGGGAAAATGAACAGGGGATTTTCACATGTTTCTTCGCGAGAAGAAAGAATCTGTTCGCGTATGAGGTCGAAAAGGAGTATTCAGACAGCACGTTCACCTCGCCCGATCCCTACTGTTTCCTGCCCACGCTCGGCGAGATGGATATTTATCTCTTTAATCAGGGCGAACACCAGCGTGTCTACGATGTTATGGGAGCGCATGTCCGGAACCTCGGTGGAGTCGAGGGGGTTTCGTTCGCGGTCTGGGCGCCGAACGCACAGCGCGTTTCCGTGGTCGGCGACTTCAACTGCTGGGATGGTCGGCGGCATCCGATGCGTATGCTCGGGCTTTCCGGCATCTGGGAACTTTTTATCCCCGGCCTCAAACCGGGCGACGTATATAAATTCGAGGTGAAAGGCTCGGACGGTTCCATCGTCCTGAAGCTCGACCCGTACGCCCGTCGTACGGAGTTGCGCCCGAACAACGCCGGCATCGTCCCGCAGGCGGAACCTTTCCAATGGACCGATGACGCCTGGATGAAGAAACGTGCCGCGACGAATCCGGTCGACAGCCCCATGAACATATATGAAGTACACCTCGGAACATGGGGCGGCCCCGGGCTGAAACTGCCCGAGGTGAAAGAGACGTTCAACAACTACCGCGAACTTGCCGTTGCGCTGGCGGATTACGTTCGGAAAATGGGCTATACGCATGTGGAACTGCTCCCCGTGATGGAACATCCGCTGGACCAGTCGTGGGGCTATCAGGTGACCGGGTTCTATGCGCCGACCGCGCGCTACGGTTCGCCGGAGGATTTCGCCTGGTTCATGAACTACATGCACGAACACGGCATCGGCGTGTTCCTGGACTGGGTTCCCGCTCATTTCCCGCGCGATACTTTCTCGCTCGGACGCTTCGACGGTACGGCCCTGTACGAACATGCCGATCCGCGCAAGGGCGAACAGAAGGACTGGGGCACGTACATCTTCAATTTCGGGCGCAACGAGGTGCGGCAGTTCCTGATCGGCAGCGCGCTTTTCTGGCTCGACCAATACCACGCTGACGGACTCCGCGTGGACGCCGTCGCCTCCATGCTTTACCTCAACTACTCGCGCAACGACGGCGAATGGATTCCGAACGAATATGGCGGCTGCGAAAACCTCGAGGCGATCGCGTTTATCCGCCACCTGAACGAGCTCGCGCACAAGCTGTACCCTGGTATCTCCATGATCGCCGAGGAATCCACGTCCTGGCCCGGCGTCTCCCGTCCGCTCTACCTCGGCGGCCTTGGATTCACGTTCAAGTGGAACATGGGCTGGATGCACGACACGCTCGACTATTTCAAGCTCGATCCGATCTACCGCAGCTACCACCACGGCCAGCTCGCGTTCTCCATCTGCTACGCGTTCTCCGAAAACTTCATCCTGCCGCTCAGCCATGACGAGGTTGTCCACGGCAAGCTCTCCCTCTTCGGACGCATGTCCGGCGACTACGTGCAGAAATTCGCCAACCTGCGCGCGATGTACGTCCTGATGGCGACGCATCCGGGCAAAAAGCTCATCTTCATGGGTGGCGAGTTCGCGCAGGTGATCGAGTGGAACTGCAACAACCAGTCGGTCGACTGGCTCCTGCTCAAATATCCGTCGCACGATTCCATCCATCGCATGGTTGCCGAGCTGAACAGGTTCTACCTCAGCCAGCCGGCCCTGTGGGAGGATGACTTCACGCCCGCCGGGTTCCAGTGGCTGGACGGGGGCGATTTCAGGCAGTCGGTCTATTCCTTCATCCGCTGGGACAAACAGCGCAAAGCGCCGCTCGTCGTGATCCTGAACCTGACTCCGGTCGTGCGCGATGACTTCAACATAGGCGTCCCGATTCCCGGCGAATGGGTCGAGGTGTTCAATACCGACCGCGAGGAATATGGCGGGACCGGACTCCTGAACGGCCAGAGAATGGTCTCGTCGCCCGGCGAATGCCACGGCCAGAAACAGTTCATCACGCTCCGGCTCCCGTGGCTCGGCGCGATTGTTCTGGCCCCGAAATCCGCCGCGAAAAAGAAATCCGGAAAATAACCCGGAGTTCCTGTTTCATTCCGCGGATTTGCAGCTCCGGCGTGCGTATTCTTTTTTGAGAAAGATCCCCGTTTTGTGTATCCATTGATTGGGTGCGAAAACGCTGGAAAACGCTTTCCCGCGCATACACGCAAGTTTCAGTTAAAACAAGTTCTTTTTAACTGAAACTTGGAGATTTTCTGCTTTACTGGGAAACATGAAGATGGTTCATACATGACGAACTCCTGACCGTTGTTTTGGATCAGGACGTTTTCCCTGGAAATCGGTGATTTGCCCTGAAACGGCGATTCGATGGAATGCCAGGGAATCTTTCCCGCGCGTACACGCAAGTTTCAATTAAAAACAGTTCCTTTTAACTGAAACTTGAAGAAAAACCAGCTTTTGTTCTAAAAAGAGCTTTTGCCCGGTTCGATCCCTGCAGTAAAACACACCGTGTCCCTGCCGTGAAACACATTTTCGACTCTTCTTTCGCGCGGAAATCCTCACTTTTTCGGAAAATATTCTTGTTTATTTGGAAAAAGGGTGTATATTATAGTTTTACGCATACAATTTTAGCTTCAACATAACCAGAAAGTTTTGAACATGGCAAACACTTCCTTTGTCGTTTTCGCGCAGGCCGCGGATGGTTCCGTGAGCGCAACTGCCGCTGCTTCTGCCGTAGAAACCACCGTCGCCCAGACCGGCGCGCCCGCATCCGAAGCCGGACAGCAGCAGGCTCCGCCTCCGTCCTCCGGCATGATGATGATCCCGTTCATCATCCTGATCGGCGTGATGATCGCGATTTCCATGCGCACCAGCAGCAAGGAAAAAAAGAAACGCGAAGAAATGATGAATTCGATCCGCAAGGGCACGAAGATCATGACCAGCGGCGGCATCATCGGCGAGATCGCCGAAGTTCAGAAGGACCAGTTCATGCTGAAGGTCGCGAACAACGTCCAGATCGCCATTTCCCGTTCGGCCGTCGCGCAGGTCATCACGCCCGCTGCCGACGCCGCCGACACGAAAGCCGAGGTGACGAAGAAATGAAGAACAGCAAGAGCACATTTGCCATTTACTGCGTCTTCGCGCTGGCTGTGATCGCCGTGTTCGTCGCGGCCATGTTCCCGCTGAAGCAGAGCGATTTCTATGAGACGTTCTTTAAACTGCTCGCCGATCCCGCCGATCCGACCATCCAGAAAGTGGTCGAGCGCGCGAAAGCCCTCCAGCAGGAAGACAAGATCAAGTATCTGTATCCTTCCACCGCCCTCGAAGCTGCGGCGCGCGAGACCAGGGAAGACGGTTCCGCCGCGCTCTCCGTCGACCTCGTCCACTTCGTGAAGCCGAACATCGTGAAGGCGCAGAAGCTTCAGAACAACGGCGACGTGATTTCCCTGGTCCGCAAGAACGCCTCCGGCGCGATCCGCCTCGGCATCGACCTCAACGGCGGTGCCGAATTCCTCCTGCATCTGCAGGCCGACAAGGAGATGGACGGCGCGCAGTTCGATTCGTTCCGCGACAATGCCATCGAAACGCTCCGCAAGCGTCTGGAAGCTCAGAACTACTTCGAAACGGAAATTTCTCCTGCCGGTCAGGATTTCGTCTCCGTGCGTGTTCCGTCCGTCAACTCCGACGACCGCGCCAACCTCGAAAAGCTGATTCTTCGTTCCGCGAAACTTGAATTCCGCCTCGTTCACCCGAACAACGACATCGAGGTGCCGAAGTTCATGGCCTACCTCGCACAGGGCGGTGATCCGGAATCCTATCCCGACACTCCGTCCGAAGCCGAATTCCTCGCTGAGGAACGCCGCGACGGCAACAACCTGATCACGGACTACACCCTTGTTGAAACGACCGTCCAGATGGAAGGCGACAACATCAAGGATTCCTATGTGACTATGAACGAGTTCGGCCAGCGCGAGATCCTGCTGTTCTTCAACACGGCGGGCACCGTGCAGTTCGGCGAAGTTACCGGCAAACACGTCGGCGAACGCCTCGCCATCGTGCTCGACGGCCAGCTCTACTCCGCGCCGACCCTGCTTTCCAAGATCGACGGCGGCACCGCCCGCATCACCGGCTCCTTCTCCCAGGACGAAGCCAAGAGCGTGTCCGACGCCCTGAAGAGCGGCAGTCTGCCCTTCGTGATCACGATCGCGTCCCGTTCCGACATCGACGCCACGGTCGGCCAGGAGACTATCCGCAAGAGTATCTACAGCGGCATCCTCGGTACGGCCCTCGTGATGATCTTCATGCTCATCTACTACCGCCTCGCCGGCCTCGTGGCGAACATTTCCCTGGTCGTGAACACGGGCGTGCTCCTCGGCGCCATGGCGGCCTTCGACGTGACCCTGACGCTCCCCGGCATAGCCGGCATCATCCTCACCCTCGGTATGGCCGTCGACGCCAACGTGCTGATCTACGAACGCATCCGCGAGGAACAGGACGCCGGCAAGTCGCTCGACTACGCTGTGAAGACCGGTTTCGACCGCGCCTTCTCCGCCATCTTCGACTCGAACGTGACGACGCTCTTCACCGGCGCCATCCTCTACTGGCAGGGCACCGGCGCGATCAAGGGATTCGCCATGACGCTGGTCATCGGTATTTTCACGACCATGTTCTCGGCGGTCTTCCTGTCCCGTCTGCTCTTCGAGTTCTTCCTGATGCTCCCGCTGAAGATCAAGAAGATCAACATGATGATGTTCCTGCCGCATCCGCACTTCGACTTCATCAAGTTCCGTTTCGTCGGCTTCGGCATTTCCGCCTGCCTGATCCTCGTTTCGCTCGTTACGGTCTTCGTGCGCGGCCGCGACGCCCTCAGCATCGACTTCACGGGCGGCACCCAGCTGATCGTCAGCTACGTCCCGAAAGACAAGGCCATGGCGCAGATTCCCGCCAGCGACATCGAAAAGGTCCTGGAGAAGGAAGGCTACGACGCCAAGGCTACCTATAAGAAGATCACCGACGAGAACAACGTCGACGGCAAGAGCGTGCTGGAGCTCGTCGTGCGCGACCGCGGCACCGGCACCGTCTCCCAGGAGAACGCCGACACGCTGATTCAGAAGCTCGACGAAGCGTATCCCGACGTGAAGCTCACCAAGCTCTCCGAGTCCACCCTCGGCGCATTGATCGGCGCGGCGTTCACGCGTTCCGCCATCAAGGCCCTCATCTGCGCCATGATCGGCATGATCATCTACATGGTCATCCGCTTCCAGTTCTCGTACTCCATCGCGGCGAATATCGCCCTGGTTCACGACGTGATCGTGGCGACGGGTCTGTACCTGCTCTTCGGCGGCCAGATCTCGCTGCAGGTGGTGGCCTCGCTGCTGACCCTCATCGGCTACTCGGTCAACGACACCATCGTGATCTTCGACCGTCAGCGCGAAAATCTCCGTACGCGCAAGGGCCTCACCTACTTCCAGATCGTTGAACTGAGCTTGAACCAGACGCTCGGCCGTACCATCCTGACCTCCGTCTGCGTCATGCTGGTCCTCATCTGCCAGCTGATCTTCGGCGGCGACGGTATCCGCGACTTCGTGGCGGTCATCCTGATCGGTAACGTGGCCGGCTGCTACTCCTCCATCTTCGTCTCCCCCATGATCACCGCCTACTGGCACAAGGAAGAGCGCAACATCTCCTCCGAAGGTCCGGACGACGCGAAGAAGGACGACAGCGGCGAGGCGGCCAAGGCCTGACCTCTCGCGAACAAACAACCGATTCCGCAAGACGGCATGCCTTTCCGGCGTGCCGTCTTTTTTTTGGCGTTTTCGCGCGGGCGCGCTTGCATATCTTCAATTACAGGGGTATATTATATAAATAATTACTGCAACAGTTCAGACAGGACTTTATTTTTATGCGCGAAACATTTCTGCCTTTCTCCAAGCCCTCGATCCAGGAATGGGAGATTTCCGAGGTCGCCAATGTGCTGCGTTCCGGCTGGATCACCACCGGCCCGAAGAACGCCGAATTCGAAAAGGCTTTCTGCGCCTATACCGGCGCGAAACATGCGATCCCGCTGACCTCCGAAACGACCGTGATGGAGGTGCTGTTCCGCGCGCTCGGCCTGAAGCCCGGCGACGAAGTCATCACGCCGTCCATGACGTGGGTTTCCCTGCCGAACGTCGTTTCTTTGTACGGCGCGAAGCCGGTCTTCGTCGACTGCGACCGCGACACGCTCATGATTACAGCGGAAGCGATCGAGGCGGCGATCACGCCGCGCACGAAGGCGATCGTCCCGGTCCATTTCGCGGGCGGCGTGCTGGAGCTTGACAAGATCCGCGCCGTCGCCGCCAAGCACAACGTCGTGCTCATCGAAGACGCCGCGCACGCGCTCGGCGCCGAGTTCAAGGGCGAACGCATCGGCAAACACGGGCACGTGATGTTCTCGTTCCACCCGATCAAGAACATCACCACGGGCGAGGGCGGCATGTTCGCCACGGACGATGCGGCGCTCGCCGACCGCGTCCGCAGCCTCAAGTTCCACGGCCTCGGCGTCGACGCCTACGACCGCCAGACCATGGGCCGCGCCCCGCAGGCGCAGGTGGTCGAACCCGGATTCAAGTTCAACATGCCGGACATGCAGGCCGTCTTGGGCATCACCCAGCTGACCCGCGTGGACCGCATGAACGCCGAACGCGGGCACCTCGCCGCGCTCTACCGCGAACGCCTCGCGAATATCCCCGAGCTGACTCCGCTGGCGCAGCCCGCGTACGAGTACAAGGATTCCTACCACCTGATGGTCGTGCGCCTGGACATCGACAAGACCGGCATCACGCGCGACGACTTCATGTCCGAGCTCAAGAAGCGCAACATCGGCACCGGGCTGCATTTCCGCTGCGTCCACGGCCAGAAATACTACCGCGAGGCCTGCCCCGTTCCGGCAGGCGCCCTGCCGAACACCGAGTGGAACAGCGAGCGCATCTTCTCGCTGCCGTTCTTCCCCGGCATGTCCGACGCCGACGTCGACGACGTGATCGATACCTGCAAAGAGATTCTGGCGAAGTGAGGTAAGACTGCATGGCGGGCGGGTTCGACATGATGCGGTTTCAGAAGTGCAGCGACACACTGATCCCCTCGATTCGCAAAAATGCGAAGTGGATCACGTTCTGGGTGTTCGCCTGCTTCGTCCTTTTCCTCGGACTCGGCATCTACCCCGCCATCCGCTCGGAAGCCCGCTGGTTCGAGGTCGTCCGCGAAATGCTCATGACCGGCGACTGGCTGCATCCGCGCATCAACGGCCAGGCGTATTTCGACAAGCCGCTCGTCAGTTACTGGTTCGCCGCGATCCTCTCGAAGCTCGCGGGCGGACGTGTGACCGAACTTTCCGTACGTCTCCCGAGCGCACTGTTTGCGCTTGCCGGGCTCGGCTGCATCATTTCCGTCGCCCGCAAGTTCTATTCCGAGCGCACGGCGTATCTGGCGGGCTGGATCCTGCTCAGCACGTATTCGTTCATTGTCTGGGGCCGCCTCGCCGAGGCCGACATGGAGCAGACGGTCTTCATCGTGATGGCCGTGACGGTGTATCTGCATCATCGCGAAACGCCGTCCTTCTGGGCGTATTTCGCGTTCTGGGGCTGCTGCGCGGTCGGGGCGCAGACCAAGGGGCTTCCCGCGTTCGTCATCCCGCCCGCGCTGGCAGTCATCGACTGCGTCGTCCGCAAGTCGTTCCGGCTGCATCTGAACTGGAAATTCTTCCTCGCGTTCTTCCTCGGCGGGCTCTGCCTGTACGCCGTGCCGTTCGTGCTGGAGGCCGTGATGTCGGAAAACTACGGCGCGAGCGGCATCGTGCTGGTGTTCCGCGAGAACCTGATGCGCGTGTTCAATCCGTGGGACCACAACAAGGACCCGTTCTACGTGTATTTCCTGTATCTGCCGCGCCTGATGATCCCGTGGACGCCCTTCTTCATTTTCGCGGTCATTGATTATGTCTACGGGCTCATCCGTGCCGTTGCGAAGCAAGGCACTGCTTCTGTGGAGGACTTGTCCTCCCGCAAGCCGTGCTCGAAGGACACGCTGTGGCTGTTCGCCTCGATGGTGTTCATCTTTATCCTGTTCTCCGCCTCGCGGTCGCGCCGTTCGTACTACATCCTGCCGATCGTGCCGTGGTGCGCGCTCTTCACCGCCGCCTGGTTCTCCGAGCCGCAGGAGGGTTGGTCTTTCCTGCGGAAGATCACTGACAAATTTGCGAAACTCGTGGACGCGCTGATCCCGGCCGCCGCCATCCTCCTGATCGTGTTTGCCGTCCTGACTCCGGGGATCACCTTCCTCGACTACATCGGATTATGTACCGGGAAGGCCAGTCCTCTCCGATACATTCCGATGGGAAGCAGGGATTTGGACGTGCTGCTGTCCGCGGCCCTTGCTCCGTTCGCCCTCATCGTTGGGATCGGGTTCCTGATCTTCTGGCGACGTTCGCGGAAGAAACTCAAACAGGAGAATGCCGAGGGCGTTTTCGCGCCCGCCACCGATCCTCTGAACCGTGTGGTCCCGTTCGTGGCGTTCGTCCTGTTCACCGTCTTCTCCTTCCTGATCCCGCAGCTGAGCCGGACCAAATCCATCGAACCGGCCGCCCCTTTCCTGCGCAAGCAGGCCGCCTTGCTGAAGGAGATCCTTGCGAAGGACCCGGACTATATCAACCGTGTGGCGTTTTTCGGTTCGTCCAATGGCGCGGAACTGGCGTTCTACCTGGATCTCCCTGCACCGGTGAAGATGTTCTCGCTGGAGAAGCTCGACGACTCCAACCGCACGTTCATTTCCGACACGGTCGACATCAAGGGCCCGGAGGAGTTCATGGAGTTTCTGCATGAAGTGAAGGAACACGGCGGCATGGTGATCACGCGCGGAGAATGGGTGCGGCACATCATGGAATACCAGAACAACTCGCCCGAACCGAGGAATTACCCCACGTCTTCCCCGATGTACAGGTATCTGACGGCTATCTGTTACTGTGATGGCTCCGGACTCAGCGAGCCGGCCTTGCGCCGGGAGAGACGGCTTAAAGCCGCCCTGGCCGCCGACCCCGAAAACGCAAAACTTCAGCGCAAGCTCGACAAACTGACTGAAAAACAAGTCGTGATATTCTATTCAAGACCCAAATCCAATGCTCAGCCCGCCGAAGCGGACGGCGCAGAAGGGACCCCGCAACCATGACAACGCCCGAAATCGAACTTTCCCTCGTCATCCCGGTCTACAACGAGGAGGAAAACCTGACCGAGCTCATCGCCCGCACGACCGCGGCCTGCGACAAGCTGGATTGCACGACCGAGATCATCCTGGTGGACGACGGCAGCGCCGACCGCAGCATGGAAATGATTATTGAGGCGTCGCAGAAGGACCCGCGCATCGTGGGCGTGATCCTGACCTCGAACTTCGGCCAGCACGCCGCCGTGACAGCCGGATTCCAGACCTCCCGCGGCAAGTACGTCGTCACGCTGGACGCCGACCTCCAGAACCCGCCGGAGGAAATATACAAGCTCCTCGAAAAGCTTCGCGAGGGCTACGACGTGGTCGGCTCCATCCGCGAAAACCGCCAGGACACGCTGTTCCGCAAGGTCGGCTCGAAGATGGTCAACCTCATGGTCCGCAAGCTCTGCAACGGCAAGACCATGACCGACTACGGCTGCATGCTCCGCGGCTACAGCCGGAACGTCGTGGACGCGGTCCTGCTGTGCCATGAGAACGGCAAGTTCATCCCGATGCTCGCCATGACCTACGCGCGCAAGTCGGTCGAGGTGCACGTGAAGCATGCCGAACGCGCCGCGGGCGAGTCCAAGTACAGCGTGATGAAGCTCATCGCGCTCCAGTACGACCTGCTGACCGGCACCAGCACGTTCCCGCTGCGTCTGCTGACCTTCTTCGGGTTCGGCGTCGGCGCGTTCGGCGTGCTGTTCGGCCTCTACGTTTTCATCCGCTCCCAGCTCGACAAGGACTGGGGCTTTGGAGGCACGTTCGCGCTGTTCGCGGTCGTCTTCGTGCTCATCGGCATGCAGTTCGCGTCCATGGGGCTCATGGGCGAGTATATCGGCAAAATCCACCTGAACTCGCGCGCCCGCCCTCAATTCTTCATCGAATCAATTCATCGCAAAAACAATACCCAACCCAAAGAACAGGAGTGACACCGTATGAAAGCTGTCGTCTTCGCTTACAACAACATCGGCTGCATCGGCATCGAACAGCTCGTCAAGGCCGGCGTGACCATCCAGGCCGTCTTCACCCACGCTGACGATCCCAACGAAAACCTCTGGTTCCGTTCCGTCGCCGAAACCGCCGCCGCCCTCGGCATTCCGGTCTTCGCGCCCGAGGACGTCAACCACCCGCTCTGGGCCGGACGCATCAAGAAGATGGCTCCCGACTTCATCTTCTCGTTCTACTACCGCAAGGTCATCGGCAAGGACATCCTCGCCATCCCGAAGAAGGGCGCGTTCAACCTCCACGGCTCGCTCCTCCCGAAATACCGCGGATGCGCCCCGCTGAACTGGGCCGTCATCAACGGCGAAAAGGAATCCGGCGTGACGCTCCACAAGATGACCGCGAAGGTCGACGCCGGCGACATCGTGGCGCAGGAGAAGTTCGCGATCGCGGATTCCGACACCGCGAAGGACGCCCACCTGAAGGCCGCCGCCGCCGCCGAAAAGATGCTCAAAAAGGTCCTGCCCTCCGTGCTCGCGGGCAAGGCCAAAGGCAAGAAGCAGGATGAAAAGCAGGCCACCTACTTTGGGCATCGTTGCCCCGCCGACGGCCTCATCGACTGGACGAAGGACGCCGTCTCCGTCCGCAACCTCGTGCGCGGCGTGACCCGTCCCTTCCCCGGTGCGTTCACGTTCATCGCCGCCCAGAAATACTTCATCTGGGACGTTTCCGTCGTGCCGCTGAAGAAGAAAGCCCCGGCCGGCACCATCGTCTCCACCGCCCCGTTCGTGATTGCCTGCGGCAAGGGCGCCGTGCAGGTGAACTTCGCGCAGAAGGACGGTGGCCTGTACACGACCGGCGAACAGCTCGCCGCGGACAGCCGTTTCACTCCGAAGATGATCCTGACCAATTCCCCGGTCGTCGGCCCGAAACGCAAGAAGAGCGTGCTGATCCTGGGCGTGAACGGCTTCATCGGCAGCGCCATCAGCAAGCGTCTGCTCGAAGACGGCAACTACGAGGTGTACGGCATGGACCTCCGCAGCGGATACATCACCGACCTGCTCTCCCATCCCGACTTCCACTTCTTCGAGGGCGACGTGCAGATCAACCACGAGTGGATCGAATACCACGTCCGCAAGTGCGACGTGGTCCTGCCGCTGGTCGCCATCGCCACCCCGATCGAGTACACGCGCAATCCGCTCCGCGTCTTCGAACTCGACTTCGAGGAGAACCTGAAGATCGTCCGCTACTGCGCCAAGTACAACAAGCGCATCATCTTCCCCTCCACCTCCGAAGTCTACGCCATGTGCGACGACGAGAACTTCGACGAGGACAACTCCCGCCTCATCCTCGGCCCGATCCGCATGCAGCGCTGGATCTACTCCTGCAGCAAGCAGATGCTTGACCGCGTGATTTGGGCTTACGGCGCGTCCCGCGGCCTCAAGTTCACCCTCTTCCGCCCGTTCAACTGGATGGGCCCGAAGCTCGACTCGCTCTCCTCCGCCCGCATCGGCAGCTCCCGCGCCATCACCCAGCTCATCCTGAACCTGGTGCAGGGCAACCCGATCCTGCTCATCGACGGCGGCGCGCAGAAACGCTGCTTCACGCACGTGACAGACGGCATCGAGTGCCTGTTCCGCATCATCGAGAACAAGGACGGCCTCTGCGACGGCAAGATCATCAATATCGGCAATCCCGATAACGAAGCCAGCATCAAGGAGCTCGCCGAGATTCTCGTCGAACTCTTCAACGAGCACCCGCTCCGCAAGAAATTCCCGCCGTTCGCCGGCTGCAAGGAAGTCGAAAGCGGCACCTTCTACGGCGCGGGCTACCAGGACTGCCAGCACCGCAAGCCCAGCATCCGCAACGCCATGAAGTACTGCGGCTGGAAGCCCGTCGTGCCTCTGCGCGAATCCATCAAGCAGACGCTCGACTTCTTCCTCCAGCAGGCCATTTCCTCCGGCGAATTCGGGATCAAGAAATGAAGATCGCCATCCGCGTAGACGTCGATACGTTCCGGGGTACGCGCAGGGGCGTCCCCTCGCTCCTGCGCACCATGGACAAGCACGGCGTCCGCGCGGCGTATTTCTTCTCGGTCGGCCCGGACAATATGGGGCGCAACCTGTGGCGTCTGCTGAAGCCGACCTTCCTGTTCAAGATGCTCCGCACGAACGCCCCCGGGCTGTACGGCATGGACATCCTCCTCATGGGGACCGCCTGGCCCGGCCCGGCGATCGGACGGCGCAACGAACAGGTTCTGCGCGACTGCGCCGCCGCCGGGCATGAGATCGGGCTTCACGCCTGGGACCACTGCAAGTGGCAGAACCGCATCGCGTCGTTCTCCCCCGAGCTGATCCTGAAACATCTGCGCCTTGCGTACGGCGAGATCGAACGCATCACCGGCAAGCCGCCCATCTGCTCCGCCTCCCCCGGCTGGAAGACCACCGATGCCGTGCTCGCCGCCAAGGAGACGTTCCATTTCCGCTACAACAGCGACTGCCGCGGCAGCTCCATCTTCCGTCCGGTCGTGGACGGCAAACAGCTCGAAACGCCGCAGATTCCGCTCAACATGCCGACCTACGACGAACTGCTCGGCCGCGACGGCGTCACGCGCGAAAACTACAACGAACGCCTCCTCGCCACAGCCTCGCCCGACGGCATGAACCTGCTGACCATCCACGCCGAGGCCGAGGGCGGCATCTGCGCCGACCTCTTCGACGACTTCCTGAGCATGGCGAAGGCGCGCGGGATCGAGATTTGCGCACCGGGCGACCTGCTGCCGCAGGACATCTCCGCGATCCCGTCCGGTTCCATCCGGTCCGGCGTACTGCCGGGGCGCGAGGGCTGGATGGCGCTGCAATCCGAATAAAACGTGTTTTGGAGGCCATTGTGGGCGGTTCAGCTGATTACACGGTCATCCTGGCGAACGGCAGTTTCCCCCGCCGCAAATGCCTGCTGGAGACGCTTCGCGCCGCCGCACGGATCGTCTGTTGCGACGGTGCCGCGTCCGCGCTGCTCCGTGCCGGACTGGAACCCGATCTTGTGGTCGGCGATCTGGACAGCCTCGACCCCGCTTTGAAGAAACGTTTCGGCAAGCGCCTTATCCATGAGTCCGAACAGGAGACGAACGACCTTTCGAAGGCGTTCCGTGCGTGCATGGCGCGCGGGTGGCGCACCATCGTGATCCTCGGGGCAGGGGGCCGCCGCGAAGACCATCTGCTCGGCAACGCCTCCCTGCTCCCGATGTTCGCCGCCGCCGGTGCCGACGTCCGCATGGAGACCGATTACGGCACGTTCCTGCCCGTCCTGAAATCCGCCTCGTTCCACCGCCCGGTCGGCACGAAGGTTTCGATCTTCAGTTTCCACCCGGAAATGCCGGTCACGGCGTCCGGCCTGAAGTATCCGCTCGACAAGCTCCGCCTGCCCTTCTGGTGGTGCGGCACGCTGAACGAGACGGTCGCGCCGGAGTTTTCGCTCGTGTTCGACGGGCGTGCGCCGCTTCTGCTGTATTTTCCGCGCTGATCCGTCTTTTTCGCACTGTTTTCCTTTGGAAAAACGCATGGAACATGTTCCTTTTCCTTGCATTTTCCAAAGAATAATGCTATATTATTTACTTTCTTCGATTTTAAACCCCGAAACCATAAAGGATTCCGCATGAAAATTCTCGTGATCAACTCCGGCAGCTCCTCCCTCAAATTCACCCTCTTCGAGATGGAAAACGGCGGCAACACCGTCATCGCATCCGGCCTCGTGGAGCGCGTCGGCACCCCCACTCCGAACCTCATCATCAAGCGTCCGGACGGTTTCAAGTTCGAAGAATCCCCCGAAGGCGTGAAGAACCACTCCGACGGTCTCCGCGCGGTCTGCGCCAAGCTCGTCGATCCCCAGATCGGCGTCCTGAAGAGCCTGTCCGAAGTCAAGGCCATCGGTCACCGCGTGCTCCACGGCGGCGAAAAGATCACCGCCCCGGTCAAGGTCGATGAAGCGGTCAAGGACATCATCCGCGAGTGCATCCCGCTGGGACCGCTCCACAACCCCGCCAACCTCAGCGGCATCGAAGCCTGCGAGGAGATTTTCGCCGGCGTCCCGAACGTCGCCGTCTTCGACACGCAGTTCCACCAGACCATGCCCCCGGAGGCCTACCTCTACGCGATCCCGATGGAGTTCTACAAGAAGTACGGCATCCGCAAGTACGGTTTCCACGGCACCAGCCATCGTTTCGTGACCCTCTCCACCGCCGAATTCCTCGGCAAGAAGCCCGAAGACATCACGATCATTACCTGCCACCTCGGCAACGGCTGCAGCATGGCCGCCGTCAAGAACGGCAAGGTCATCGACACCACCATGGGCCTCACCCCGCTCGAGGGCCTCATGATGGGCACCCGCAGCGGCGACATGGACCCCGCCGCCGTTCTCCGCATGGTCGAGGTCGGCAACACGGCTAAGGAAGTCGACACCATCCTGAACAAGAAGTCCGGCCTCCTCGCCATCGGCGGCATCGGCAGCGGCGACATGCGCGACATCGTGAACGCGGCCGACTCCGGCAACAAGGACGCCGCCCTCGCCCTCAAGATGTTCATCCGCCGCATCGTCAAGTACATCGGCTCCTACTACGTGCTCCTCGGCGGCGCGGACGCCATCGTCTTCACCGGCGGCATCGGCGAACACTCCATCCCGGAACGCAAGGCCATTCTCGACGGCATCGCCTGCCTCGGCATCAAGTGCGACGACGCGAAGAACAACGAATGCTTCGGCAAGGCCGGCGTTATCTCCACCGACGACAGCAGCTGGAAGGCAATCGTCATGCCCACTAACGAAGAGCTGATGATCGCCCTCGAGACCGTCAAGACCCTCGGTCTCTAAGAGACTAGCAGTAGTGTCCGGCTCCGCTCGGGCACGGAGTTTATCGAAAAAAACGCTCCGGAACCTTGAGAAAAACAGGATTCCGGGGCTTTTTTTTGTCGTTTTATCAGTTCTTTGCCATTATCATGAAAATGATGAAGGCAAGAATGCAACAGCTTTCAAATCAAAGATATGACGGAATGACGACGGAATGACGGATGCTTTGACGGATGTTGTTTCCGGGTTTTCCCGCCTACTTTTTTCTTTTCTTTCTTGTAAGGGGGAGGAATTGATGCAATAATAGACGGAAAGGAGGCGTTATATTAGTGAAAAAGATAATCTGCCGACCTGCCAACAAGAGGGGTCCAATATGAACAAACATTCTTTTTTCGAGCATTTTTCATCGTTTGCCTGCCTGATCGCCGCATCCGCCGTTCTGATCGTGTTCCTAGCCTCCTGCGGCAGGGAACCGGAGGAACAAGATTCGGCCCCGGAAACATCCGCTTCCGTTGAAACCAGTGTAGTTTCAGCGACGAAAACAGCCCCGTCCGCGAATATGAAGCCCAGGGACGGGTTCGTCTTTCCGCCCGAAGGTCTCATATGCTTGGAACGGGTCTATTACGACGCTAGCCCCACGCCCGATACGGTAAAGGTCGTTTACCTTCGCGCGCCCGAAAACGCGGTCGATCTGGTGATCCCGGACGGTGTGACGGAGATCGGAAGTGAGGCGTTCCATGATTGCGCAAACCTGGAATCGGTCGTGTTCCCGAACTCGGTCAATATGATTCCGGCCAATGCTTTTTATGTCGAATCGATAGGCCTGCGTATTCGTTGTCCGAAACTGAAATCGGTCGTGCTTCCGGTACACGCCGCCATTGGGTCCTATGCGTTCTATGGGCTTCAATCCCTGGAGAGCGTCACGCTGAACCGGGACGGCAAAGCCGCCGCGCCGCCGCGGGAAGATGCCGCCATCGGGGACGAAGCGTTCAGCTTGTGCCGTAAACTGAAGGAGATTACGATCCCGGAGGGGGTCGAGGCCATTGGCGACAGCGCTTTCTATTCCTGCCGACTGGAACGCGTTTCCCTGCCCGCGAGCCTGAAGACCATCGGACGCCACGCTTTTTTGAATTGTTTCTCGCTGAGGGAGATCGCGATTCCAAACGGCGTGACGAGTATTGCGTACGACGCTTTTTATGGTACCCCATGCAAGGAATCCGTCCGCAGCGAAATGGAATCCCGTCGCACCGCCGCTCAAGCGGCAGAACGCTGAATCTGCCCGTTACAGTTTCGCCTGGAGCCGGTCGAGGTAAGCGCCGAAGGTCTCGAACGTCCCGGAACGACCGAGGCTCGAAATGAGGCGTTTCAGGCGCAGACGCTGGGCTTCCCCGGCGTGACGCACAATGTAGCCGGGGATCTTCCACCGGGGCTCCGCGACGCGTTCGTGGTATTCCCACGGGTGTGAATACATGTTGAAGAACCCGGTGGCGGACATGGCGGTCTTCGCCATCGGGATGTAGAGCGCCAGCGGGAGGTTTTTGAACGAAAGCCAGAAGAGCGGGAACCGGACCACGGGCAGGGCGGACACCGGCATCTGCCACAGGCCGCATGCCTCGCGGAACGGTTTCAGCGGCGCGGTGAAGTTGCTATAGCGGCCCGGCAGCCAGACGGGGTTCAGGGAGGATTCGTATTCGTATCCGGCGTCCAGGATGTCCTGTTTGCCGACCTTCGCGAGGCGCGCCATGCGGAATCCGCGGACGGGCGATCCGATGATTTCCTCCAGCGCCGCGCGGGAACGCTTCAGATCGGCGGGCTCGAACGTGGTGTGGGAATAGCCGTGCGAGGCGATCTCATGGCCGGAAGCCTTCATCTCGCGCACGAGGTCGGGGAATTCCAGTGCGAATGCAGCCGTCACGAAGAACGTGGTATGTGCGCCCGCTTCATTCACGGTTCGGAGAATACGGCGTGTCCCCTCGCCCGCGATGGAAAACATGTCGTCGCGGGAGATCTCCACGCCGAACTCGGTCGGCAGGTCGAATTCCTCGATATCGAACGAAAGCAGAACGCTTTTCATCGGTCAGCCCTGCGCCGGACGGTGCTCTTTTTTGCGGAACCAGTGCGCGGGCATGATGCGGAGGAAGTGTCCGAGCTCGCGGAACAGCACGCGCCAGCCCATTTTCGAGAAGGAGAGGCCGGGCCGCAGCGTGAGCGGGATCGTGTCGATGCGGAGACCGCGGTCCCAGGCGAGCAGGATGAACTCGGTGTCGAACAGGAACGTATCGACCGTGGTGTCCAGAAACGCCTGTTTTCCGGCGCCTTTGAACGCCTTCATTCCGGCCTGCGTGTCGAGGTAGCGTTCCGGCATCCCGAGCAGGAATCGGTTCAGACGGCGCACCCCCTTGGAAATGAGCTTGCGGAGCGAGTGAAGGGCATTGCCGTAGTCAACGCCGCGGATGCCCATCACGACGTCCGCGCCGGAGTTCAGGCGGTTGAACGCCTCGGCGGCGCACTGCCAGCCGAACGGGAAATCGCCGTCGGTGTAAATCTGAATGTCGCCGTCCGCCTGCGCGACCGCGTGCCGCAGGCAGTAGCCCTTCCCGTGGTTCACATCATAGGTTGAAAAAACAAACTCGTCGGCGGCTGCGCGAATGGCATCCAGCGCCTCGTCCGGGTAGCAGGACTTCGGCGATCCGTCATTGGCGAGGATCACGCGCAGGGTCGATCCGCGTTCGTTCAGGACCTGTTTGAGCGCCGCGACGGATTCGAGCAGATGGTTCAGCCATCCCTCATGGGGCTTGTAGAACGGGAGGATCAGGTCGGTTTTCATTGGGGGCGGGACGCGCGGATACAGGATGTGTTGAGGTTACTGGAAGAAGTCGGGCTGGTCGGAATCGCCCTTTTTGCCGGAGCCTCGTCCGGTCAGACGGTTTTTCGCGGTGAGGCCGAAGAGCGACCAGGATTTGTCGGTGGCGATGCGTCCCTGCGGCGAACGCATGAGGTAGCCTTCCTGAATGAGGTAGGGTTCGTAGACTTCTTCGATGGTGCCGGGGTCTTCGCCGATGGCGACCGCAAGCGAGTTCAGGCCGACCGGGCCGCCGTTGAAGTTCGCGACAATGGTCTCGAGGATGCGCTTGTCCATCTCGTCGAGGCCGTTGCTGTCGATCTCCATCATGGAAAGCGCTTTGCGGGCGGTCTCGTCGTCGATCATACCGTCGCCGCGGACCTGCGCGAAGTCGCGTGCCCAGGACAGCAGATTGTTGGCGATACGCGGGGTGCCGCGGCTTCTGCGGGCGATCTCGAACGCGGCTTCCGGGGTGATGCCGACGTTCAGGATGCGGGCGGACCGCTGGACGATCTTCTGGAGGTTTTCCGGGTCGTAGTAGTCCAGGCGCGGCGCGAGCTTGAATCGGGCGCGGAGCGGGGCGGAGAGCAGGCCCTGCCGCGTAGTTGCGCCGATGAGCGTGAATTTGGCGAGGTTCAGGCGGACGGACCGTGCGCCCGGCCCCTGGTCCAGCATGATGTCGATGAAATAGTCCTCCATGGCGCTGTAGAGGTATTCCTCCACTGCCGTGTTCAGACGGTGGATTTCGTCGATGAAGAGGATGTCGCCGTCCTCCATGGACGTGAGCAGGCCGGCGAGGTCGCCGGGCTTTTCGATGACCGGGCCGCTGGAGGATTTGATGCTCGCGCCTTTTTCGTTTGCGATGATGTAGGCGAGCGTGGTCTTGCCGAGTCCGGGCGGGCCGTAGAGAAGAAGATGCCCGAGCGGTTCGTTGCGCCGTTTGGCGGCCTCGACGTAGACTTTCAGGCGTTCCTTGACGCTGTCCTGACCGGGGAAGTCCTCGAATTTCTGCGGACGGAGCGTCTTTTCGACGGTCTCGTCGCGCCTGTTCAGCGTCGAGGTGATGTAGCGTTCGGTTTCAGCCATTTCAGATCGGGAACCGGATGCCGCCGTCTCAGTTCATTTCCTGAAGGACCACGCCGGTGCCCTTCACGACGGCGTTCAGCGGGTCGTCGGACACGAAGACGGGAAGGTTGATCTCCTCGGAGATCAGGCGGTCGAGGCCGCGGATCAGAGCGCCGCCGCCCGCAAGCATGATGCCGCGGTCCATGAGGTCGGATGCGAGTTCCGGCGGGCAGTGTTCGAGCGTGGAGCGCACGGCGTCGACGATGCTGGCGATGGGTTCCTGAAGGGCGGTACGGATTTCCTGCGAGGAGACGCGGATGCTCTTCGGGAGGCCGGACACGAGGTCGCGCCCCTTCACTTCCATGGATTCGTCGAGGTCGGGCACCTGATAGGCGCTGCCGATGCGGATCTTGATGTCTTCGGCCATGCGTTCGCCGATCAGCAGATTGTACACGCGTTTCATGTGCTGGATGATGGAGGAGTCCATCTCGTCGCCGCCCACGCGGCAGCTGCGCATTTCCACGATGCCGGAGAGCGAGATCACGGCCACTTCGGTCGTGCCGCCGCCGATGTCGACGATCATGCTGCCGGTCGGTTCCGCCACGGGCAGGCCGACGCCGATCGCGGACGCCATCGGTTCCGGGATGGTGATGACCTTCGCGGCGCCCGCGTGCATGGCGCTGTCCTGCACGGCGCGGCTTTCGACTTCGGTGATGCCGGAGGGAACGGCCACGACGACCGTGGGATGGAAGATGCGCTGGTACGGCGCCATGAAGCCTTTCGCCTTCGTGATGAAATAACGCAGCATGTCCTCGGTCACGGCGAAGTCGGCGATCACGCCCGCCTTCATCGGGCGGACGGCCTTGATGTTCATCGGGCAGCGTCCGAGCATGCGTTTCGCCTCGATTCCGACAGTCACATCCCCGTCGTCCCGGATCGCCACGACGGACGGCTCGTTCAGGACGACGCCGTGGTCCTTGACATAGACCAGGCAGTTCGCCGTTCCCAGGTCGATCCCGATATCGCTCGAAAAGAATTTTGAAAATCTGAACTTCATGTTTATGCCCTCCGGCGGTTCGTGTTCTCTGGCTGCGTCATCGTTGCGTATCCAATAATTTAGTCTGCGTTTTGCAGGAAGTAAAGCGCATTTGATGTTTTTTTTCTTATTTTTTCAGGCGGTCCGGCACATGCGTGTGGTTGACCATGTCGTCGAACGTCTCGCGGTCGCGGATCACCGTCGCCTCGGAACCGTTCACCAGTACCTCGGCGGCACGCAGACGGCCGTTGTACTGGTAGCTCATGCCGAACCCGTACGCGCCGGCATTCTCCACCACGATGAGGTCGCCGGGGCCCAGGCTGGCGGGCAGGCTGCGTTCCTTGACCCAGTAGTCGGTGTTTTCGCAGAGCTGGCCGCAGAGCCCCATGGTCTCGCGCGGCTCGTTTTCCTTGCCGTCGACGTAGATGTGGTGGTAGGACCCGTAGAACGCCGGACGCACGAGCACGTTCATGCCGACGTCGGTGCCGACGATTTTCGTGTAGGATTCCTTCACGGCGTGGACGCGGCCGATCACGTATCCGGCGTTGCCGACGAAGTAGCGCGCGGGCTCCATTTCGAGGCGCGGCGGCTTCATGCCGTACTGCTCCACGAAGGATTTGAAGACCTCCGCGGTCTTCTTTGCGGCTGCTTCCAGGTCCAGAGACGCTTCGCCGGGTTCGTACGGGATACCGAGTCCGCCGCCGAGGTCGATGAATTC
This sequence comes from uncultured bacterium, assembly GCA_902762495.1. Classification (GTDB taxonomy): domain Bacteria; phylum Verrucomicrobiota; class Lentisphaeria; order Victivallales; family UBA1829; genus UBA1732. Next base: position 7,965 of record CACWOL010000011.1, on the reverse strand, counting down.
GAAGTCGATCCCGAGTTCCTTGCTCGTCTTGCATACGATCTCCATCAGCAGTTTCGTGACGAAGGGGAAATAATCCGCGTCGGTGATGCAGGAACCGGTCATCATGTGGACGCCGAACCGCTTCACGCCGGCCTCCTTGGCCATGCGGAATGCAGTTGTGACTTTGTCCGGGTGGATGCCGAACTTTGCCTTCGGTCCGGCGTTCGTCACGTATTCGCCGACGTTGCTCTTGCCGTAGCCGGGATTCACGCGGAACGAAATGACCTCGGGCACGCCGAATTTCAGGAGGCGCGGGAACAGGCTTTCGTCGTCGAGGTTGATGACGGCTCCGGTCTCGATGCCCTGCCGCAGATCCTCGTCGGAGAGGAAATTGCCGCTGAACATGATGTTTTCGCCGGTGATTCCGACGGATTTCGCCAGCAGGATCTCGTTCACGCTGGCGCAGTCCGCGCCCGCGCCCTCCTGGCGGAGGATGTTCACGATAGCCGGATTGTTGCAGCACTTGACCGCGTAGAACATGCGGAAATCGGGATAGTATTTCTTGAAGGTCGCGACTGCGCGTCTGTAGTTGTCGCGGATCTTCTGTTCGTCGTAAACATAAAGCGGAGTTCCGTATTTCGCAGCGAGCTCCGCGACCGGGATATCTCCGATTTTGATCTTGTCCTGTTCAAACTTCATGGTTTCGATACCTTTCAAAATGTATTCCTGCTCAATTTCCGATGCCGACCCTCGGCCCGAACGAGAATCCGGGCATGGCCGTGAGTCCGATGGAAATGGCAAGGTAATTCTTCAGACGCTGCGAATATTCGCCGTTCCTGTCGCGCCGCCAGCGCTGCCCCGTACCGCATTCGGCGGCGACGTACCAGCAGTGGAATCGTTTCGTAAGGCCGATGCAGGCGTTTGTGATCAGATTCTGGTCGATGTCGTAGGAACACCGCGTGTAGCCGTGCAGATCCTTGTCGATAAGCAGAGGGAATTCAAACCCGCCGCCGACTACCTGGGATCGCGTCGTCGGCGAGAGCATCATGGATGCCGCCGTGATCGTGGAGAACTGGGTTCCCATGGAGTAAACGGACCGTTGCAGGAATGCGTCCGAATACGTGTAGCTGGCGTAGATGCGCCATTCGGGGGCGAACCTGTAGTCGATCATGGTCGTTAGTCGGTTGATGGCTGATCCGCTGATGCCGGGCCGTCCGGCATTTTCATTGCCGCGCCGCACCTGGTAATCATGGTCGCCGTTGTTGCCGATGTTCAGCAGCAGTTCGGCGGAGATCGTGAGCTCGTTTGTCGGTCTGAATTTGAAGATCGTGCCGAAGTCGCCGATATGATTGAAATCATTGGAAGTATGAATGAAGAGATCCCAGTAGTTTTCCAGCGACATCCACTCGTAGATTTCTCCGTTCCGGCGTGTCTGTAACCGGTTCGTAATGCCGAACCGGACAAAATGCTGTTCGGTGATGCGGTCGATCTCGTCGAAGTAGTACAGGTTGTCGGCGTTTACCGTCGGCCGCGGGATGTAGGTGTAGTTCACATACGGCGTGACCACATGACGCAGGCCGTCAAGTCCCCAGTAGGCGTTCTTTACGTCCTGCCAGGCGTGATAGAACTTCGTGTTGACCTCGACGCCGATTTCGCCGATCACACGGAATTTCGAGCCGCCTTTTGAGTCGTAATTCGTGACCTTGTAGCCCCACGGAATTCCTTCGGTCTCATCCACGATGGACATGATGCCGAGCTCATCGACCCCGACCTCACGTTCGGATGAGGATGAATATGCGGTCAGGCGGATGCCCGTTCTCGGGATAATGTTGATGCCCCAAAGATTGATCGGATAGTAGAGCATGTGGAGCGAGTCGAACCTGAGCGTGCCGTAGTTCCGGATGTGCCAGTTTTTATCGCCCGGGAGATCGCGGTCGAATCTGCGCCAGCGCATGAAGAGCGGCGTGAGGGACATTTCCCCCTGATAGTACAGGTTTGCGAAGAGTTCCTGGCGCTGGAAATCCAACCTTAATTCCGGCAGACGGTCGACCGTGGAGTAGAAATCGTTGATGCGGAGCGTCATGTATGCGCTTGCGGTGAATCTGTCGCCCTGGTATTCCAGCGAGGCGTAGGTCGGGGGTTCATACTCGGAGTTGAACCGGGTAACGTAATAGTCGCGCAGATACTCGTAGTCGCTGATGAGGTCGATCTGCATCCGGAAGTCCAGCCGGTTCGTGATGTGCGTTATGTTGTTCGTGCGGACTTCGTAGCGGTAATAGGGGATCGTGAGACGGGAATTGTTCAGCAGATAGTGAGGGTCGCCGGGGTTCAGGCTGCGGTCCCAGTATGCGTACCGGTTCCGGTCGTAGATGCCGTAGAACGAAAATTCGGTGGCGGATTCCGGCGTCAGAAGGTCGGAGCTCAGTCCGTATCCGATGCCGCGGTCCTCGTACCAGTCCAGCATCAGGTTCATGTTCCAGTACGGCTCGTCCGTGAGCTTGAAGTGCTTTGCGCTGCGGATGTACCAGCCCCAGTCGCTGTTGCTGCCGAATTCGATCTTGCCGCCGAAGCTTTGGAGATCGGACGGCTTGTACAGGACCGGCAGCCAGAATACGGGGACGCCGTAGATCTGCAGGAAGTTGTTCTTCATCAGGATGCTGTGGTCGCCCAGCTGGTTGTCGTAGCGGAACAGGCTGCTGTCGCTGGCTCTCGGTTCGATCGTGGCATCGTAGGCGGCGATCGCAAAGTGGTCGTGATCGTCCTGGATGTATTCGCAGGTCGTGAACCTGGCCTTGTGGACTTTCAGCGTTCCGTCGAAGAAGCGGTCCGCGCGTTCGCCGACGCAGTAGAACAGTCCGGATTTCAGCGCGAAATTCGAGAACTGGATCACGCCGGTCAGCAGATTGCCGGCTACGCGCTCGGCGCGGATTACCGAGGATTCCATCACGATTTCCACTTCAGCAAACTGTTCGCCCAGATCGTTTATGACATATCGGAGCAGCGTCACGCGGGTTCTCGGGTCTTTCAGCATGGCCTGATAGTCTTCCATTGTCATAGTCTGTACCACGGTCGACAGGGCGCAGAACTTGACGTTTCCGGCGGCTTCGAAGTCGTAAAGCTCGGAGTCGAGGTTGATCACGATCTTGTCGGCGGATATCTCCGTACCGGGAGACTGGACTACGGCGTTCCCGCGCGCCACAAGATTGTCCCCCACGAATTCATAGGAATCCGCGGCAGCATCGAAATCCTCCGGCAGTTTCGCAAGTTTCGTAAAATCTGACGTATTGACGAGGTCATCGAAAACGGGTTTCCGGTTCGATACAACCCCCCCCTGACCGAATGCTTCCGCCGCGTTCAGCAGCAGAAACACGGTCATCAATGTGCAAAAGATGGATGTCCGAATGGTTTTCAACATTTTTGTAAAAAAGAACTGGTGATAGATTTTCAAGAAGAAATATACCACTGAAATCGGAAAAATGCAATCAAAAAACCGAAACTTTTTCTATATTATTATAGCGGCAGGCGGGCGAAGCCTTGAAAACAGGACAAATGATGTCCGAAAAACGTTATTGCGCCTGGTTCCGTCTTAATCTTCCGCAGGGATGGAGAGGATTGTCGCTTCCTTGTGCTGGCTGCGGAACCAGGATGCCTGTCTGCGGGCGAACTGGCGCGTCGCGATCACGATGGCCTCCAGCAGTTCATCGCGGGTCATCTTATTCGCGAGATAGTCGCCGATCTGGGCGTATCCGATGGCCTGCCACGCGGTCGGCGCCTGCAGAAGCCCTTTCGCAAGCATGGTGCGCGCCTCTTCGATCCAGCCGGAATCCAGCATGGCGGCGGCGCGGCGGCGGATTCTGCGCACCAGATCGGCGCGGTTGCGGACCAGCACGAATTGCGCGAACATCGGATCGGGTGCGGACCCGCCGGATTGCAGTTCGGTGATTTGTTTGCCGGAAAGTAAAAAGACTTCTCGGGCGCGGATCAGTTTGCGCCGGTGGGGATAGAACCGTTTGAAGTCAAGCTGACACTCGCGTTCCATGATGGCCGCGAGTTCATGGAAATGCTCCTCGTTGTCGTAGGCCGCGTCAAGTTCGTCGCGCAGGCTCTGTTTCGCCGGGAGAACGTCCAGCCCGTACACGAGCGCATGGAGATACAGTCCGCTGCCGCCCGCCACGACCGGCAGATGTCCGCGAGCCTGAATTTCATGGATGATGCGGAGGGCGTCGGTACGAAACCGGAACACATCGGATTTCTCCGAGATGTCCATGGAATCGATCAGATGATGCGGCACCAGGCGGCGTTCTTCCTCGGTCGGCTTGGCCGTGCCGATGTCGAGTCCGCAGTAGAACTGCATGGAGTCGGCGGAAACGATTTCTCCGCCGTATTCGCGTGCGAGGGCGAAGGCCAGTTCGGATTTTCCGGCGGCGGTCGGCCCCATGATGACGGGGATCCCGGGCGTCCGCCGGACGGCGTCAAGCAGATTTCGCAGCGTCGCCGGCGTCATCCTTTTTCGCCTCGGATTTGTTTTCGGGACGGAAGAACGAGGAGATCACAAAAAGCGTCACGCCGCAGCAGATCGCCGAATCCGCCACGTTGAACGACGGCCATTCGACGGTGTTCCGCCAGTGAAACCGCAGAAAATCGATGACCGCACCGTGCCAGAGCCGGTCCGAGCAGTTGCCCGCGATACCGGATACGACCATCAGAAGCGCGAAGCAGCGTTCCGGCCATCCTGAGCTCAGTTTCCGCAGGAAGACGATCAGCAGGACGAACGCCGCGATCGAGATCCCGAACGGGATCCACGGCAGATTCTGGAACATGCCCCACGCCGCGCCTTTGTTCGTGACGTGTGTGAGGTCGAAGAATCCGGGGATGACCGTGATCCTTTCGTGCAGTTCGATATTCCGCAGTACCAGGATCTTGGTCGCCTGGTCTAGGATCGCCAGCACAAATGCGAATATCGCGGCCGCAAGGATGACGCGACGTTCCCGGGACGATCCGGGCGTCATACGTGCTTCGGAAGTGAAAAACTTCATGGCGGACAGGAAAACGGTGCGGAAAGAGATTCGCGACAGGATATCCCGCTCAAAAAGAACCGGGAATCAGCGGCGGTGCATTCCCTCGTGCGCTTCTTTTCTGGACTTGCATTCCAGGCAGAAACGGGCATACGGTTTGACTTCGAGGCGGGCGGGGCTGATTTCCTGGCCGCATTCGATGCAGATGCCGTATTCGTTTTCGTCGAGACGGGTCAGCGCTTCGTCGATCATTTCGATCACGGTTCCTTCGTCGGAGAGGAGTCCCAGCTCGAAATCGTGCTGGAAATTATCGCTGCCGAGGTCGGCCATGTGCGTCGCCATGCCTGCGCTGGGACCGGATTTTCGATTGGTCAGCGCGTCGTCGCGGTGAATGTTCAGCTGATCCTGATACGATTCTCTCAGCTTCAGCAGCATCTCTCTGTAATGCTTTTTCAGCTTCGGCGAAAGATAGGATTTTTTGATGATGTGTCCGTTGGCTTCCGCCAGATTCTGGAACGCCTTGAGTTCGGCTTTCGTGATGATGCGGCCGTGATGGGACGCCTGCGTTTCTTTGTTCTTGTCGATTTTCTTCTTGGAAACAGAGGCCGAATGGGAAACCGGTTTGACCGGAGCTTTCTTCACGGGCGCGGCCTTTTTCACTTCAACCCTGGCAATGGTTTTCTTCACGGGAGTAGCCTTCTTCGCGGGCGCGGCCTTCTTCGCAACGGCCTTGACGGCGGTCTTCTTCGCGGCGACCTTGGCCGGAGCCTTCTTCGCAACGGCCTTGACGGCGGTCTTCTTCGCGGCGGTGGCCTTGACAGCGGGCTTTGCGGGAGAAGCCTTCGCAACAGTTTTCGCCAGCGGCTTGGAGGCCGTTGTTTGGGCCTTCTTTGTTTCGTTCTTTTTCATCTGTTACAACTCCTGGTTTTACGGCTGTCAGAGGCCAATTTTATGTGTTTTTGAGTTCGATTCATCTTGTCGGACCAGCCTTCCCGGCATTCGGCGAATGATTGTCGGCGATACGCGAAGATATCATCGAATCATTTAAAATAGCACTAAAATTATGATAATCAAGCCGGATGAATTGAAAAAAACGTATTTCGCTCTATATTTTATGGCTGGCTTTTCCGCCGCGCCTCATATTTCGGGCAATACGAGTCCCGGAGAATCGTTTTGGAGACGACATGATAGACCTTCACATGCACAGCACATGTTCCGATGGAACCCTGACGCCGGAGGAACTTGTTGCCGCCGCCCTGGATATCGGACTGGAAGCCGCCGCCCTGACCGACCATGACACTGTTTCGGGCGTGGAACGGTTCCTTTCGTCCGCGTCCGGGACGCCGCTTCATGCCGTGCCCGGTGTCGAGCTGGCGAGCATGCTGTTCTGCAAGGATATCCATATCGTCGGACTCTTTATTGACCCCGGCTGCACCTCATTGCTGTCCGCGCTGGAGCAGATGCGTCTGTGGCGCGAGGAACGCAACGCGGAGATGGTGGAGAAGATCCGGTCGAAAGGCTATGAGATCACGATGGACGAGGTCCTGGCCGAGGCGGGCGGAGAAAGCGTCGGACGTCCGCACATGGCGTCCGTCCTGCTCAAAAAAGGCTGTTTTCAGGACATGCAGGGCGTGTTCAACCGTCTGCTCGGACGCGGCGGCTCATGCTATGTCGCCCGCAAGTATTACCCTGTCGATGTCTGCATCCGTCTGATTCACGAAGCGGGCGGCCTGGCGGTCTGGGCGCATCCGCTCCACGCGGCGCATGGAGCCCGGACCGTTCTTCGGAAGATTGGCTCGCGGCTGGTCTCCTACGGCCTCGACGGCCTCGAATGTTATTACTCGATGTTCGTCGAACAGCAGCAGGCCGACGCGCTGGAATTTGCCCGTGCGCGTTCCCTGCTGGTCTCCGGCGGAAGCGATTTCCATGGGGCGTCCCATCCCCGGGTCAAAATGGGAACCGGGATCGACAACAACCTCGCGATTCCGTTTGAGATATACGAACGGCTTCTTGCCGCAAAGCAGAACAGGGATTCCCATGGCAGCGAAAAAACAAGTTGAAGGCATCGTGATGCTTCATAACCTTTACACCCGGCTGGAGAACGTGCTCCCCATGCCGGAACCCGGACAGCGTGCCGAGCTTGATCTCGGGTGCGGCGACGGGGAGTACGCGCTTGCGCTGGCGGAACGCCGTCCCGATGTGTATGTGATCGCGGCTGATATGCTGCTCGGCCGCGTGCGGAAGGTGCAGAAACGCGTCCTGCGCGACCATTTGACGAATCTGCATGTGCTAAAAAGCGAATCGCGCGTGCTGATCTCGCGGACGATCCCGGACGCGTTCCTCGACCGCGTGAATCTGCTTTGCCCGGATCCGTGGCCGAAGGCGAAACACCGCTGCCACCGCCTCATTACTTCGGACATCATGATGCAGTTTGCGCGCATCCTGAAGCCGGACGGCGTGTTCCATTTTTCCACGGATAACGCGGAGTATCTGGAGATCGCCGACCGGACCGTGGCGGAGTCGGGTCTCTTTGTGCCGTCCGATCTTTCGCTCATCGCCGACGTCGCGGACATCAAGACCGGATTCGAGCTGCTTTGGGAATCCGAGGGCAAGACCGTAACGCATCGCGCCTGGCGGAAACTCTAATCTTTTTTCTTTTTGACGCCGTTGGAAAAAAACTTTTTGGAAAAATCATCCAAGTTTCAGTTAAAAGGAATTTGTTTTAACTGAAACTTGCATGTATGCGCGGGAGAGAGGAGGCAGCGGGCAATCAGTCCTGCCTTGTTTCCCGTGGATCACGATGCGCGATTCCTGTCCGTATGCACGATCATATATTGCAAGGAGTCCATGGGATACCGGGGAACAAATCAAGATGCGCGCAAGAGTTTTTTCCGCTTTTTTACTCTCCTCGTCTGATTTCTCAATCTTATCCAGAATGCTCTTTTTCTTCGTTCTGGCTTTATCTCTCTCT
>CACWOL010000010.1 GCA_902762495.1 uncultured bacterium | reverse complement strand
TAATGTACTCCAAGAGGTTTTTCTGCGCAACTTGAATCTGAAGTTTTTTCGGCTACTTACCGGCTAAGCCGGTAGTTTTTTTGACCTAAAGGTGTATAAAAAGCAAGCCGGAGGCGAATCTTTTTCGTGGATTTCCTCCGGCTTGCTGTCGACGGTCACTCCGCAATTACGAACCTGCCCTTGACGTTGCTCTACGCATACGCAAGAGAAAAGATTTTCAACTTGGCCGTCGTACCCGTCGCATCCGTCATCTGTGGAGAAGCACGATGGCTTGAGGTTATTTCGAAGAAAAAACGTGTTCGTTCATTCGATTCTAGCCTGAAAGCCCCCGTTTCTCTCCCCTCCTGCTATTGGCGAGACAGGCGCGATATCCGCTGCTGTCACGGTTCACATTCCCGCAACCGGGAGAGAAAAAGTTCGGCGGCGGCGGAGAAAACCTGATATTTCTTCCAGACAACATCCAGGCCGGATTCCAGACGCGGCTCGAGCGGACGAAACACCAGATCGCTGTGGGCCGTCACGTTCAGAAGCTTGTCCAGCGTGATCGCCACGCCGAGACCGCTTTTGACCAGAAGCGCCGCATTGTAGATCAGATTGTAGGTGGCAACGATATTCAGTTTTTTGTAGTTGCCCGCGAACCAGTCGATGCACGGATTTTTCACGGGACTGCTCTGCGCCACCTGGCGGGAAAAAATGAGCGGATAGTCCAGCAGATCGTCCTTCGTAATCTTCTTTTTCTTCGCGAGCGGACAATCCCGCCTCATCGCGACACCCCAGACATCCTTTTCCGGCAGGTTCAGGGCATTATATTTCGCGATATCCACAGGCTGGATCAGGATGCCGAAATCGAGCATTCCTTTGTCGAGGCGGTCCATGACGTCCTCGGCGTTGCCGCTGTAAATGTGAAAATGCACGTCGGGATAATCCCTGCCGATTTCACGGATGACCGCGGCAATCCGGTTCATGGCATCGGTCTCTCCGCTCCCGATATAAACGTCCCCGGCGATGTTTTCCCCCATGGAGCTGAATTCCGATTCGGTCTTGCCGACAAGATCAAGAATCTCGCTTGCACGCTTGCGCAGGAGGATTCCTTCCGGCGTCAGGGACACATGATGGGCTCCGCGCACAAAAAGCTTCTGACCGAGCTCGTCCTCCAGATCCATCAGCTGGCGCGACAGGGTCGGCTGGGTCACATGCAAGGATTGTGCGGCGGCTGTAATGGAACCTTCGCGCGCAACAGCCAGGAAATAACGCAGCACCCGTGTTTCAAGCATAATCAGTTCTCTCCTTCCGTGTTCCAAGGGTATCTCAAAAAATTCGATCGGATGGATTTTCAGCGTATGGGCAAAAAGACCAATGCAGGAAGATTTGAGCGTGGCTACCTGAAGGTAACCACCGAAAATCTTACCAGTTGGATTTTGCTCAGACACGAAAAGCCGCCGAAAACCAATTTTTAGAGGTGCCCTCAAGAAATATAGCACACATTTTATGCTTTTCAAGCATGGAGTGATATAAAATATAAGTATTTGCTATTCTTCTGGACGGCGTGTATATTATTTGCAGACCACAACGGAGAACCTGAAAATGGACGAAACAAACAATGAATTCCTGATGCGCCGGAATCTGACGGATGCCGGATTTCCCGAATCGGAGATAGCGAAAATCATTGCCCTGCTCGAAGAAGGACGGGAAACCGCGGTACATCGGATTTTGGCACATCAGCGTACCGTTTTATTAAACACGGTTCATGAGAATCAGAAACGGATCGACTGTCTGGATTATCTGGTTTACGACATGAACAACAACTCAAAGCCGGTTCGTTCGGCGAAAGGAAAACTCAATATGAAGACAATCATCCCGACCGCCCTTGCCATGCTCTGCCTGCTCGGAACGGCATGCACCACAACAACTGAAATGGAGAAAACAAACATGAACGGCATCTCGCAGGATACCCGCGTCTTCGCAATCAATCCCGAAATCAAAGCCCACGATGTTCAGTTCAAAAACCGTTTCGGCATCACGCTCGCCGGGCATCTTTACCTGCCGAAAGATTTCAATTCTTCCAAGAAATATCCGGCGATTGCGGTCAGCGGTCCGTTCGGCGCGGTGAAGGAACAGTCCTCCGGTCTCTATGCCCAGAAAATGGCGGAATACGGATTCGTGACCGTGGCGTTCGATCCGTCGTTTACGGGCGAAAGCAGCGGAGAACCCCGCAATGTCGCCTCCCCCGATCTCAACACGGAGGATTTCAGCGCCGCGGTCGATTATCTCGTCACGCGCGATTTCGTCGACCCGGAACGCGTCGGCATCCTCGGCATCTGCGGCTGGGGCGGACTGGCGATCAACGCGGCATCGGCCGATCCGCGCATCAAGGCGACAGTGGCGTCCACAATGTACGATATGACCCGTGTGATCGCCAACGGCTACGACGATAAGGAAGACAGCGCCGAAAAGCGGGATGAGAAACGTGCCTCTCTCGCAGCTCAGAGGACTAAGGATTTCAAGCAGGGATTCTATGACCATGCGCCGTTCAACCTCAAACCGGAAGAACTGACCGATGACACGCCTCAGTTCCTCAGGGATTACACGATGTACTACATGACGGAACGCGGATTCCATCCCCGTTCGGTCAACTCGGCGATCGGCTGGAATATGACCTCGGCGATTCCCTTCCTGAATACGAAACTCCTTGCCTATGCGGGCGAAATCAAGACCCCGGTCCTGCTCATCCACGGCGAAAAAGCGCACAGCCGGTATTTCAGCGAAGGAGCGTTCAGGAAGCTGAAGGGCGACAACAAGGAACTCTTCATCGTCCCCGGCGCGAATCATACCGACCTGTACGACAACCTCGAAAAGATTCCGTTCAATAAGATAGCCGAATTCTATCAAAAGAACCTGAAATAATCCGAAAGGAGTTTTGTTCGACATGAAGAAAGTTCTTATCATCTCCGCTTCGCCCCGCAAGAAAGGCAACTCCGATATCCTCTGCGACGAATTCGCCCGCGGCGCCCGCGAGGCAGGTCATGACGTGGAGAAAATCCGTCTGGCGGAGAAGGACGTCGGTTACTGCCAGGGGTGCTACGCCTGCCAGAAGCTGAAAAAGTGCGTCAAAAACGACGATGCAAACGAGATCGTGGACAAGATGCTCAATGCGGACGTGATCGTGCTGGCGACTCCGGTGTATTTCTACTCCATGGACGCCCAGCTCAAAGCGCTGATCGACCGGTCCGTGTCCCGCTGGGATGACTTCGGCAAGTTCTCCGGCACCGAGTTTTGGCTGGTCGCAACGATGGCCGACACGAACCGGGACATGATGTCGGCGACGCTGGAAGGGATCCGCGGATTCATGCGCGACTGCATGGAAGGCTCCGTCGAACGCGGCGTCCTGCTGGGATGCGGCGCATACGAGAAGGGCGAAGTCCGCGATCTCCCGGTGTTCCGGGAAGCGTATGAAGCCGGATTGTCCTGCTGAACAGTTCAAAAAAACTTGAAAGGAACCCCATTATGCGCAAAAACTCACTGACCGGAGCCGCCGCCGGACTCATTCTCGCTTTTGCCGGATGCTCCGCGGAATCCTCCTCCGCTTCCGCCGATGCGACTGCCATACCCGAAGGCAAAGCCATCGTCGTCTATTTCTCCCACACCGGCGAAAACTATTCGGTCGGCGTGATTACGGAGGGAAACACCGCCAAGGTCGCAAAAGTCATCGCAGCGAAGACCGGAGCGGACATCTACGAGATCAAGGAGGCGAAACCGTATCCGCATTCCTACGACGAGTGCATCGACGTCGCGAAAAAGGAACTTCGCGACAAGGCGCGTCCCGAAATCGCCGGAACTCTGCCGGACCTCGCCGGATATCAGGTCGTCTACCTCGGTTATCCCAACTGGTGGGGCGACTGCCCGATGATCGTGTATTCCTTCCTCGAAAAGTCGTCCATCGAGGGGAAAACGATCCTGCCGTTCTGCACGCACGAAGGCTCCGGCCTCGGTTCCACGGCAAAGAATCTCCAGAAGGCATTTCCCGGCGCAAAGATCGAACAGAACGGCCTGAGTCTGCGCGGCACGACCGCCCAGAAAGACGCGACGGCAACGGAACAGGCCGTTGACAAATGGCTGAAACAAACAGGTGCGGTAAAATGAAACCTCTGATCCTTTGCGTCATGCTTGCCGCGGCAGCCATGCTGCCCGCCGCCGAACCCGAAACCGAACAGGAGAAAACCATGAACATTCTGACCGTCAAAGAACAGGTCATCGTCGACATCGGAGCCGCCGTCGCCCGCGGCGAACAGAAAACACTGGCTTCCGCGCTGAACCGCGGATTCGATGCGGGACTTACGCTCGCCGAGGCGAAGGAGTATGTCGGACAGCTCTATGCCTACTGCGGGTTCCCCCGCGCCCTGAACGCCGCGGCCACGTTGCAAAACGTGGCGAACGAACGTGCCGCCTCAAATCGTCCTGTTCCCGAGGGGAAACAGCCGTCCGCGCTTCCCGCGGGGAAATCCATTGATTTCGGGACCGCCAATCAGACAAAGCTCTGCGGCGCTCCCGTCAAAGGCGGTCTTTTCGATTTCCATCCTCAGCTTGACGAATATCTGAAAGCCCATCTCTTCGGCGACATCTTCGCCCGCGACAACGTGGACTGGCGCACCCGCGAACTTCTGACGGTGGCGGCGCTGGCGGCACGCCCTGAAACGGAACCGCAGATGAAGGCTCATCTCCAAATCGCAAAAAACAACGGCGTGACGGATGAACAGGGCGCGGCAATCGTCGCACGCGTGTGCCGTCCCGCTGAATCCGAACAACTCCCCGCCGACTGGTCCGTCTTCCCCGTCGGCGAACCGAACACCGCCTACGCCCAATATTTTATCGGACGGAGTTTCCTGGCTCCGGTGTCCGCCAGTCAGGTCGGTGTTTTCGCCGTGACGTTCGAACCCGGCTGCCGCAACAACTGGCACATCCACCATGCGGAGAAAGGCGGCGGCCAAATCCTCATCGTCACCGCGGGCGAAGGATACTATCAGGAATGGGGCAAGCCCGCGCAGCGCATCCGCAAGGGCGACACGGTAAACATCCCCGCCGGAGTCAAGCACTGGCACGGAGCCGCGCCCGGCTGCTGGTTCCAGCATCTCGCCGTGGAGGTTCCCGGAGATGGCACACGCAACGAATGGCTGGAGCCCGTGGACGATGCCGCCTACCGTGCCGCGACCGGGGAAAAGTGACATCATGAGCCGATTCGTTCTTTTCGTTCTTTCAAGCATGCTGCTGGCATGTGTTTCATGCGTCAGCGACCACTCACCCTCACAAAAAGGAGAAACCAGGTTGGAGGCCGAAGAACTCCTTGTCCGTATCGCTGAAATCGAAGTCTATCCCGAATGGCTGGATGCGTACCTCGATTCGGCACGCACGGTCGGCGCGGAATCCGTCGCGAAAGAAAACGGAGTCGTGTGCATTTTCCCGATGCAGGCGGTGGAAGATCCCCGCATCATCCGCATCGTGGAAATCTACCGGGGCGAGGAAGGCTACCGGTCGCATCTTGCCACGCCTCACTTCCGCACGTACAAGGAGGGGACGCCGCACATGATAAAGTCCCTGCGTCTGGTCACGATGAACCCGCTTGACCCGGCACACATGAACACCATTTTCAGAAAGATGGATTCAGGCGGAATTGAGGAGAAATGATTGTATGGACCGTAGAAAATTCACCAAAGGCGCGCTGGTGACCACAGCGGCGCTGTCGCTTGGCGGCATGCTGGGATCGTTCGCCGACGACTCCAAATCCGATAAAGGAAACAAAAACAAAATGAAGATCCCGATAAGGTTGTACAAAATACCGTGGTAAGTTCAATAGGATAATCGCCAGGTTAACATTAATAATCCGGCGGAACTCTCTACGATATATCCATCATTTATCATGTCCATATACTTTCTTCTCTGATCAGGATGATGGAGAAGGTAGTCATATACAATAGCATCCTGCCCATGTCCCCGTATTCTGTCATTGTTATAATCCTCGATGTTTTTTTCGAGTATTTTTTTGAAATAAGCTGTTTCAGCCTCAAATGAGTCTTTTTTTGACATAATATATCGAATGTACAATTCAAGACCCAAGTCCATTTTTGCAGCATTCTCCAAATCCACAAGAGATGACTCGATCTTTTTTAATTCGATGTCGGAAAGTGACAGCAGAACATTCGAATGGTGTACCAGGTATTCAAAGAAATATGCCAATCTTACCTGAAAGAAAACAATATCTTTTTTTGGGGAAAAAGAAGATGTGCCGGGCAAGTTTTTTAATATCGCAAGGATGCAATCTTCCGTGAAACGCTCTCCTCTGAAATCATTGTCTGACAGTCTCGGAATAACAATGCTTGCCAGCAGTTTATTCTGGTTTTGAATATCAATCTTTGAAAAAAATTCATAAAAGATTAAATAGGAGTCGGCATTGGCAGGAAGTTTTAATTTTTGAATTTCAGACAAGTTATAGTTCTTTTTGTCTTTTTCCCATTTTTCCAAAACACAAATCGCTTCATATAATTGAAAATAATCTGAAATGCTTTGCTCGATTTTTCGTTTTTCTTCCTGGGTGAGCGATCGAATCACTTTTTCCCACTCGGAGGATTTGATTTTCTGACGAAGTTTCTCCGCTTCCTCTGCCGGAATATCCATGAGGAAAGGACCTGCACCATTTATTATTTTTTTGAAAAGACGATCTGCTTCCTCTTCTTCAAAGGAGTTTTGATCAAGTGATTCTACACCCGGCTCATTGCCATCTTGGGAATACAGATGCAGAGGAAATGTTGTAAACACGGCAAAGAAAAAAAGGAAGATGTAATAAATCATGATTTGGTCTCCTGTATTTTTTCCACGATCAGCTGGGTGAAAACGAAAAACACGGGAATCAGGATCGTCCCGACCACGACGGACAGCGTCATGCCGCCGAAAACCGTTGTGCCGAGACTGCGACGGCTGACGGCGCATGCCCCGGTAGCGATGACCAGCGGATACGTTCCCAGAACGAATGTGACCGCCGTCATCAGCACGGACCGGAACCGGAGTCTTGCCGCGTATTCCGCCGCTTCGTAAATGTCCTTGCCCGCTTCATGCTGTTCCTTGGCGAATTCCACGATCAGAATGGCCGTTTTGCAGGCAATGCCGAAAAGCAGCACGAATCCGACCTGGGTATAAATGTTGTTTTCGATCCCGAGCAGCCAGAGCGAACCGACCGCGCCGAGGAAAGCGATCGGGACCGAGAGAACCACCGAAACTGGCAGCATCCAGCTTTCATACTGTGCCACCAGGAAGAGATAGATGAACAGAAGCGCAAGCGCAAACACGATCACAGTCTGGTTGCCGGTCTGTTTTTCCTGATAGGACATGTCGGTCCATGCAACGGAAAGCGAGGGATCGACTTTGCGCACGATCCGTTCCATTTCCGCCATGGCCTGACCGGAACTGTGACCGTAGCTCGGAGCCCCGTTGACCAGGATCGACTGATACATATTGAACCGCTGGAGATACTGCGGGACGAACCGGAATTCCGGCGTGACCAGCGCACTGAGCGGGACCATCTTTCCGGAGGAATTGCGCAGATAGACCTTGGAAACATCCGAAATGTCGTCGCGGTATTCCGGCGCGGACTGGAATTCCACTTTGTAGGTTTGTCCGTATTTATTGAAATCATTGACATAGGTGTAGCCGAACGTCCCCTGTAAGGCGTCGGAAATATCGTTCACATCGACGCCGAGCTTCATCGCCTTCTCCCGGTCGACCGGCAGATAAACCTGAGGCGAAGACGCCTGGAAGGAAGAATAGACGTCGGCGAGAATCGGACTGTTATTGGCTTCCATCAGCACCTGGTTGAGTTTCTGCTGGAACTGTGCCGGCGTTAGGGTGTTGGAACGATCCTGCAGCATCATCGAAAAACCGCTGACCGTCCCCAAACCCGGAATCGAGGGCATGCCGAATGGCTCGATGATCGCGCTGGGGATATCCGCGGTGGCTTCGTAAAAGCGTTCCATCAGGGCATCCTGCGTCTGGTCCCAGTTTTTCCGTTCCGACCAGTCTTTCAGGATCACGATCCCCAATGCGCTGTTGCTGGCATTGAGGTCATTGATGATGTCGAAGCCGGAAACGAAAATGATGTCCCGGACTTCGGGGATATCCTTGAGGGTTTCCTGCAAACGGGCAATGACCGCCTCCGTGCGTTCCAGAGAAGCGCCGTCCGGGAGCTGGATGGTGATGAAGAAGGCTCCCTGGTCTTCATCCGGGACAAATCCGGTGGGCAGAGCTTTGAAGAGTTCGACTGCGCCGGCTCCCATGGCGGCATACAGGACGAGCACCAGAACGGATTTGCGCACCAGCGATTTCACGATGGCGCTGTATTTGTCTGTCATCCAGTCGAACATGGAGTCGAACCAGCGGAAGAGGATGAATTTCTTTTTGCCGGGTTCGGCCGGTTTCAGGATCAGGCTGCAAAGCGCCGGACTGAGCGTGAGCGCATTGACCGTGGAAAGGGAAACCGCGACGGAGATCGTGATGCCGAACTGGCGGTACATCACGCCGGTCACGCCGGAAAGGAAACAGACCGGCACGAACATGGCGAGAAGGACCAGGGTGGTGGCGATACACGGCCCGGTCACCTGCCGCATGGTCCTGATCGCCGCTTCCCGCGGGCTCATGTGCTCCTCATCCATCAGTCGGCTGACGCTCTCGATGACCACGATGGCATCGTCCACCACCACGCCGATGGCGAGGATCAGGCCGAAGAGCGTAATCAGATTGATGCTGAACCCGACCACTTTCATGACGGCGAACGTGCCGACCAGAGAAACGGGAATGGCAATGGACGGGACCAGTGTGGCGCGCCAGTCCTGAAGGAAGATATAAGTGACCAGAATGACCAGCAGGACCGCGACGTAGAGGGTCTCCGCCACTTCGCGGATGGAAGAATCGATGAATTTCGTGGTGTCGTAGGAAATATCGCAGGCGAGATCGTCGGGGAAGGAAGTCTTTTTGATCTCCGCCAGCCGTTCGTTCATCTGCCTGGCGATCTCCAGGCCGTTGGCATTGTTGAGCTGATAGACCGCGAGCAGGGCCGCGGGTTTTCCGTTCAGTGTGGAAACACCGGTATACGTCTCGGCGCCCATTTCCACTTCGGAGAAATCCCGCAGACGAATCTGGGATCCATCCGCGTTCGTACGGACCACAATGGCTCCGAATTCCTCCGGCCTGCTCATGCGGCCCTGCGCGGCGACCGTAAAACGGTTCTGCTGTCCTTTCGGAGCGGGGCTGTCGCCGAGCGCACCTGCGGATATCTGCACGTTTTGCGCGTCAATGGCGTTTCTGACATCCTCCACCGTGATCCCGAGCGAAGCCATGCGCATGTTGTCCAGCCAGACACGCATGGAATAGGTGAGGTCGCCCAGCTCGGTAACGTCGCCGACACCGGGGATGCGCGCGATTTCGTCCTTGATCGAAATGGACAGGAAGTTGCACAGCTCGTTGTCGCTGTAGGCATTGGTGGGCGAATAGAGTGCGATGACCGCCAGCATGTTGCTGGAGGATTCCTTGGTGGTGAGCCCCTGGCGCTGCACTTCCTGCGGAAGCGAGGCTTGAGCCCAGTTCACCCGGTTTTGCGTATTGACGGTGTTTTTGTCGCCGTCCGTCCCGATGTCAAAACACACTTTGATCGTGGCCATGCCGTCGTCCGAGGCGGTCGAGGTCATATAGAGCATATCCTTGACGCCGTTGAGCTGAGATTCGATCGGCTGGATCACGGTATCCATCACCGTCTGGGCATCCGCTCCGGGATAATTGGCGGTGATGTTGATTTGACACGGCGCGATATCCGGATAGAGTGTGACCGGAAGCGTATAAATTCCGATGGCTCCGCCAAGCAGGATGAGAATCGAAATGACGATTGCAAACCGGGGCCGGTTAATGAAGAATTCACTGATCATGGCAGTCCCCGGTTGTTATTCCGCTTCCGTTGTTTTCTGCTGCCCGGGTGCGGATTCTCCGGTTGCGGCTTTCTCCTGGGAGGAAACGGAAAGCTGTTTGCCGGGAACCGCCTGCTGCGGCGTGATCGGCTTGACTTCATCTCCGGCTGCCGCCTTCTGCAGCCCGTCGACGACAACGCTTTCTCCCGCCTCGAGTCCAGAGAGTACGACCCTGTAATCGCCGTTCTTCATCCCGACGACGATCTTTCTCCGTTCGATCCGATTGTTCGAATCGACGACATAAACGAAATCGCCGAGCTGTTCCCGAAGGATCGCCGCCTGTTTGACCATGACCCGTTTTTGAGGCAGAGCGACCTGAACATTGACTTTCACGTACATCCCCGAATCCAGCAGCTCCCCGGCATTTTCCGCCGTAGCCTGGACGCGGAACGTGCCATCCTGCACCCTGTTGTTCCATGCGGATATCCAGACTTTCTCCTGGTATTCTTTGCCGTTCGGGAGGAATACCTTCACTTTGGGGCTTGCCTCGGGATCGTCTTTCGTGACGGGATAGCTTTCATATATCCTCAGCACGGTAAGTTCATCGATGGAGAAATAGATCTTGACATTGCCTACGGACGTGATGGTGGCAAGGGGACCGCTGGAGGGACCAACCATGTTTCCCACGCTGTAAGTCTTGAACCCGATATAACCATCGAACGGAGCCATGATTTGCGTGTAGCTGAGCGTGACTTTCTTCTCGGCCAGCTCCGCTTCGGCGGATTTCAGTTCGGCCTCGGCAGTCCGAAGGTCCATTTCCGCCGTGTCATAATTGCGCTGGGAGGTCGCATTGGTCCTCAAAAGCGATTCCTGCCGTTCGAATTCGACTTTTTTGTTGGTCAGTTCCGCATTGCATCTGTTGACGTAGGCTTCCGCTTTTTTGACCGCCGCATCATAAACCGCGGGGTCGATCTGGAAAAGCTTGGTGCCTTTTTTTACGAACTCCCCTTCCGTGAAATTTGCTTCGGTCAGGAATCCGGAAACGTTGGCGGAAAGATGGACGGTTTCAAAAGCCTGAACCTCTCCGATCTCGGTCACAGTATCGGCGAATTCCATTTCGATGGCGGGTTCGACAACGACCGCAGGCACGATCTGAACTTCTTCAGGCGTTTCTTCGTCGCAGCCCGAAAGCAGGATCAAACTGCCGACCACAGCAGCAAGAACAGGATTGATTTTCATGACGAATATCCTTTCTTTGGGGAGACTTGTGTTAGCACTTTTAAATCATCGCATTAGCAATATAGCATATCGAAAGCTTTTTGCAAGCGGAAAAAACATGGATGATTCAAAAAACATATTCCCTTGGGATTTTGAAACTGCGCCCTTCGATGCGTACAAAATGTGCCCGGCCGCGGGATGATAGCCTCGCGCAGTTTTTTGAGCGTGATCGACCGGGCGACTCCGGGGGACTTTTCTTGTGTGGATTCGATGCCAGCCGAGGAAATTCGGAAAAAGATTCGTCTTCGGCTTGTTTTCTTGCATGGGTGGGTGTAATTTTAAGAACCAAGCGAATTGATTGCGACTGAAACCGAGAACAACCATAAAACAAGGATCGATCATGAGGAAAACACCGCACACCAAGCTCAACACAATTCTGCTGGCATCAGTTACCGCCTTTGCGGCGCTTCTCTTTAACTCCTGCGACGGCAAACAGCAGGAAAACACCACAAAACCGAAAGGAACAGAAACCATGTCCTCGTTTTATGACTTCTCTCTGACTGCGATGAACGGCGAAACGGTAAAAATGGCAGACTACAAGGGAAAGGTTGTGCTGGTGGTCAATACCGCTACCGGTTGCGGATTCACCCCGCAATACGCCCCGATCGAACAGTTGTATCTTGATTGCCATGACAAAGGCCTGGAAATCCTTGACATCCCCTGCAATCAGTTCGGCGCTCAAGCTCCCGGAACCGACGAGGAAATCCACAATTTCTGTACGCTTCACTATAATACCACCTTCCCCCAGATGAAGAAGTCGGACGTCAATGGCGCAAATGAACTGCCGCTCTACACCTACCTGAAATCGCAAAAAGGATTTCAGGGGCTGGACGAACATGAATACAAAAAACTGCTGGAGGACATGTTTGCCAAGGCCGACCCGGAATGGGACAAAAAGCCGGACATCAAATGGAACTTCACGAAGTTCATCATCGACCGTAACGGCAATGTCGTCGCCCGCTTCGAGCCGACTGCGGACATGAAGAAAGTCGAGGATTGCATCAAGTCTCTGCTGTGAAGAGGCAACGTATGTAAGGAGAGAACACATGCCCGAACGACGAGGACTGACCTGAAAATGAATATGAGAAAAAACATCTGCATGCTCGGCTGCGCCATACTCGGCGTGCTGGCCGCATGTTCGACAGAATCCGTTTCGAGGCCGCCCGACCCCGCTCTTGTCGCCGCGGCCGATGCCTCGGTCGTCACCGAGAGCGAACCCGTGCCCGAACGGCTTCAACGGCTGTTCGCCGGAGAGCTGCGGATCCTGAACGAAAACAACATGACGCGGGAGACGATCGCGAATGAGCAGGGGCGCCTTTGGTATTGTCAGGGGGTCTACAACGAAGATCAGCCCGGCAAACCCGCGATTCTCGTCTTCCTGCACGGCATCGGCGAACGCGGCAGCGAGAACCTCGCCAACATCCGCCTCGCCGTTCCCGAAATCGTGAAGCAGATCAAGGCATCCGGACAGAAAGTCATCCTGCTGGCTCCGCAGTGCCCCGCCGACCAGCTCTGGTCTACACGACATCGCGGCGGTGCGGAGGCGAAGCTGACCGAGAAGCCCAGGCCGGCGCTCGGGATGGTCCCCATTCTTATTCAAAGGAAGATTAAGGATTTCGATGCCGATCCCGACCGCGTGTACATCACCGGCCTCTCTCTGGGCGGTTACGGATCATGGGACCTGATGGAGCGTTACGGGACCGGCCTCTTTGCCGCAGGCGTGACCTGCAGTGGCGGCGGCGATCCCTCTCAGGCGAAAAAAATGAAAGACCTTCCCATCTGGATATTCCACGGAGAAGCCGACCAAACTCTGCCGGTGATGCTCTCCCGCCGCATGTATGCTGCGCTGAAGGAAGCCGGCAGCAACGTCGTATTCTACAGGGAATATCCCGGCGTGCCGCATGACTGCTGGACCCGGACCTATCAGAACCCCGAAGTCTGGAAATGGCTTTTCTCGCAGAAACGCGGCGTCAAATCCGATGTTCGCCCGGCACAGGACGAGGTCGTGAATGTCACACAAGAGGAATTCGACGCAGGCTGGTAAGCTTCGCGGAGTGAACTTGTCTGGAGGAATGACGACTGTTTTTCATGAAAGGAGACTCTGAATGCAATTCAAGACTTTGGTAAGACAGGAACACCTGAACCAGCACGGCAATCTTTTCGGCGGCTATATGCTGTTATGGGTGGATGAATTCGCCTACCTTGCCGCGATCGAGGATTATCCATGCGTTCGTTTCGTGACGAGAGCCATGGAAGCAGTATCTTTTACGCAAAGCGTGAAACTCGGAGCGGTTCTGACATTCAACGTGACCAGAAAAAGAATCGGGAACACCTCGGTTACTTATGATGTGGATGTGACGGCAAGGGATGTATCCTCCTGCGAGTCATATCCGGCATTCCGAACCTCCGTTACGCTCTGTTCCATCACGACGGACGGTAAAAAATGCCCCCTTCCTAAGCTTGAATAAGCGTTCAGCTCCCGAAGCCGTGAGGTTCCGGGGGGCTGATCTCATTGGTCGCATAATCCTTCTCGGACAATCCCGGGAACTTCCTCTGTTCGTTCCAGTCGGCAGGCAGACGGCGGGAGAATATCTTTTTGACGAAGTAGGCACAATAAAGCTTTTTCCCGCAACGTTATTTAAGATGGAAGCGAGCGAGAAAACAAAGACAAACAACTCGCAGTCAGGAGGCTATTAAGAATGCTACGACAAACGCTATTGGAGTTGCACAGTCAACGAACCCGCTGATCACGGTTGCGACTTATGTCGCCGTCTTCTTAACCGTGCTGCCCATTGGTCTTTTCGGCTTTGTGCAGGTCCTCCGAGCTCAGCCAGGTACAGCCAGGACGGCAGTCCTGACGGCAGAAGCAGATGAAGCAGCCACGGAGCTTACGGCCGCCGAACGGCGCGCTCAGCGCAAGGCGGTACGTGAAGCCGCCCGAGAGGAAAAAACCGAGACCATCGCTGCCGAACCCGAAGTAACGGTCGAAGTCGTAAACACCGGCTTCAACGGAAACGCCTTTCAGAATGCCGATTTCGGCACGATGCCGACGCCCTTTGCCGGCGGTTTCGGAATGATGCCGATGCCGCCCTTCGGCGGCTTCCCCGGTTTCGGAACAATGCCGACGACAGATGCCAACGGCTTCCCCGGCTTTGGCGCGATGCCGAATGCAGATGGGAACAATTTCGGCAACTTCTGATCCCAAACACAATCGACGATGTGGGACGTCTCTCTGGATTGGAGGCGTCCTGCTTTTTTTTGTTCATAGAAACAGTTTTCGGGTCAAAAAAACAACTCTATACAATTTTCATCTCCGAAATAACGTTAATTGAGGTATAGTCTGATTTTTCACTTAACCCAGACAACACGGAAGGATAACATGAACACTACAAAATGGATTCTTGCCGGAACACTCGCGACATGCCTTGTTTCCACAACTCTCATTGCCCAGAACGCTGCACCCGGTGGTATGGGCGGCGCTCCCGCCATGGGCGGCTTTGGCGGCGGCTTCGGCGGCTTTGGAGGTGGTTTCGGCGGCGGAATGCCTCCGATGGGCGGTGCTCCCGGTGCTGACGGTGCTCCTGCCGGAGGTATGCCCCCGATGGGCGGCTTCGGCGGCGGTCAGGGCGGTATGCCCCCGATGGGCGGCTTCGGTGGCTTCGGCGGCGGTCAGGGCGGGTTCCCGATGATGGGCGGTTTTGGCGGCGGCTTTGGCGGCTTCCCCGGAATGGGCGGCGCTCCCGGCGGACAGCAGCAGGAAGTAAAACCGGACAAGGGCAGTCAGCTCCCGAAGGGATACAACGCCGATGGACCGACCTATGTCAAGGTCGATCTCTGCACACCTGACAAGAAGTGTCCGGTCTGTTCTCTCTGGGATGCTGCCAAGAAAGAATGGAAAGACATCGAACCGCTGAAAAAGAACGGCAGCGGAAGAAGCATGTTCGGAATGTTCGGCATGGGCGGAGGAAACGGCGTCATGCAGCACAACGGCAAGCCGATCGGAGCCAAGCAGATCGCCGACATCAAATATCTGGCCGACGCCTCCAACGCCCAGTACATGGATGCTTATTTCCCCGAGATCAAGGAAGGCCAGAAGGTCCCGGCCATTCTCTTTATCCACGGCGGAGCCTGGTGGATGGGCAGCGCCCGCGGCAACAACACCTATCTGGTCGATCAGCTCGTCAAAGCCGGTTATGCCGTCTTTGCCCTCAACTATCGTCTCACCAACGAGGCGCTCTTCCCGCGTCAGATCAACGACGCCAAGGCCGCCGTCCGCTGGATTCGCGCTCATGCGAAGGAACACGGCATTGATGCCGACCACATCGGCACGATCGGCGACTCTTCCGGCGGACACATGGCGGGCATGCTCGGCACCACCAGCAATCTGAAAGGACTCCTGATGGGCGACATCGCCGATAACGCCGAGTATTCCTCCTCCGTTCAGGCCGTTGTCGACCTCTTCGGACCGATGAATGGTCTCACTGCGGAACAGCAGGGCAAAGATGAAGCCAAGGTAGCCGGCAACCTGCAAATGGGATACGACGGAGAAGGAAGCTTCTACAGCACCTTTGTCGGCGTCACGATCCGCACGGCCCGTGAAACCGATCCCACGCCTGTCCAGCTCGCCGATCCCGGCATGTATGCCCATACGCTTGACCCAAAGACGGCTCCCGGCTTCCTGATCCAGCACGGAACCGTGGACACCACTGTCCCGCTCGGATCCTCCAGGGAATTTGCGGAAACCGTTACCAAATACATCGGCAAGGACAAGGTCAGTTTTGAAATCTTCGAAGGCGCGACGCATGAAAACGAACGTTTCTTCGAGGAAAAGAACTGCAAGCATATCATCGAATTCTTCGACAAGTATCTGAAGCCGAAGAAATAATCCCTAACTCAAAACGCAATCAGTTATTCAAAGACCATTTCCTCACGGATTTGGTCTTTTTTGTTATTGTTTGTGTTCGTTCTGAAGAGAAAGAACTAATTTCCGATTTCCGAAAACTTGCAAACTGCATGAAATATGATATATTAGCTTCCACAAGGACGACTATTCGTTCTATTACAACAACCTCAAGGCAAACGTGGCAAAGCGAATCGCCGCTTTTCGGAAGAAATAGTCCTTCCGAGCATAATGCCCTTTTTGAAAAAACACCACTCAACACTTTTCAGGCTGGCTTGATTGATAAAAAATGAAACGATTATTTACTTTCGATGATTTCATGGTCGCCCTCATTGCCGCGCTCGGCTATGGATTGGGCGCCGAGGTCCCGAAACTTCTGGAGTGGCACCCGTGGCTGTGCGTGGGGCTGAGCATGGTCGCGGGGAATGCGCTGGACATGCTTGTGAGAGTGCTGGTCTTCAGTGAAGCCGTGCAGAGAAAAAAGCGGTACAGCGTCATGATCTTTGCCGCGTTCATTCTCGTCTTCCTGGGGATCCAGTGTTTTCTCATCTTCCGGCTGGACGTATCTCTGCTCGATTATCTGGTGGAACAGTATCAGTATGCACTCGGTCTTCCGATTCTGGGCCTGGCCGCCAGCCGCCTCGTCCGATGGTACTTCGTCCGAAAGGTCCGCAAGCGCTACGGGGACGGGAGCAAAGGCTTCGTGTTCGACATGCCGGACCGTGCCGTTCTTGATGAACTCAACAAGCGGAACCAGCCCGTTCAGGGGGAATACGACGCCGCATATGCGGTCAAAACGAAAACCGGCACCTATGTCGGCTTCAAGCAGAAAAAGGCGGTTTATTATCTGGGGATACCATACGCGAAACCTCCTGTCGGCGAACTCAGATGGAAAGCCCCCGAACCGCTTCCCGAATCGGATGCAGTATTCGAGGCGAAGCACTTCGGCGCTTCCGCGATCCAGGTGGAGCATGACGGCTCAATCCTGAAATATCACAGACAGAGCGAGGACTGCCTGACGCTGAACATCTGCGTCGGACACGGCAATACGCAGGGGAAGAAGCCGGTCATCGTGCTGTTCCACCCGGGCGATTTCTCTTTCGGCGGCACGATCGATCCGCTGATGGATGTGGAGCGTTTCATCAACGAGCATCCCGATTTTGTCTTCGTGAGCTTCAATTACCGCCTCGGCATCTTCGGCTTCATCGATTTTTCGGAGATCCCCGGAGGAGAGTCCTGCCCGGACACGTTGAACCTCGGCCTGCTCGACCAGATCGCAGCATTGAAATGGCTCAAGGAGAACATCGCCTCATTCGGCGGGGACCCCGACCGGATCACAGCGATGGGGTTCGAATCGGGGGCGTGCTCCATCAGCCTGCTTGCGGCCTGCGAACAGGCGAAGGGGCTGTTCCAAAAAGCGTTCGTCTTTTTCGGCAGTCCCGAGTCCGCGAATGACAAGCCCGATGCGTCCAGAGCCCTGGCAAAAGCCCTCATGAAAGAAACTTCGACGACCACGATGGAAGAGCTGCGGCGGCTCCCAACGGAACAGCTGAAGGAAGCGGCGCAAAAACTCTGCATGAACGTAACCGCACCGACCTGCGATGGGAAACTGATCCCGATGGACGTGTATGAGGCCTATCGGAGCGGAGCCGTCGCGTGCAATGAATTCATCTTCGGAATCCCGAGCGATGAAAGGCAAATCTACAAATCGTATATCGGCGCAAAAAAATACGAGGACTTTATCCTCGGAAGGACGGACGAAATCATATCCTACCTCGACGCCGATACCGCGAATGCCGTAAACGCCTACATCAGGGAACAAACGGAAACGATGCCGGAACTTGAAGCGAAAGCGAAGTTCTTCGAGCAATGGACCGCCTTGTGCATTTATTATGGGGCAAAGGAACTGTCGATCGGCGGAAGCAAAGTACATCTGCTTTTCTGGAACCGCAAGCCCCTGATCAAAAACCTGGGGGCGGGCACGATCGATGTGGCTGCATCTTTCTTGGGGAATCTCGATGCCTCGCTGATGTACGGGAATGTGATGAATTTCGATTTGTCCGATATGCTTCAGCTGTTCTTGAAGAAATTCGTCAATGGCGACAGGATGCAGCTCTACAAAAACGAGATCAAAGGAATCAAAGCCATCGACTGGACCGGTTTCCCTCAAGCGCTTGTTGTTTCGGACGATGGAATCCATTGCGGACCGATCGAAGACAAGTTGACGGAGATCAAAAGTCTGCTGGACTTTGTGCAAATCGAATTACAGACATAGAAATGCTGTGCGACAGTCCGCAACAAGTCGAGGACTTGGTTGTGACAAGTTAAAGAGCTGCACTCTTTTTCAGCACGCAAGCGGGACCATGCCAGGTCACATGACGAACCGTTTCAACTCGCTTAAGAGTTCGTCCACTTTCAGCGGTTTGGCGATGTGGCCGTCCATGCCCGCGTTCAAAGACCTTTCCCTGTCTTCCTCGAAGGCGTTGGCGGAGAACGCGAGAATCTTCAGCTTGTTTCCGCCCGGGAGTTTCCGGATGATGGACGTGGCCTCGTATCCGTCCATCACCGGCATCGTGACGTCCATCAGGACCAGATCGTAAGTGTCGACGCCGTTCTCCCAGATCATGTTGACCGCGGTCTGTCCGTTCAGGGCGGTATCGACGATCATGCCCTGCTGTTTCAGCTGCAACGCCCCGATCTTGAGGTTGAGTTCGTTGTCGTCGACCATCAGGACCTTTTTGCCCTTCAGCGAGACGATCTCTTCCTCCGCGCCCGTCTGATCGGGATTCGCTTTTCCGCAGAGCTGCAGGAGCACTCTTTGGAGATCGGACGGGAAGACCGGTTTCGAGATGAATCCGTTTGCGCCCGCCTCCCTCGCTTCCTTCTCAATATCCGTCCAGTCGTATGAGGTCAGGATGATGATGAACGCGCCCGCCCCGGCGACCTCGCGGATGCGGCGGACCGTCTCAACCCCGTTCGCATCCGGCATCAGCCAGTCCACGACATAGACTTTGAATCGGTCTCCATGACGGAGAGATTCCTCCGTACGGGCAACGGCTTCCTTGCCCGAAACGCACGATTCGCTGCGCAAACCGATCGTCTGAAGCATATCGGCGATGCTCCGGCACGCATTGATATCATTGTCCACGACCAGACTGCGCAGACCTTTCAGTTCCGGGATCACGAGATCGGGCATTTCCATGTCGGCAATCCTGAACTCCACCGAAATGACGAATTCGGTCCCTTCGCCCTTCTTTGAGGCGACGGTGATCCGGCCGCCCATCATCTCCACGATGTTCCTGGTAATTGCCATGCCCAGCCCGGTGCCATGAATCCTCGAAACGGTGGTCGTCTCTTCGCGGGTGAACGGGTCGAAGATGGTTTTGACGAAATCCTCGCTCATGCCGATGCCGTTGTCCCTGCACCGGAATTCGAACAAGCCGTAACCCATCCTGGAGGCGTCCTTCTGCGCAATCCGCAGGGTGATCGTGCCGCCCGGATGCGTGTATTTGATGGCGTTGGAGATCAAATTGAGCAGCACCTGATTGAGGCGAAGCTTGTCGCAGTACACCAGTTCGTTCCTCACGTCCACCGCGTCGATGGTGAAATTATGCTGTTTTGCCTTGATGTCCGCATGGACGATGTCCCGGATCGAATGAAGGATCTCCGAGAGGGACTCCTCTTTCTCTTGCAGAGACATCCTGCCGGATTCGATGCGGCTCATGTCCAGAACGTCGTTGATCAGAGAGAGGAGGTGTTCCGAGGAACGCGAAATGGTGGTCAGATACTCCTGAACGCGCTCCGTGTCATGGATATGGCTTTCCGCGAGTCCGGTGAACCCGATGATCGCATTCATCGGCGTGCGGATGTCGTGGGACATGTTGCTCAAAAACGTCGTCTTGGCGCGGTTGGCGTCCTGCGCCATCTGCAAGGCCTCTTCGAGTTCCTCCTGCTTCTTTTCGAGCTGTTTCCGCAGTTCGGCTTCCAGCTGTCTCTGTTTTTCGATCGTCTCGGTGTATTCCCTCAGTTCCCTGTTGACCCCCGCCAGTTTCTGATTGTTCAGCCGGGCGCCGATCAGGGAGTCCTTCGTCCTTTTGGCATTTTCCTCGGCTTTGAGCTTTTCGATATAGTACTGTCTCTCGCGCTTATGAAGGATCGAAAACAGGTTCAGAATGACCGCAAGCGAGGAAACGAGGATGAACAGTTCAAGGGCGGACTTGACCAGGATGTCGGCGTTCACGTGAGATATGCTCTTCCGAACCGTCTCCGCTGTGACGATCCCGCCAACCAATGCGCCATAAGCGTCTTTTGCGGAATCGCAAACCGCAAGGCGGAACCACATCAGCGACGAAAAGAAGATCACGATGAGCACGGTGATCCATACGACGGTGGATTTCCCGAATCTGCCATGGACATCCATAATGAACACGCGCCTGTACATCAGGAATCCCGCGAAGCACCAGATGACGAGAAGCAGGTACGATTCGGTCGAGAGCGAACTCCCGGAAAGATAGTTCGGCACAAGCATAAGCACGCTGAAGACGATCGACATGGCGAGGCCGAAAACGCCCGCGGTCTTTTCGACGGTATGATCGACACCCTTTTCTTTCCCGATAATGACAAGCGCGGCGGCTGAAATATAACCGTAGGCGATCGCGGCGCCCAGGTTCGACAGATCGACCGGCCAGCCGATCACCGTACGGCCAAGGAACGGGATCGGGAGGGAAATGCACATCACGGTGAGGATGGCGTTCACAGGGTTTCCTTCTCCGTTGCACTTGCCGAACCATTGCGGGATCATCTCGTCGTCGGCCATCGCGCGCATCAGGCGGCTGACCGCGATATACGTGGCGAAAAGCGCCGTGAGCTGGCCGGACAGCATGGAGCCGCCGATCACGGCCACGCCCAACGGACCGAGCGCCTTTTTCGCCGCCGAAAAAACGGGCATTCCGGCGATCCCGGTAAGCCCGGGAAGCGCGTTATTGTACTCTTTCCAGTTCGAATAGCCATCCGGCAGGGCAAGTGTAGGGAGAAGCGCAAGAAGGATATACGTCAGCGCTGCAAGAAGGATCGCCGCAAGCAGCAGGGAGAATGTGCGCTTGACCGGGAAACGGAACTCCGACGAGGACTGCACGACCGCCTCGAATCCGACGAAAGCCCATGGGACCATGGCGAGGATCCTGAGGATCTGGACCGCTTTCGGTCCGCTCGTCGAAAACGCCGGTCCCATGCCCGCCATGCCGCCCTTGTGCTGGAACAGCGCCGCGACGAAACAGGTCACGACGCCGGCGAGAAGCACGAAAGCAAAGAACGTATGGAGTCCGATCGCGAGGCGTCTGCCGGCGATGCATGCGCAGGCACACAACACGATCGCGGCGAGACACAGCAGGACTTCCCCGAGATACACGTCGAACCCGACCATCGTATAATGGAATCCGAACTGGAGCGCGTCGCCGAACAGGAATCGCGCCAGCAGGACAAGCGCCGTCGCATTGGCCCACAGGATCGCCATGTACGTCAGAAACAGGAACCAGCCCATCAGGAAACCATGGTTCTGGCCGAACACTTTCGTGATAAAGCCGTAGGTCCCGCCTGCCCCCTGGAGGTGTGTCGTTACCTTGTGGAAATTGAATGCCAGAACGGTGATCGCCACCGTCCCGATCAGAAAGCCGATGATCGTGCCCGCGGGGCCTGCATTCGGCAGGAACATCGAGCCGGGAAGAACAAATGCGCCCCAGCCGACCGCATAACCGAAGGAGAGCGCGAGCGCTCCCGCGAATGAGAGATGCCGATTGTCCTGCATCATATCACCTGACGCCTGACATTCGGGCTACTTGCAACCGTGGGAAGGTTACCACAATATCCATTCAAATCCTCTCATATTCGGGTGAGCTGGCTAAGTATCGACATGTGTTCTCGTAATATACACTCACAGCCTCATTTTGTCAATTTTTTTTTGTCATCTTTTCGTCCGCATTCCGGTTTCATGCAACCGAATCAATCATGTTTTTTTCTTTGAAGCGGGTTTGTTCCTCTTGACAAAACATCAACACGCGTATATATTTTAGCACAAACGCTAAAAAAAATCTTCTTGGAATACAGCGGAGTTCGGCCTGCAATCTCCTGAGTACGGCCGCAGGACGATCCCTGTTTGTTCCGGGATAACATTCGGATTCATCGGCCAGTCCAACTTGAGGTCAGAGTTCCTTCCCTCCGTGGATCCGGGAAAGGCAGACGACAATTGTTTCGCGAACTGTGTTCTAAATTCAGGGGTAAACCGTTCATCCTGATATCCGGTATCCTGACCCTGCTTCTGCTCGGATTCCTCTTCTTCAACCTGAACCGGTTGAACCGCAACATGGACGAAACGAGGAGGACTCACGACTATCTTCAGGACTGCGACGAAGCCGGCGATCTGATTCGCAAGGGGTCTGATATCCTGACCAGCTCCGTGGAACGTTATGTCATCACGGGCAATCCGGTGTTCCGGGACCGGTATTTCCAGGAGGCGAAACGCTCCAAAAACCGGGAAGCGGGCCTGGAAAAGGTCAAGATTTTCCCGAACGCCGAAATGCTCCGCCGCGATCTGGACGAGGCCATGCGATATTCGGTCGAGCTGATGTCGCTTGAGTACCATGCCATGCGCCTGATCGCCTCGGATGCGGATATTTCCTCCCCGGATTGTCCGGAGGAGATTCGTGACTACATGCTGACGGACGAGGAGAAAGCCGCCTCGCTGACAGCACGGAAGGAAATGGCGCGCAACATCATCTTCGGCCTGAACTACCTCACATACAAAGATCACATCTATTCCTCCATCGAACGCAGTCTGGAAGACGCCGGAGTATTCCTGAACAACTACCGCACCAGCCTCACCAATCGATACAAGGTCCTGTACTTTTACCAGCTCTGCACCTACGCGGGATTCTTTCTGGTCCTCCTCGCTTTCGGGACATTCCTGATCCGCCAGCGCGGACGTGCAAACGCCTTCCTCCGCATCGTCCTCGACAACATCCCGATGCTGTTCTCCATCAAGGACGCGAGGTCCGAGCGTTACGTGGACTGCAATATGGCGTTCGTCCGCTATGCGTGCCGGAACACGGTCGCCGAGGTGATCGGCAATACTGACGCACAGATATTCGATGAGGCAACGGCCCATCAATTTGTGGATGACGACCGGAAGGCCCTTTCCGGGGATGATACGAATTCCTTCTTTGAAAACGCCCTCGACGCACACGGCAGGCCATGCATTTTCCTGACGACCAAGTTCAAGATCCAGGACATGGACGGCAACACATGCCTTTTCGGGATGTCTCAGGACGTGACGGAGGCGATGGAGAAACAGCGCAGCAGCGAAGCGATCGCCGAGGCGCTGCTCGCCCTTCAGACCTACGATGCGGTCTCCCATCCGCAAAAAGTCATCGAGGTCATCCGCAAGCGTCTCAATGCTGATTTCTGCCATCTGATCCGCATTGACGAGGCATCGGGCGAAGCCGTTGTCGAACCCGACTGCCATGCGCACCTTGATCCCGCGACGCCGTGCGAACTCGTCGTGGCCGCTTTGAACGACTTCCGTTACTACACCCGGCACTCCGCGCCTCTGGAGCCGTTTGAGATCGAGGAAAGGGCTCCTCTTGAGATCCTGCGCATGTATGCCGTCCTGGATGCGCAGACCGGCGAATGGCAGCCGACGACGACGTATTCCATGCCCGTAAACCGTCAGGGAGCGCTGTTCGGCACCCTGGCGATCGGCTACGCGATGCGGCGCACGCTCACCCAGTTCGAAAAGGAGTTCATCGAAACGAGCGTGAAGATCCTGGAGAACGCACTGGAACGCCAGAAGACCTACAGCGACCTGAGCGCGGCGAACGCCCGCATCAACCGCGAATACGATTTCGTGAACAACATCTTCGACATCATGCCCATTCCCTGCGTCATCAAGGACGTCGACAACGATTTCCGGTGCATGCGCTGCAACGAAGCATATTCCAGGCTCTTCCAGAAGCACCACGACGAGGTCGTCGACCTGAACAGCGCCGACCTTTTCTCGCCGGAAATCGCGCAGCGGCTCCGAGACGCCGACCAGAAGGCGGTACGCGAAAACAAGATGATCTTCGAGGAACTCGTCTGCACGTTCCCGGACGGCGTGGAACACACGTTCCTTTACCGCCGCGGCCCGATGACGCTTCCCGACGGACACCTGGTGCTTTTCTGCGTGGCGGAGGATATTACCGAACTCCGGCTGCAGACCAACAAGGTGCTTCAGATTAACGAAAAGCTTCAGGGCGAATATCAGCGCGCGGTCAATGCCGAGGAAGCGGAGACCTTCTTCGCCAAGTCGCTCAAGTCCATTCTCGCCATGCCGCCCGATCAGGACGCCATCATTCCCAGCATCAAGGAAGTCGGCGAATACATCGGCGCCGACCGCTGTTTCATCTACTACCGGATCAAGGACGATGAGGGGAATCCCCGCTGGGAACTCACCTACGAATGGTGCGACAAAGAGATCGAAAATAAGTTCAAGCCCAAGACGGATGTCGACATGTTCCCGGACGTATGCAAGGCGCTGGAACACGGCGAGGATTTCCTGGCCACGGACATCCGGTCGATCCATCCGGTCACGTGCGCCTGGCTTCAGGCGCAGAAAGTCCAGTCGATCATCATAACGCCGCTTCGCGATGAAAACGGCGAGATATTCGGTTTCATCGGATTCGATTTCGTCCTCCACGCTCAGGAGCAGTTCTCCGAACGCATTCTCCGAAGCGTGCATGAGGCCGCCGACGTGATCCTGATCTGCCGGGAACGCAACAAGCGCCAGGAGACCATGTTCAAGGCGGCTGCGGAGGAAAAGCTCCGCTCCGAAATCTTCGAAAGCGCCGCAATTCCGCTTCTGCTCTTCAAGCCGGACGGGACCATCGTCACCGCGAATTCCGCCGCGCTCAAGGCGTTCGGCGGGACCCTTTCCGACGTCGTCGGCTGCAAATGCCACGATTTCGTCTGCCAGTTCGAAAACAGGCCGGAGAAATGCCCCCTGCGCCATCCGGAACGCATTTCGCAGGAATTCCTGCTCCATCGCCGCGACGGGCAGTATTTCGCGATCAAGACGCAGACGATCCGCGACGACAAAGGCAATCCGCAGTACATCCTCGAATGCGCGGTCGACATGACGGAAACGCATGAGCTTCATGAAAACGCCGAGGCGATCGCCCAGTCGCTCCTGGCGCTTCAGTCCAAGAACGTCATCTCCAGCCCCATCCAGGTGCTGAACATCATCCGCAGACGCCTCGGGGCGAATACCGTGTATCTGGCGCAATACGACCGGAAGGCCGGAGTCGCCTTCCTGAACCCGGAATACACGCTGCTGGACAACGGAGAAACGCTTGCGGGACGCGCCGAAGCCGGACTGGATGACCTCGCGCCGTTCCTTGACAAGTTGAAGGACGAAGGCATCTGCGAGTTCGAGGGAAGCAGCCGGTCTCTGATTCGGAACGCTTATGCAAAACGGTCATCCGGCATCAATATTCCGCCAAGCGAAACCATCGTCATGGTGCCGCTCGAGGTAAGAGGAGAAAGCTGGGGCAACCTCAGCATCACCTATGCGAAGCACAGGCGTCTCGGTGAACGCGACAAGGATTTCTTCATCCGCTGCCGCGAAGTTCTGGAGGCGGCTTTGGAACGCAAGCTCTACGACGACGACCTCCATGCCGCTTTGGACAAGGAGATCGCCGCGGAAAAAGCCAAGAGCTTCTTCTTCTCCGCCGTCAGCCACGATATCCGTACTCCGCTCAACGCCATCATCGGTTTTTCCGAACTGCTCATCGACGGCATCATGGACGAACAGGAACGGCTCAAAGCGCTGTCGGCGATCTCCACCAGCGGCCAGACGCTGCTCCAGCTTATCAACGACGTGCTCGATCTCTCCAAGCTTGAATCCGGCAAGATTGTCATCAACCCCATGCTGACCGATGTCCGCGAACTGGCGTCTTCGGTCCTGCACACGTTCGACGTGTCCGTCATGAACAAGCCCGTCGTGCTGAAGGAGGAGTACGGCGCCCTGCCGTTCCTCGAGGTCGACCCGCAGCGCATCCGCCAGATTCTTTTCAACCTCATCGGAAACGCCGTCAAGTACACGAAACGCGGTGAAATATGCGTCCGCGCTTCGTTCCGGCAGGACATCGGGGATGAAAACGGCGTCCTCGTCATCTCCGTCAGCGACACCGGATGCGGCATCGCCGACGAGGACAAGGAAAAACTCGTGAATCCCTTTGTCAAGGCCGGCGTCGACGCCAAGATCAAGGGAACCGGGCTTGGTCTCGCCATCTGCAAGCAGCTTGCATCCCGGATGGGCGGGCATTTCTCGTTCTTCTCCGAACTTGGCAAAGGGTCCACGTTTGCGCTTGAACTTCGCGATGTGAAGTG
This sequence comes from uncultured bacterium, assembly GCA_902762495.1. GTDB lineage: Bacteria > Verrucomicrobiota > Lentisphaeria > Victivallales > UBA1829 > UBA1732. The sequence continues at coordinate 32,649 of CACWOL010000010.1, read as the reverse complement.
CGTGGAAAGGACGCCGGAGTCTCAGAAGAAAGTCGCCTCCGGGCAGGAACTGATCCGCCTGGAAATGAAGCGTGAAGCCGCCAGCAAAAAGGCTTCCGGCAATCGGGCGAAATCTGTTGCCGAACAAAAGTCCGAAACGAGGAGTGAGGCAAAAGGAACTGCGCCGACTCCGGCATCCGTTCCCGCGCCCAAGCCCAGGAAACAGTTCCATGTCCTGATCGCGGATGACGTCGCTCTGAACCTCGCGGTTCTGAAGGCGCTTCTCGCCAAGATCGGAGTCCGCGATATCGTGAAGGCTGTCAATGGCGCTGATGCATGGGACAAGATCCAGGCTGCGGAACAGTCGTTCGACATCGTCCTGACCGACATCTGGATGCCCGAAATGGACGGCAAGGAATTTGTCGCCAAAGTCCGTGCGGACAAACGTTTCGCCGACCTTCCCGTCTATGCCGTTACGGCCGACATCGAGGCGCAGAAAGACTTTGTCGAGCACGGGTTCACCGGACTGCTCCTGAAGCCCGTCACCATCGACAAGATTTCCGGGATCTTCTCTTCCTGAAAGAATGACCCCCGCCGCATGTTGCGGGGGACATTCCACCTGATGCTGAGCCGTGACCAGCTGCGAACCCTGCGCGATGTGCAGCGGGGCGACGCCGTGGAGCGGGGACGGGCGCATGATCTACGGTACGCCGCGCTTCATGGCCGAGAAAGCCGGTTTTGACGAGGGTTACAAAGGAGAGCATTGGGAAGAGGAATTCGCCAAACGGAAGATTCAGGTCGCGGGTCCTCTTCTTGGGGAAGATGCTTTTGCCCCGTTCAAGCTCTACAGGGAAAAACACGGAGAGATTTACTGAATCTTTTTTTCTCCCATCCCATTCCGCCATTTGATTCTCATAGCCCGACGATTCCCGACGGGCTTTTTCGTTTTTACCCCCACAAATCCGGGCCCATGACTGCTTTCCGCATCATCTTTTATCCCTTTTCCGGGCCCGCTTTGAGCTCCCGAATTGCATGCTTTCACTTTTTTTTATCGTGGTGCTTGACTTATTCCAAACTCTGTTCTATATTATAAAAAAATTCTCATCAATGAGCCTTGCTTCGGAGAGAAAAAATGACAAATACCAATCCATGGATACTATTTCGTCTTTTGGGTCATCGTTCCGTCACACTTTTCTGCATGGTGCTTTTTCTTTTGTCCGAAGCGATTTTGGGCGCAGAGGGCCAAGCCCGGAAAGTCGTCCGGGTCGCATACGAAGAATTCAACCGACAGATGGTCGTGGACGAGGATAACAAACCCGTATCCGGCTACGCATACGAGTTTATTGAGACGATCGGGATCTATGCCGGATGGGAGATCGAATACATCCCGTGCGATACTTTTGCGGACAGCATTAAAAAGCTTCTTGCCGGAGAAGTCGATCTTTCTTACGAGATCATCTATACGGAGGACCGTGCAAAGGAGATGCTGTTCCCGGATGAACCGATGGGGCATGAATACTACTATCTGTATGCCTCGGAAGACAACACGTCCATCACAGCCTCGGATATTGAGTCCATAAGGGGCAAGACAGTCGGTGTCACGGCGGGGACGACGTTGATCGATTCCCTGAAACAATGGTGCGCGAAAAGGAATGTGGAACTCAAGTTTGTCGAGTATGACAGCATTCCGGAAAAAGAGGCGGATCTGTTAGCCGGGAAGATTGATCTCGACATGGAAGTCAGCATGCTGGCGATCAACAAATTCTCGGCAGTCGAAAAAATCGGGTCATCCCCCTATTATCTGGTTGCAAACAAGGAAAGACCCGACCTGATCGAAGACATCGATTCCGCAATGGAAAAGGTGCTGAACAATGACCTTTACTTCTTCACCCGTCTTCAGGAGCGGTATTTTTCCGAAACGGCAATAAGCCACAACCTGACACGCGAGGAAAAGAACTGGCTCGCGGATCACAAAGTGCTGCGCGTCGGCTTTTTCGACAATTATCTCCCCTTTTCCGCACTGGACAAGAACGGCAACCCGACCGGCGCATGCATCGAAGCGGTCAGGGAAATCGTCAAAAAACTGAAACTGGAAGACGACCTGAAAGTCGAGTTCATCTGCTATCGCGATCAGAGAGCAGGATATCAGGCTGTCGAATCCGGGGAAATCGATGTCATGCTCCCCGCCTACATCAGCACTTCGGTCAAACGCGATTTCCGCATCATGGGCGGAAAGATTCTCGCCACGCTCACAAGCGACCTTGCATTTCTGGACGATTTCGGGGACGGCAGAGGCAAACGCATCGGCGTCAACAGGCACAACCTGATGCAGTACTACAACAGCAAGGATTCTTTTCCCTACTCGGAAGTCGTGTTCTATGACGATATCCAGGGGTGTCTCGACGGCCTGCTGGACGGGACGTCGGACGGAACATTCCTGAACGGACTCAGATCCGAAGCGCTGTTGAAACCGGGCAAATACCATTCTCTCAAAAAGGCACAGGCCCAGACCGATTATATCTTCTACATGGCATTTGCGGAGGAAAACATTGGCCTGATGCTGCTGATGAACCGCGGACTGACGCTGCTCGATTCCGCTTTCGTCAACAAGAGAGCGTATTCCTACCTGGTGCAGATGCACGCTTTTACCCTGATGGATTATCTCCGGGAACATATCCTGCTGGTCATCTTCGCCGTCGCGATCCTGGCCGCACTGGTCATGGCAATCATCGGTGTTCGGCTCAACAACCGAAAACTGATGGGAATCAACCGGGAACTGATGGAACGCACCGAGACCATCGAAAAACAGAGGCAGCAGGAGTCCGAACTGAGGAAACAGCTCGAAGACGCATTGCATTCGGTCCAGGACGCCGACCGGGAAAAAACGGCTGTCCTGGCGGACCTCGAAGACGCGTCCGAAATAGCCCGTTTGGCGTCGTTCCACTATGAGATCAACTCGCACAAGCGCACCGGATCCAATCTGATCAACGAACTGTGGCCCGTAGACGAAAACGGGGAAGCGATCCTCGAGGAACATTGGGTTCATCCGGAAGATCTTTCGATCTTCAAGAAGAACATGAAAAACCTGATCGAAAAGAACGTGCCGAACGAGACTGTGCAGTTCTCGTTCCGGGTCGGTTCGACCGACAACATCCATTACTACCGCATGAAGGTCAAACTCGACCTGAGTAATCCGGGGGCGCCCACGGTTACCGGCATCATGCAGGACGTGACCGAACTCGCGCTGAGCATGATGAAGCTGAAAGACACCCAGGCTCTGTGGGACGCCGCCATCAACGCCATGCCGTTCATGCTGACGGTGAAGGATGTCGACAACGGCTTCCGCTACCTGCTCTGCAACAACGCGTTCGCGGACATTTTCAGCTGTCCTCCGAGCGAGATCACGGGCAAGACCGATCCGGAGCTGTTCGACAATGATTCGAACCTGGATTTCTCGAACCGCATGAACCGTCTTGCCCTGACCATGGATGTGAATGAAATAAAAGTATTCGAGGAAGATCTTCCTGTCATGGACGGAAGCATCCGCTCCATCAAGACCGTGATGCGCATCATTCTGGACACCAACGGACACAGGCTCCTGCTCACGGCGTCCACCGACGTTTCCGAAATGGTCAATGCGAGACGTGCGGCGGAAGAAAACGCCGACCGATTCCGCCTCACGCTCCGCTCCATCGGCGACGGCGTCATCACGACGGATGCCAAGGGCGTTATCACGATGCTCAACCCGAACGCCGAGGCTCTGCTCGACTGCAAACAATCCGATGCGCTCGGCAAACCCCATACCGACTTCTTCCGCATCGTCCACGAGCAAACCGGGAAGCCGGTTTCCTCGCCGCTTACGGAGGCCCTGCAGTCCGGCGAGGTCGCTGTCGGTGCGGACATGACCGACCTGATCTCCGCCTCCGGGCAACGGTATCACATCGCCTCAAACGCCGCTCCGATCCATACCAGAACCGGCGAAATCACGGGTGCCATCCTGGTGTTCCGCGACGTCACGGATGAACGGAACAAGCGCGAAGAACTCCGCCGGACCATGACAAGTCTGGAAAATGCTTCCGGGATGGCACGTCTGGCGTCGTTCCGCTACGACATCAAGACCCGCAGACGTTCCGGCTCCAGCTTCCTCTATTCGCTCTGGCCAAATGACGAAAACGGAAATCCGATCCGTTTCGAGGAATGGGTTTATCCCGACGACATCCCGCTTTTCGCCCGCGAACTGGAGCAGCTGGAACGATCGCGCAAACCGGGCCAGACCGCCACGTTCTCGTTCCGCATCGGCCATGGATCCAGCCTGCGCTACATTCGATCTTTGGTTTCGCTCGACTTGAGCAATCCGGACGAACCGGCTGCGGCCGGCATCCTGCAGGATGTCACCGAGCTGACGCTGAGCATGATGAAACTGAAAGACTCCCAGGCCCTGTGGGACGCCGCCATCAACTCCATCCCCATCATGTTCACGGTGAAGGATATCGACGACGGTTTCAAGTATCTTCTGTGCAACAAGGCGTTTGCCAGCGTCTTCAACTTCTCGCCCGACGAGATCGTCGGCAAGACGGACCACGATATCTTCCATGATGACACGACCCTCGGTTTTGCCGATCAGCTCAACAACCCGACGACCGGAACAGATGGCCTCATGGAGATTGAAGGCGAGCTTCCGGACGGCAACGGAAATTTCCGTTACATCAAGACCCTCATGCGGGTGTTCGAGGATGCCCGCGGCCACCGTCTGCTCCTGGCGGCGGCCAGAGACGAAACGGACATGCACGAGCTCATCGAGAACCAGAAACGCGTCAATAACCTGCTTGAAGACATCATCGGCGAGGAAGATTTCGACCGGTGTATTCAGCGCACGCTGGAAAATATCTGCAAGATCCTCGGAGCCAGCCGCGGCTGCCTGCTCCGGCATGAGGGGGGAGATCCCAAAACGCACTGTGTTTTCGAATATATCGAACCGGCTCATTCGAACGCGTCCATCAGAATGCTTGGCCGTGAGTTCACCCGCGTCCAGAACATTCTGGATCATTCGGAGGACAAGCGCACGTTCGCCTGCAGCGACATCAGCGCCTTCGACTGGAGTATCGTCAAGGAAGACTGGCGCCAGGCGGCCCGCGCTATTGACCTCCGGGCGATTTTCTTTTCGAACATCATCTGCGATGGCGAAGTGAGGGGAAACGTCGTGTTCGACTTCGAAGGCGTCGACCATACCTTCACGGACAACGATATCTCGCTGCTTCGCGCTACGGCGCACATGATCGAAGTCGTCCTCGCCAGAAAACAGGCGCAGACTCTCATCATGGATGCGCTGAGCCGCGCCCAGGCGGCAGACAAGGCGAAGAGCTTCTTCATCGCCAGCGTCAGCCACGAGATCCGCACGCCGCTGAACTCCGTCATCGGGTTCGCCGAACTTCTCCGCGAAGGCGGCGTCTCCAAAGAGCAGGCGCAGGAATACCTCGACGCCATTTCCTCCTCGGCGAACGCCCTGCTCATGCTCATCAACGACGTCCTCGACCTTTCCAAGCTCGAGGCGAACCAGATGAAGATCATCACCGCGTTCACCGACTTCAACGCCCTCTGCCGCGAGGTCCTGCTCATCTTCACCTTCCGCGCCCAGGAGAACGGCAACAAGCTCGTTTCCGACGTGCCGGACGATCTGCCGGAACTCGACGTCGACAACATCCGCATCCGCCAGATCCTCATCAATCTGCTCGGCAATGCCGTCAAGTTCACGAAGAAGGGCGCGATTACGCTCCATGTCTCCTTCACTCCCGACCCCGGTTCCGCGGACACCGGCACGCTCCAGTGCGCCGTCAGCGACACCGGCATCGGCATCTCCGAGGACGACCAGAAGAAGCTCATGGAACCGTTCGTCCAGCTCTCCAATATGCGCGGCACCAATGCCGTGAACAACGGAACGGGCCTCGGGCTCTCCATTTCCAAACGTCTGGCCGCGTGCATGAACGGCGAACTGACCTGCACCAGCACGCTCGGCGAAGGAAGCACCTTCGCCGTGACGCTCAACGCCGTGCATTACCGCGCAAAGGCGGTCAGGAAAGCAAAGGACAAGTCCAAACCCGAGGCGGAAGCCATTGCGCGCGACTTGAAGGCGACCCGCATTCTCATCGTCGACGACGTCCCGATGAACCTCCGCGTCGCCAAGGCGCTCTTCAATAAGATCGGGTTCGACAATGTCTTCACGGCCGGGTCGGGCAAGGAGGCGCTCGAATTCCTCGACAAACAGCCAGTCGACCTGATCCTTTCCGACATGTGGATGCCGGAGATGAACGGCTCGCAGCTCTCCGCCGAGATCAAGAAGAATCCGAAGCTCTCCCACATTCCGGTCGTAGCGCAAACCGCCGACGTCGAAACGGGCGGCAATTTCGACATGTCGCATTTCGATGCCATCATCCTGAAGCCCATTACCAAGGAAAAGCTCTCCAACATGGTCAAACGCATCATCGAGGACGGAGCTATGGGCAACGGCGGAGGACCGATCAACCTCGGATAATATTTGGAAGGACAGGGAAATGAACGGAAAAAACAGACAGTTTACCCAGATTTCGCTGTTCAGCGTTCTGCTGGGCGGACACTACGGCGGGATCGTCAGTGTCGGCGAAATCAAAAGACTCGGCAACCTGGCGATCGCGACGATGGACCGGCTTGACGGCGAAATGCAGATGATCGACGGCGTGGTCTATCAGGCGTGCGCCGACGGACAAGTCTATCTGCCGGGAGACGACGAGACGGTTCCGTTCGGGACGATCGCCGATTTCCACGCCGAAGATACCGTGCGGCTCGCCGACATCCCGAGCTACGAGCAATTCGAGGCGCGGATGGACGAATATTGTCCGCGGAACGATTATCCGCTTGCGATTCGCCTGACAGGCAAATTCGGTTGCATGAAAGTCAGGACCGTCAAGAGACAGGAGAAAGACGGCGTCGGACTGGCGGAGGCGGCGAAGGATGAAGCTGTATTTGAATTCAGGGACATTCGCGGCGATCTGGTCGGATTCCGGCTTCCCGGATACATTCAGGGCATCAACGCTCCGGGATGGCATCTCCACTTCATGGACGCAGACCGGAAACATGGCGGGCATGTGGTCAACTTCTCCCTGCTTGAGGGGGATTTGAGCTTCTGTCATGCGGGGGATTACCATATCCGCCTGCCGGGCTCGCCGGACGTTTTCGCGGGACTTGATCTGAACAAGGACTGGAGCAGGGATTTGAAGAAGGCCGAAGCGGAACGGTAAGCCGGAAAATCGAACGGAAATGAACTGACCATGACAGAATCCAAGCAGGACAAAAAACGCGGAATCAAATTCATATTCAAGCTCACGCGCTATGGACTATACATTGACATTGGGCGGAACGCCTCCGACATGCATATCAACCGTATGATCCTCGCAAATATGAACCAGGTGCGCAAGCCCGGAGAAACGGGACACCTGACGCCGCGAGAGTATTGGCGTCGGGGAATGAGGCCGAAGGCATCGAGCATCATCTGTTATCTCATCAGTTTTCTGGCAATCGTTCTGCTCGCCGCGTTTATGATCCTGCCGAGGTGGATTCCGCGCGAAAATCCCGAGGGTGTTTACAATGCACGGATTTGGCTGGCAAACTGCCTGTGCGGCGACGGCAGGGCATTCCTTGTCGTCACAAATCATCATACGTGCCAGACGGTCTGGTTTCACCCCGGTGATGGCTTCATTAATTCGGAGGGGACATGGAAAAGCGGATCGGATGACCATTCATTTGCCTTTGAGTTTGAGGATGAGACAGGAAAGTCCTTTTCCTATCGGGCGGAATGTTATTGGGGCGGGTTGGAATGGACGATCGAAACAGATAAAACCAAAAGGTCATTCTGGTTTCCGAGGCTGATATCCGAGGTGTATTGCGATTACTACAACATATCTTTCCGGCTGACCGGAATTTTGATCGCCGGTTGCATCCTGTTTGCGGCGAGCATCCTATCTGCCACAATAGACAGCAGAAGAGCAAACCGTCTGTTGAAACAGCACACAAAGAACAGGCAAAAGCAATAAAAAACAGATAAACCAAATGTTTATGCTCCTGTATTTTGTCCTTTTCGGTGTAAATTAGCAGTATCACATATTAGCTTTTTAGATTTTAAAGTATGGGCCAGTCGTCGGAATAAAATGAAAAACCGGTTGATACGGATTTGTTCCACCCTGCGCCTCCGCGCACGGTTCAGGGGGTTCAGGAAATCGTTGTATTGGATGTCGTTTGTGGTTTTGGCGCTCGGTGTGCCATGGTGCGCCGGAGCGCTTTTCCATGCCTTCGACATCCCCGTCTTCTTCGCATGGTTCGGGTTCATCGCGCTGCTTGCTTCGCTGGCGGTTGCCCTGTTTTTCCGTTGGGCGCTGCTGGCGACGACACTGATTGAGTTTCTGCTCATTACGGCGTTCTGCTTCATCACCCCGGAAGAACGGTTCCGCCATACCCTCTGGCAGACTCCCTGGCGGCATACACTGGAGGTGAACAGACTTGACGATGGAAGATACGAGCTTCTCAATGTGCGCGATTTCGTTTATCGCTCCGAAACAGATTTCGATGTCCAGTACCGCACCATGACCGTCGACCCGGAGAAAATCTCCTCCATCGACGCTGTTTTTTCGCATTGGGACAATCAGGAGGGCATCGCCCACTCCATGCTCGGGATGAACTTCGCGGACGGTACGACGGTCGTGATCTCGCTGGAGACCCGTCTGCCGGAGGACGCGAATCAGAACGGCATCGACGGACTTTACCGGCGCTACGGGCTTGCCATGCTCGCCGGAACGCCGGACGATTTCTACGGACTGCGTGTCGACCACCGTGGAGAAACGCTCTACGTCTACCGGCTGAATATGGATCGACAGGATCTGCACGACACGGTCCTTTCGATCTTCGAACGGGCGGCGGAGCTCCAGCGGAACCCGCAGTTCTACAACACCCTCTCCCGCAACTGCACGACCGGACTTCTGCCGATGCTGCCGGGCGCGGTGGACCTGACGAGCGGAGACATCCGCGTACTCCTGAACGGACTGGCGGTCCAATTGCTCTTCGAAAAGGGTATGGTCGTCCGCCGCGAAGGGGAAAGCTTCGGCTCGATCCGGGCACGTTCGCTCGTGCCGGGGCTTTGCAACGGCAAAAACGCGCCGCCCGCGCACTACAGCGGAGAATCGGAGGCCCTCTGGCTTCGAGAACACTGAATCTGTCTATCATGATGCGAATCAAATAAATATAACCTGAGGAGCTGGTTTTATGAAACAAAATTTCGGATGCGGTCGTTTCCGCATGAAACAATTCGCATTGCCGGCAATCGCAGCAGCATGGCTGCTGTTGACTTCATGTTCTTTTATGCAAAGCCGTGAAGTAACGATTTCGCCCGCGTCGGCATCGGAAATGGAGCAATATTACAAGGACGAATCCTTCTCCCGCGAAGGGCTGTCCTTCGAATCCGAAAACTTCCTGCGCGGCAACATGGAGCAGATCGACTACGAAAATGACCCCGTGGCGGCCCTGCACAAGCTCAACGAGTATTATGCGATCTCCGACGACCCGAAATACCTGCGCATCGCCGCCGACCTCTGCCGCTGGGCCGCCCTGGACTCGGATGACATGGAATTCGCCATCCGCGGCCATCTTTCGGCGCTTTACTACACGAAAGCGGCGTTTGCCGCCTGGCCGGAGAACGATACGCCGTTCAGCAACTTCGCCTCCTTCCGCATGATGCAGATCTACAACGACTCCTGCCGCGGCATCTTCAGCTATCTGAAGGAACACAAACTGCTGGCGAACAATTCCTTCAGCCTGCTTGACATGGAAGACCGCCGTTATTTCTTCGAGAAGCCGTTCTATCATCTTTCCGTTCCCGAAGACACGGTCGAGGATTTCTCCCTCTGCTCCGATTACTCCGTCAAGGCACTGATGCAGAAGAACCGGCAGCCCGGCACCGGCATCCCGCTGGTCGGGTTCCTCGCGCCGCAGGAGACACACAAGATCCTGAAAAGTCCGAGGGGCCTGACGATCCCGGTGACACTGATCGTGGAACTCAAGGAAAACGACTCGAACGAGATGGAAGTGAGGCTGGACTATCTGGACACTTCCCTGGAGGAAACAGCCCCCTCGGAGCTCGCCTTCCTGGCGGAAGACGATGTCCCGCTTGCGCTTGACTTCTCCACCCCGCTCGCCTGCTTCCTGAACAGCCTGCCTGACCGCAACCTGATCTCCGTCATGCTGGAGTCCGACCATCAGGAGGAAAACTCCGGGCTGTATTTGATCGAGCCGTACCAGCCGGGCAAGATCCCGGTGCTCTTCATCCACGGCCTGATGTCCAGCCCCGACACCTGGGTGCAGATGATCAATTCTCTGAAGAACGACCCGGTCATCCGGAAACGCTATCAGTTCTGGTTCTACTCCTTCTCCAGCGGCATGCCGATCCTGGCGACCGCCGGCAATCTGCGCCGGATCCTGCTTGCCGCGCGGGAGGAACTCGGGACCACCCAGGAAGCGCGCGAGAATTTCGACAAGATGGTCCTGATCGGGCACAGCATGGGCGGCCTGGTCTCCCGCACGCTGCTGCAGGACGATCCGCACTACATGGTCGAAACGGTGACGCAGCGGACATGGGACGAGATCACGGCATCTCTCTCGGAAGAAGAAATGGACGCGGTCGAGACGTTCGCCGTCCTCCCGCCGCTGCCGTTCGTCAACCGTGTCGTTTTCATGGCCGTGCCGCATAGGGGATCCGAAATGGCCAAGTGGTCGCTCGCGCGCTTCGGCTCGCGGCTCGTCAGCCTGCCGAAGAATCTGCGGGAAAAACTCCCGCTCTTCGCCCGTGTTTTCGAAAAGCTCAACAAAGAAAAGTATGAGGAGCTTGAAAAAATGCACCGCGAAAGAGGAGATGAGGAAGGCCACCATTCCGTCTCCGGGCTCTACGACCTCGATCCGGATTCCCTCTTCATCCAGGCCCTTGCGGACTCCCCCATGAAAAAAGGGCTTGTCTATCACTCGATCATCGGCGACCAGGATCATGCCGACCATCCCGGCGGCACCGACGGCGTGGTCCCCTACTCCAGCAGCCATCTCGACAACGCCGCGAGCGAGGTGATCGTCAAATCCGGGCACAGCATCCACCGCAGTCCCGCCGCCATGCGCGAACTGCTCCGCATCCTGCGCCTGCATCTGAAGGAAGAATGACAGGCGGGCGCCGGGCAGCAGTGAGTTTTTGCCGGATTATGCCGGGAAGATGGAGGATATCAAGCCCCGACTGCCTACGGGATGTTCGTTTCCCTGCCATGGCACTTGACAAACATAATGAGAGGAAGTATAGTATAGCAGGAAAATATACCATCCCAGCAAGAACGAGGAACACGCCATGAACGAAACAGAAGAAAAACCGACCGCGCCCGCCGGATCCGAAACGCAGAAGAAACCGCGCAAAAAGATGCGGCTTTGGAAAAAAATCCTCCTCGGGCTTCTCGCCGTCCATCTGCTGTTCACGGTGATCGATGCTCTGTGGCTGCACGGTCCCGGCGTTTCGGCGGTATTTCAATATCTGGGGGAGACGCAGCTGACGGTCAGCGATCTCCGGTACCGGATCGATCCCGAAACGAACGAACTCGCGATCACCTGGACCGAATCCTTCGACACCAGTATCCTGCCGATCCCGGTTTACAGTATTCCCGCATGGGCGAAAATCCATGAGAAAACGGAGCATCCCGAGCGGCGCATCCCGCTCGACCCGGTGCCGGAGGAAATCGTGCGGTGTTTCGTGGACGTGACGGCCGATCCGGACACGCCGCCGCTGAGAACGATGCCCCCTCTGGCCGGCCCTTTGGGAGACCTCGGTCCGTGGTTTACCGAGGAGAATGCCGTACTGGTGGATCCGCTCGAATTCAATGCCTGGCAGTTGAATGATCTGCCGCCCGATATGGTGTTCCGCCTGACGCTGCGCCCCGAAGACGTCCCCCTTCTGTCCGATATGTTCGTGATGACTCCGAAACTTGGCGAGTATTCTTCCTCTCTCCTCATGATCCCGCAGCCGGGCGAACAGGACGGGCGGCGCGTCATGTACCTTGCGCGCAAGGGAGGAGGCGGCTACACGCCGTACTACGAAGATCTGTGCGTGAAGTGGCGGCAGGTGTCGCAGGAACCCGACGGCTTCCTGACGGTCTGCTGGAAGATCCTCTGGCTGCCTATTGCCGCGTTGCCTGACTGGATCTGGGGCGCTTATGGTCTGTTCATACTCTTTATGCTTTCCCGAGTCGATTGGTAAAAGAAAGCCGTTCGATTTGAAAATGCCATAAAAACATATCCACTCCAAGCAACAAGGAGCAAACCATGAATCTCAACAAAACCGTCTGCATCGCAGCCTTTGTGACCTCGATCGCGTTCCCGGCATTCGCGGAAAACCCGCTGATCTCCGGCGCGTTCTCCGCCGACCCGTCCGCCCATGTGTTCAACGGAAAAATATATGTTTTCCCGTCCCATGACATCCCCGCGCCTCCGGGCTCGCGGAACAAAAAAGGCTTCAACATGCCGGACTACCATGTGTACTCGTCCGAGAATCTGTTCGACTGGACCGATCACGGCGTGATCGTGGACCAGGAAAAAGTGCCGTGGGTCGACGGCAAGAGCTATTCCATGTGGGCGCCCGACTGCAATTACAAAAACGGAAAATACTATTTCTATTTCCCAGCGCACCAGAAGGACGGACGCAACGCGATCGGCGTGGCAGTCGCCGACAAACCCGAAGGCCCGTATGTGCCGCAGGAAAAGCCGATCCCCGGCGTGAACGGCATCGATCCGTGCATCTTCATCGATGACGACGGCACGCCGTATCTGACCTGGCAGGCGCAGGGCAACGTCCTCGTGGTCGCCAGGCTCAAGGACAACATGCTGGAACTCGATTCCGAAGTCGTCACGGTCAATCACAATGTGCCGAGAAACGGCCTGAAGGAAGGTCCGTTCATGTTCAAACGCAACGGCAAATACTACTATTCGTTCCCGTGGTGCGAACGGCAGACGGAGTGCATCTGCTACTGCATGGGCGACAGCCCGATGGGGCCGTTCGAGTACAAGGGCAAGATCATGGAGCAGAACACGGACTGCTGGACCAACCACCACTCCGTCGTGGAGTACAAGGGCCAGTGGTATTTCTTCTACCACCACAACGACTACTGCCGCGAACACGATGTGAACCGCTCCATCTGCGCCGAATATCTGACGTTCAATGAAGACGGGACCATTCAGCCGATCGTGCCGACGCAGCGCGGCGTGGGCATCACGCCGGCGACCAATCGGATCCAGATCGACCGTTATTCCGCCATCGGCGACCCCAATCACGTGTGGGTCGAATACAACCGCACGGAAGACCCGTTCGCCGGATGGAAGACGGTGTTCCGCAACAAGGACAACTACCGCCGTCCGATCTGGATCGAATACGACCGCGTTGATTTCGGGGAAAAGTATCTGTCGACCGCCATCGTCCATGTATTTGCGCGCGTCGGCGGCAGCGGGACCATCGAGTTCCATGCGGATGCCGTGGACGGGGAGCTGATCGCGAAGATCCCGATCATGGCCAAAGACGAGTGGCAGGACGTCTCCGCGGCCGTTTTGAAACAACTGAAAGGCGTTCATAATCTTTTTGTCACGATGCCCGACGGCGTTTTGATGCACGTTGACTGGGTGCAGTTCAAATAAGATCGATCTTTCTTGAACCGCGGTATTTTGGACTGTCTTATCAAGACAAATCCAAAATACCGCTTTTTGTCTGGCATTGAGCATAAAACTTTTAAGTGAAATACAACTCCCGAATATGCACTCGGCATTTGGGCATTTGTTTTTTTGAAATTATCTAATTAATAATTTGACAAATCGGAGTCTTGCGTTCACGCTTGAGCTTTATAACGTGAAGGACACCGAATCCGATTTGGTCGCGGACGGGGTGACTGCCGCGGCGCAGAAGCATTCCGGCGAACAGACACAATATGAGAAAACGCAGGAAGAACAAAAGGTTGCGAAGAGCTATCACATTCTGATCGCCGACGATGTCCCGGTGAACTTGTCCGTCCTGAAAGCGCTCCTCAAGAAGATCGGTCTGAACGATGTCGAGACCGCCGTCGACAGGCAGGATGCACTGGAAAAGCTCCAGACCTCGGAAAGACCGTTCGATTTCGTCCTGACCGACGTCTGGATGCCGCACATGGACGGCAGGGAACTGGTCGGGAGAATCCGTGCGGACGAACGATTCGCCGGACTTCCGGTCTATGCCGTTACCGCCGATATCGAGGAACAGAAAACCTTCGCGGAACGCGGCTTCACAGGCGTGCTTCTGAAGCCGCTGACCATTGACACGCTGTCAGATCTTTTCAAAAATGGTTGATAGAGCGATAGTTCCAAATCATCGACACAGCCACGGCACGGGGGATGAATCCTGTCAGAACCGTTCCTTTTGCTCTTCCGGATCCAGATGGCGGATGATTCTGGCGGGGTTGCCGCCCACGATGACATTTTCGGGGACGTCTTTGGTCACGACGGCGCCGGCGGCAACGACGCTGTTTTCGCCGATCGTCACGCCGGGGCATATCGTGGCATTGGTGCAGATCCAAACATTTTTCCCGATGGTCACCTTGTGGTAGGTAAAGAAACGGTGGCGGTAGTTCACGTCGTGGTTCACCGTCGCGATGCACACTCTCGGCGCGATCAGCACGCCGTCCTGTATCTCGATGCCGCCGCCCGCGATGAAGTACACGTTGTCGTTGATGAAAACCTTGTGCCCGAGGCTGACCCGGATGCCCATGTCGCAGTAGAACGGCGTGAGGATGGTCACATCGTCGAGCTTGCGTTGAAACAGCTCCTCCAGATACGTCCGGTACGACAGGTCGGTCGGATCCATCATGTTCGCCTTGTGGCAAAGCGATTTCGAGCGGTTGATCTCAGCCGCCGCATCCTCGATATAGGCTTCGCGGTCGTCAGTAGGGCCGCCGTTGTCCATGATCTGGAAGATGATACCCCGATGCTTCGTGTGACTGTACATCCTTGATTCCTGTTTCAAAGGATTCCGCGGGTCAATCCGGGACCTGGAGTTCCGTGATCGTACATTCCGGGCTGTAGGGCATTTCCTCGTGGACGGAAGCGCCCTCGGAAATCCGTTCGACTGGCAGATGCAGATAACGAAGGATCCCATCTGCCAGCAGCTCGCCGTCCAATGTCAAAATCCGCGCTTCCACGGCAAACAGCCTGGAACGGTCTTCGATCAGTTTCCCCGTGGCGAGAAGCTCCGTTTCGTAGGGCACAGGCTTCCGGTAACGCGTTTCGAGGGAAATGGTAACGCCGAACTCCGTGTCGTCGTTTTTCGCCGCCCACAACCCCCGAAGCCCCATTTCGTCCAGCATGGCGGTAATCATGCCGCCGTGGACCCGTCCGGGATAACTCTGATGCCATTCCCGATAGCGGAACGGCGAGGCGACGCTCCCGTCGGTCATGTTATAAAATGGAGCCCGGACCCCGAACTGGTTGTCCAGTCCGCAGATCACGCACATCCGGCTGTTTCGCTGTTGCCCGATCACTTTCATGTTTGATCTCCAAAGTTCTTTGCTGCTCCTCAAAACGACGCCCGCGATCCGAATCGCAATCTTGCACAAAGCGTGAGAAACAGCCCTAATAATATACTTCCTTTCGGCCTGTTTTCAAGCACGCCGACGATACCGCGCGGCCGGATTCCGGACGCGCTCAGTCCCGGCGGGGCTTGTTTCCCTCTTTTGCGTGCGCCAGATGGATCCCGATATGGCCGACGCCGAGGATGACGGTCGCAAGAAGCATCGGGACGTTCTTCCCATAAACGCCCAGCAGGAAGAACGCCGCCACGGGCAGCGTCGCACCCGCCACGGGGATCCCGGCAAACCCTCGGTAGAAATCGCGCATCGTTTTCCCGCTTCTGAAATAGCGGATCCAGAACGCCTCATACAGCAGCATCAGGACGAACGACAGCACAAGCCACAGGCACCAGGCATTCCACGGGCGCAAATTGAAATCGGAGAATACGAGCGCGACGGCGCTGACCAGCACCTCGCCAACCCGTTCGAATGCCAGAAGCACACGTTTTTCCTTTCCGGCATACTGCGCGTAGTTTTCCGGCTTGTTTCTTGCCCAAATGAGATTCGGAATCATCAGCATAGCAAGATAGACAAGCCCGACATAGGAAAAACCGAAATTCATCTTGACCCCGGAAAAACCTATTCTATCCCTTCCGATCTCAAGATGCCTTCGCATCCGCTCACGACATCGTCCCACGTCGTGTCGAAATCGCCCGTGTACCACGGATCGGCGACTTCCTCGCCGGGACGGCCCGCATAATCGAGGAGCAGCACGATCTTGTGCTCCGGATCCCCGTCCGTGATCCGCAGGGCGTTGCGGATGTTTCTCTGATCCATGCAGACGATCAGGTCATAATCGTCATAATCGGCCCTCGTCATCTGCCGGGCACGGTGTCCGGCGCAGGCGATCCCGTTTTCCGCGAGTTTTCTTCTTGCAGGCGGATACACCGGACTGCCGAGCTCCTCGCGGCTGGTCGCCGCGGACGCGATCTCGAACCGGGTCTCGAGGTGCTTCCTGCGGACCAGGTCTTTCATTACATATTCCGCCATCGGACTGCGGCAGATGTTCCCGTGGCATACAAAGAGGATTCTCATTTGCCGGCAGCGCCGAAGATGCCTTCGCTTGAGAACGGCACGGGTTTGATGGTCCCGTCCGCGTTGAACGTCATCCTGTCGACGCAGACCGCGCGGTTGAAGTCGCCGCCGATGGCTCCGGTGTGGTAGAACAGATACCATTCGCCGTTGAAATTGGCGACGCCCGGATGGTTGGAGCCGCAGTTGCCGGAACGTTCCATCAGGATCCCTTTCGCCTCGAAGTGACCGTCGACCTTGTCGCCGATCGCGTAGGCGAGTTTTTCAGGGTTGCCGCAGGCGTAGATCAGATAGTATTTGCCGTCGCGCTTGAAGATCCACGGACCTTCCTCGAACGGCATGTCCTTCAGGTCGATGTCCAGCGTTTTCACCGGACCGTCCAGCTCGACCATGTTCTTCTTGAGCTTGGCGTAATAGCATTTCCGGTTGCCCCACACGAGCCACGCCTGCCCGTCGTCGTCGATCATGACGGTCGGGTCGATGCAGGCCCACGAATGGGTCGTGGCGAAACACTGGGCCGGCGTCACGAGCTGCTTGCCGATGGGGTCCTTGTACGGGCCTTCCGGCTTGTCGGCGACCGCCACGCCGATTCCGTTGCCGTTGGTGCTGATGTACAGGTAATACTTGCCGTCGCGGGGAATCATCTGCGCGGCATATGCCGTGTGCGTGCCGTCCCACTTGAACTCATCCACGGAGAGCGGAGTCGGGTATTCCGTCCAGGTCTTCATGTCTTTCGTGGAGAAGAGGCACCAGTCGCGCATCCTGAAATTGCGGTTCAGGCGTCCGTTGGGCGCGGTCTCGTCGTGACTGGTGATGAGCCACAGCGTATCACCGATCACGACCGGCGCGGGGTCCGCGGTGAACTTGTGGGAGAACATCGGGTTGCCTGTCGGCTTGTATTCCTTCAGATTGGATGCAGGCTGTGCCGGAGTCTGGGCTGCGGCGGCTGCCGGAGCGGACGGCGTCTGCGTCTTAGTCTCATCCGCTGACGAAGTTTGAGAGGCGCAGTTCGCAGCGATCAACATGAATGCGGCGGAAACAGTGCAAAGCACGGAGAAACGGCTTATTACGTTCATTTTGCGATCTTTCTTTGGTTGGTGCGATGGAAAAAGATATATCATACTATACCGCCGTAAAGAAAAAAAGCAAACTGAATCGTTCTCCAAAAAAGAAGAAAAGCGAGGGAAAGGACTCCTGAAGCGGGATTCGGCGGCGTCATTCTTTGACTTCCGCATCTTTTTTCCGCTGTTCGCTTGACAGCGGGACGTTCATCGTGTATAGTATTGCAAAGCCGGCCTGAAGAGCACCATCAACGCAGGTCTGCGAAAGGAAAACGGGAAATGAACGAAAACGATACAGCGGTCGAACCGACCGATTTCTGGTATATCGACTCCAAATACCACATTCACTGCGAGGAATACATCGAGTACCACAAGGACGCGATGGATTGGGATCTGGTGTCGCAGTATCAGACGCTCAGCGAACCGTTTATCGAAAAGTTCGCCGACCGGGTGAACTGGAAAAATATCTTTCAGTACCAGAACCTGAGCGATGCGTTCAAGGCGAAATGGCGGCACAAACTGACGGAATGAAGTCCGTTCGCGTTACGGACAATCCGGGTAGCGGCTTCCGCATGGTCCGCTCAATCGCGCCGAGGTGATCCATCCGATTTCCTTCTATCGATTTCATTTCGGCGGTAATGACAAACAAAAAAGCGCCCCTCGGAATGAGGGGCGCGGAGTTTTTTCGCAGTTAGACTGCTCTGAGCCGGATCAGTTGCCTGCGGTGAGCTTCTGCTGGAGTTCACGCATTTTCGCGCGGTAGGCAGAGGGATCCTTCTGACGAAGTTCCTGAGCAGCTTTGTACTCCTCTGGGAACTTTTCCTGGATCTGACTGACCGTACTGACAGAGGAGCCGGCGCCCTGCTGTCCGCCCATGCCGCCGCCAAAGCCGCCCTGGCCGCCCTGGCCCTGACGACGACGCTGACCGCCCTGACCGCCGGGCATCATGCCGCCGCCGAAGCCGCCGCCGAAGCCGCCCTGACCGGGCTGACCGGCAGGACGCTGGCCGCCCTGGGGCTGAGCCGAAGCCTGAGGCACAGGACGCTGCGGATCACGCTTCTGCGCGAAGAGCCAGGTCCAGGTATTCTTGTCCGCGTAGGCGTTATCCCAGGAGTTGTGACCGACGCCGGGATATTCCGTGTACGTGACCTTGGTGTTGCCGGCGTTCTTCAGCATATCGAAGAAAGCGCGGGTGCGGGCGGGCTGGACCGTCGGGTCATCGGCGCCCTGATGGAGCTGGGTCGGGATATAGACCATCTTGTCCGCTTGAGATTGGGAACCGCCGCAGCAGATCGCGACGGCCGCCGCATAGAGGTCGGGTCTGCGGGCGCACATTTCGAGCGTGCCGATGCCGCCCATGGAGAAACCGGTGATGTACACGCGATCGGGGTCGGCGTTGTAGTCCTTGATCTTCTGCGCGATGAGCTGCGGGAGGATGTCGATCGCGGCGGAGCCGTCTTCGGGGAGACGTCCCATGCCGCCCCAGGACTGGTTGCTCGGGCACTGCGGCGCGAGCACGATGACCTTGCGGGACGGATCGGCCTTGATCGCAGAGATGATGGCGGGGAGACCCAGACGGACCTGGCTGGCGTTGTCGGTGTCGTTGCCGCGTTCGCCGCCGCCGTGGAGGAAGAGTAGGATGGCGGGCTTGCCGGAGGCGTTCATATTGTAGGTGCCTTCGCAATACCACACCTTGTGGCCCGCATCGGTTTTGTATTCAAGCTGTTTCAGGTCGTTGTCCTTGATGATCTGGAGATCGCGGGCGCGCTGGCCGTTGTTCTGGCCGCCCTGCCCCATGCCCTGCGGACGCTGACCACCCTGGCCCATGCCCTGCGGACGCTGACCACCCTGGCCCATGCCCTGCGGACGCTGACCACCCTGGCCCATGCCCTGACCGGCGGGACGATTGCCGCCCTGGCCCTGCGGGCGCTGGCCCTGGCCCATGCCCTGACCGGCGGGACGATTGCCGCCCTGGCCCATGCCGCCGCCGAAACCGCCGCCGAAACCGCCCATGCCGCCGGCAGGACGATTGCCGCCCGCCGCGCCGTTCGCGCCGGGAGCTCCGGGAGGAAGGTTTCCGGGAGAGCCGCCGGCCGCAGGGACGCCATTGGCAGCCGCGCCGTTCGCGCCGCCGGCAGGACGATTGCCGCCCATACCGCCGCCGAAGCCGCCCATACCGCCGGCAGGAGCCGCACCGGCACCAGGAGCACCGCCGCCGAAGCCGCCGAAACCACCCATCGCGGGTGCGCCGCCAGCGGGAGCACCGCCGCCGAAGCCGCCAAAACCACCCATCGCGGGTGCGCCGCCAGCGGGTGCGCCGCCGCCGAAGCCGCCCATACCACCGGGCATCATGCCGCCGCCGAAGCCGCCCTGGCCGCCGCCGAAACCGCCCATGCCACCGGCAGGAGCGCCGCCGCCGAAGCCGCCGAAGCCGCCCATTGCAGGCGCGCCGCCAGCGGGAGCACCGCCTGCGGGAGCCTGTGCGGAGAGCACGGAGGCGATGAGCAGAGATCCGGCGATGATCGAACCGGAAGCCAGTTTCTTGTTCAATTTTTGTTTCATGTTTTTCTCCTTGTAAATTGGTTCGTTGGAGGTTGAAATGTGGGTATTTTGAGGTTTTGTCGTCAGAATTCAGGTTATTCTTTCATCTTTGAAAGAAAACATACTTCGGAATCAAGGAAAAATCAATCACGACAACGACAGGTTTTCATATTTTTCTTCGGATAGCCGACTGTTCTTATGTTAAGTAACGTTCTCCCGCCGCCTGCCTGAAACAAGCCTGAAACGCTTCCCGTATTCCATTCCGCCCGTACTCGAAACCATCGATCCGGAGAACGTAAAAAATCCCCGGACCTCGAACGAGATCCGGGGAGTGTTTTTCAGCTTCATTCAGCTTTATTTGCTCTTCACCATTTTCTTGAAGGCCTCGCTGAACAGCAGGTAATTGCTGTTGCCTGCGACCGTGCCTTCGTTTTCACCCCAGAAGAATGGCCAGTCGTCGACGTTCTCGAAGTGGTCGGGTCTGCGGAAGAGCAGACCGGGCGCCACGTTGCCGGGGATGAACGAAAGGTCGGCGCGGTTGTTGCCGTAGAACATCGCTTTCGGACGCGCTGCGCCGACAGCGGCCACGAGGGAGTAGTTGTGGTACGGATGGCAGCCGAACAGGAACGCGGCGGCCTTGTAGGCATAACTCTTGTCGATGATCTCCGGGAAGTAGAGGTTGGCGAGGGTCGCCGTGAGGCCCATTTCCGTGACGGAGCCGCTGCCGGCCCAGTTGCCTTCGGGGATGGGCACGCCGTACGGATTCAGATCCTCGTAGCTGTCCAGATACTCCTTGTAGTCTTCCACATAGGGAGCGAGTTTCTTCTTGAAGTCGTCGCTCAGGTAAGGAAGCGCCTCAAGCGCGGGACGGATGCTGTTCGCACCACGGCCCAGAGACTGCAGCAGATCCTGTTCGAGCTGCGTCTTATAGGATTCTTCTCCGGTCGTACGGTACATCTGCAGATTGAAGTTGTTGCCGACGCTGAAGCCGGGACCGCCGATGCCCATGCCGCCGCTCGTGGCACTGTTGCTGCTGCCGGGCACGAGGGCCGTCATTTTGTACTTGCGCACGAGGCGGTAGAAATCGCGCATCGCGGTAGCGGAGTCGGTCTTGTCGACTTCGAGGAGTTTCGCGATGGCATCGGCTTCGAGGTCAAAGAACTCAAGCAATTCGGCTTTCTGCTGTTCGGCAGTGTCGGGGATGCTGACTCCGTTTTCCTTCGCAAGAGCGCGGAGCTTGACATTCGCTTCGTTGATATTCTGCTGGATCTTGGCGTAGGCGTCTTTGTCCTTCGCTTCGATCTGTTTCAGCGCCTCTTCGCGCGGAGTCTCGGCTTTCAGACGATCGATGGTCTGCTGAAGCTGGCCGCTGCGGGCATTGGCTCCGGCCATGCCGCCGGCCATACCACCGCGACCGCCTCCGAAGCCGCCCATGCCGCCGCCGAAGCCGCCGGCACGCTGACCGCCCATGCCGCCGCGACCGGCGCCGCCGGCGGGAGCATTGCCTTCATCCTCGAGGCGTTTTACCTGTGCCATGCAGCGTTCGGCCAGTTCGTCGTTGTACCCTTTCAGCACGCGGGCTGCCGCGGCAAACAGGGTAACTTCATTGCGGCCTATGCCACGACCACTACCTCTGGTGAACGCCCACATGTCGTCGGGGTTGCCGCTGCGCTTGCCGTCTTCGGAGATCTCGAACCGTTTCAGGCTGGGATCGTACTGCAGACCGTCCGTGATGGTGGCTGCATCGCCCAGATGCTGGTAGTTGTCAAGGACCGAGTTGGAGAGCGTCATCGCGAAGTGTCCGAGCTGTTCGGCCTGGGCAAGGAAGTTCAGCACACTGTGTTCGATGTACTGCAGGATGTCGGGCTTGCCGTCCGGACGGTGCAGGTCGACATAACGCTGTTCCTCGCTCACGAAGGTTTCATCGCGGTCGTCGTGGAAGAGTTCCCAGGCCATGATCAGACTGTTGAGCATATTCGAGGTGGCGCCGATTTCGATGTCGAAGTCGCCGGCGTCGAAGAAGCCGCCCACATTCAGGCCGGGGATCAGCTCATAGGGTTTGTAGGGGGTGCCGTCGGGCTTGATCGCGGTTTCCTGCCCCTGGAAATGGCCGTCGAAGTGGTCGCTCGGCGGAGCCTGCATGTAGCCTTCCTTGAAGGGTTCGCCGTGCCAGATGCGGTACGCCTCGTTGACCGTCATATGGTTCATGTGGATGGGGAGCCACACGTCGCTGGTGGCGTCGGTGATCTGGTCGTAGACGGAATCGTTGATGATGAAGTTTCCGGCCTTGTGATCGCCGTACTTGATGTAGTAGATGCCGGGCTCCTTCACCTTGCTGAAATCAAATCTCACGTAGTTGTACTTGTAGAAATCGCCCCATTCCTTGACCTTGCCGGTGTATGCCAGCGTCTCGTTGCCGTCTTCGCCGATCTTCCAGAGTTCGGCGGTCTCAAGAGGCTTGTCGTTCTTGTCAAGTTCGATCACGGCCATCTTCGGCTGATCGGGGACATATCCCACTTGGGAATAACCGATATTCGGTTCGCGGATCCAGCCGGGAACGGCATTCGGTTCGACGATCCAGGTCATCACCTTGCCGGTCTTGTTGGCGGGCAGCTGCGTGCGCAGCGTGTACCAGCCGTTCTGAGCGACGATACGTCCGTCGAACAGCTCCATGTCGACATCGGACGTGATCTTGATCATGCGTTCGGGCTCATCCGGCGCGATCACGAAGGTCTTGCCCGATTCGAGCGGCAGCGGATCGACGAACTTGCCCGTGTCGCGGTCATCGTAGGTGCGGAATCCCTTGTACTGTCGGGCCTTCTGTTCGTTCGGCAGGACCTCGGTCTTGCTGACCGCGTAACGCGGGAACCGGTTGATTCGGCCGTCCGCGATATAGGTCTTGCCCCAGTACTGGGACGGGATGAACTCAAGGTTGAAACCGGCCTTGCCCACTACGGACTCGGGCAGCGGCTCGTCCAGATAGAGTGCGAGCTCCACGGCGTTGCCCTTCGCGGTGGCCACGACGCGCGAAACGAAATTGTAGTCGTTGAAGCGCATCTGGACTTCAATGGAGTTATCCGCCTGGTTCACTCTGCGCGTCGACTGGGGGACCAGGTCCCACTGCTCGGGGGTCTTGGAGAGTCTCACGGCGCCGCCCTGGACGGTTCTCACGCCATGATGAATGATCTCGATGCCGGCGTTCTTCTCGTCGTTGAACCCGCCCGTGAAGGCATTGCTGAACACCAGGAAGTTGACGCCCTGCCGTTCAAAATAGCCTTTGTCGTTCAGGACAAGGCCCTGCTGTTGAGTTTGAGTCTGCCGGGGCTGCTGGGCCTGCAACGGGGCAAAGACCGGGGGCAGCGCGAGCAGCGCGGCCACGATGAGGGGGGAACAATCGCGTAAATTCATGCTGACAGTCCTTATTCGGCGGAGGAAACCGCCGTTGTTTTGAGGTTGTTGATAATAAGTGTATGGTTATTGGCGCATAATATATATGTATCAGCACCAAATTTCAAGTCGAAAATCCGGTTTTTCATCCCCGTTTTCGGGCATGTCTTTTTCAAAAAAGAAGTTTTTTCGTTTTCCGCTAAGATTTCGAGGCCGTCGCGGGGCTAATTTGCAAAAGAATGCTCCAGGGAAAGGTCAGCGCCCGAAGCCGAAAGACTTCGAGGCGGACAACGTTTTATCCGTCGCCCCTCATTTATCCTCGCGTCCCCGACTTTTTTTCATGAAATGTCCATTTTTCTGATGCCTTTACGTTTTGTGAAAACAGTTTCCAGACGCTTTTCCGTGACATTTGAGCTTGTTTTTCACTTGGCACGGGACTTGCTCCAACCTGGCAACCAACCAGCGAACAAAGATAGGAGGTTCGTTATGAAACTGGTGATAGCATATATTCAGCCGGATCGGCTGAACCCGGTCAAGCAGGCGTTGTACGCCCGCAACGTATTCAAGATTTCCGTGACCAACGCCCTGGGCTGCGGACAGCAGCGCGGTTATTCGCAGATGTGGCGCGGCGCGTTGAAGGAAGTCAACCTGCTGAAGAAAGTCCGTCTGGCCATCGCGGTCAACGATGAATTCGTAGAAACGACCATCGAGGGCATCTGCGAAGGCGCAAGGACCGGCCATATCGGCGACGGAAAGATATTTGTCCTTCCGATGGACGAATGCATCCGCATTCGCACGGGAGAACGCGGTTCCGAGGCGATCGGATAAGAAACACGAGGTGAAACAATGAAAAAACTACTGACATTATTTGCCGTATGCGCCGCCGCATGCGCCGCGGCGGCCGCGGAAGAAAACGCCGCCGCACCAGCCACGATGGAAGCGGTGGAAGCCGTCCAGGTCAATCTGAACGTCGTCTGGACTCTGATCGCGGGCATCCTGGTCTTCGTGATGCAGGCCGGATTCGCCCTGGTGGAAGCCGGGTTGACGCGTGCCAAGAACACGAGCAACATCATGATGAAAAACGTGATGGACTTCGTGATCGGCTCCGTCTGCTTCTGGATCATCGGGTCGGCGTTCATGTTCGGCGCCACGAAGGCCGGTTTCATCGGCACGAGCGGCTTCTTCATGGACATCTTCAACACGGGCGACGACTGGAACTGGACGTACATGTTCTTCCAGACGATGTTCTGCGCCACGGCCGCGACGATCGTTTCCGGCGCGATGGCCGAACGAACGCAATTCCGCGCTTACCTGATCTACTCCGCGCTCATCTCGCTTTTCATCTACCCGATCGCGGGCAAATGGGCGTGGGGCGGCGGCTGGCTGGCGGATCTGAACTTCCATGACTTCGCCGGATCCACCGTGGTCCACAGCGTCGGCGGCTGGCTGGCGCTCACAGGCGCGATCGTGCTCGGACCGCGAATCGGCAAGTACGGCCCGGACGGAAAGCCGCACGCCATCCCCGGACACAACATCGCGTTCGCGGCGATCGGCGTATTGGTCCTCTGGATCGGCTGGTTCGGGTTCAACCCCGGATCGACCGTGGCCGGCAACGGCGACATCGGACGGGTGGCGCTAATCACGAACTTCGGCGCGGTCGCCGGAACCCTGACCGCCATGTTCACCGCCTGGCTCGTCCTGAAGAAGCCGGACGCCTCCATGACGCTGAACGGCGCGCTCGCCGGACTGGTGGCGATCACCGCCCCGTGCGACATCGTGACGCCCGTCGGAGCGCTGATCATCGGCGCGATCGCCGGCGTGCTCGTGGTCCTGAGCGTGCTCGTCATCGACCGCATCGGAGTCGACGACCCGGTCGGCGCGGTCAGCGTTCACCTGGTCAACGGCGTCTGGGGCACGCTCGCCTGCGGCCTCTTCGGCGCGGAAGGCGTACTGAAGATCGCGGACGCGAACACCGGATTGTTCTACGGCGGCGGATTCCACACCACCGGGATCCAGCTCCTGGGCATCGCCGCGTACGGCGCATGGGCGTTCATTCTGGGCTTGATCACGTTCCTGACGATCAAGAAGACGGTCGGCCTGCGCGTCAGCGCCGAGGAGGAACTCAAAGGCCTGGACATCACCGAGCACGGAAACGATGCTTATGCAGGGTTCCAGATCTTCACGAATGAATAAAGGAAAATAGTAACCACGACGGGATTTCGGGCGGTGTCGATGATCAGTCCGCCCGAAGTCCCGTCCTTTTTTATGGTTGCATCAAATGAAGAAGGCGAAAGGCGGGAATCAGAGTTTTTCCGCGACGGCCTTCAGCTCGGCGAGGCGAGCGGCGTCTTTCGCCAGGTCGTCGGCGGCAGCAGCGCAGATGGATTCGTCCAGGACGACTTCCCACCCGAGGAACTCCGCGATACAGCGGAACTGATCGGAAATGAGCTTGTATTCGGGATTGTCGAGGGAATCCGCGCCGCATGCCACGATGCCGATCTTCTTCTTCGTGCGGAGCGTGGGCTTCGCGGCGGCGTCGTCCCGGGAATAGAACTTGTCTACGACGGCCTTCAGCTGGGCGGAGATGCCCCACCAGTAGACGGGCGAGCCGAAGATCACGAGGTCGGCGGCGGCGACTTTGTTGATGATCGGGACCGTATCGTCGGGCATGACGCAGCTGCCGCCGTTGCGCTTGCAGGCGTCGCAGTTGCGGCAGGGTTTGAACGTGAAGTCATACACGTTCAGGGATTCGACCGTGTGGCGTGCTTTCAGGCCGTCTTCGATGGCGCGCAGGGCGTTGGAGGTGTTGCCGTTCTTGCGGGGACTTCCGTTCAGGATCAGGACGTTCATGATGGTTCTCCGTTCTATGGGGAGCAGTGGAAGGAAACGACGTAACTGGTTTTTTGCACACCGCCACGGTCAGCGTTTTTTGCCGTCGCCGTTCTCGTCGTTTTTGGGCTTTCTCTTGCCTTGGATCAGGGCGGACGGATCGCTGTCGAGGTAGAGGATCAGCTCGATCAGGGCATCGACGCCGTTGTCGACGTTGAAGAGCGTCTCGTCGAGCGTCTTGCTGGTGCGGATGGCCGTGGAGAGGAACGACCGGAGGTTTTCGCTGATCTGCGCGAACTCGATGGACTTGATCTCCACCTCGACGGTCTTCGTGAGGGATTCGACCGCGTTCACGGCGGTGTTGACGTTCTGCGAGATGGTGTCGATCTTGTCGCGGATATCGGAGTTCGTGAGTTTTTCGAGATTTTCGATGCTCTTGCGCGCCTCGCTGACCATGGCGTTCACGTTGTCGATCGTCTCGTCGAACTTCGGCGAGTTGACGCGTTCGTTGATGGAATCCAGCACGGCGTTCGTACGGTCGCTGATGCCCTTGTAGTCGATGCTTTCGAGCTTGGCGAGGATCGTGGTAACGCTGCCGCGGAGGTCGCTGATGAGCGACGGCTGGCTGGGGACGTAGGTGTATACGAGTCCGAACTCCGCCACGTCGTATTCCGACGGCGCGGCGTCCTTCACCATCTGGAGTTCGATGTATTTGCCGCCTGTGATGCCTTCGAGTTCCATGCGGCAGCGCATACCTTTCTGCACAGCGTCGACGACATGCGAGTTGAAGTCCTCGATCGGGATGGTGACCGGGGCATGGCCGGGCTGCTGGACTTTGAACTTGGAGAGATTGATCTCCATGTCGATGCGGATGATATTGTCGATGGGGTAGATCATGATCTCGCACACGCTGCCGATGGGCACACCCTGATATTTCACGGACGACCCGACGGAAAGCCCCTGCACCGACTCCGAAACAAGCGTGGAGATGTGCGCCTTTTCCTTGAAGCGGTCCATCATGCCGAGGATGAACAATGCGGCGAAAAAGATGACCGTGGAAAAGATGACGAACAATCCGAGTTTGAATTTGCTGTTGTCGTTCATGATGCGGGATTCCTTCCTGAAAATGTCATGGAAACGGCCGGCGTTCAGGCATGATCCGGCTCCGTGCTGTTGCTTTTATAGGTGCCGCCGCGCGAAAGGAACGTGCGGACGTATTCGTCGGTGCTGTGGTCGCGGAGATACGCGGGCGAACCGTCGTCCACGATGCCCTTCTTCTCCGCGGAGAGCATGATCACGCGGTCGGAGACGCGGAAGATGCTGGGGAGCTCGTGCGTGACCATCATGATCGTGGCGTGCGTCTTCTCGCGGATCTCCAGGATCACATTGTCGAGCATGTCGGAGGTCAGCGGGTCAAGGCCCGCGGACGGTTCGTCGAAGAAGAGGAGTTTCGGGTCGAGTGCGAGGGCGCGTGCGAAAGCGGCGCGTTTGATCATGCCGCCGGAGAGATCCGAGGGCATGTACTGTTCAAAACCGTCCAGGTGGACGAGCGCGAGCTTTTCGGAGGCGCGCTTTCTGATCTCGTCGCGTTTCCAGTTCGTCAGCTCCTCCATGGGGAGCGCGATGTTTTCGGCGAGGTTCAAGGAACGGAACAGCGCGCCGCCCTGGTACGCCACGCCGAATTCGGACATGATGGATCGCTTTTCCTGCTCGTTCGCGGTCACGATGCTGCGTCCGTTGATGAGGATGTCGCCGCGGAGCGGCTTGTAGAGGCCGATGATGTGCTTGAGCAGGGTGCTTTTGCCGCAGCCGGATCCGCCGAGAATCGTCACGATCTGCCCCGGTTCGATGCGGAAATTCAGGTTTTCGAGCACAACACGCGAGCCGTAGCCGATAGAGAGATCGCGGACCTCAATGGAGGGCGTGGTGTTTGCCGGGGCGGTGATGTTGTCCGTCATGGTTCAGCCCTGCCATCCGTAGAACACGGTGAAAAGTTTCGCGAGAAGGGCATCCGCCAGCACGATGAAGAGGATACTGATCACGACCGCCGAGGTCGTGGAGCGGCCGACCGCGATCGCGTCGTTTCCGGTGCGGAATCCGCGCCAGCAGCCCGTCATCGTGATGATGTAGGCGAAGACGACGCTCTTCAGGACGCCTTCGATGAAATACTTGACCGCAACGCCCTGCCGGGTCAGCTGCAGGAAGACATCCAGCGGCATGCCGAGCTCGGAACGCATCACCATGTAGCCCCCCGCGCAGCCGACGAAATCACCGATGATCGTCAGGAGCGGCAGCATGACCAGCATCGCCCACATCTTCGGGACCACCAGGAACCGCGCGGGGCGGATGCCCATGGTACGGAGCGCGTCGAGCTCCTCCGATATTTTCATGGTGCCGATCTCGGCGGCGAACGCGGATCCGCTCCGGCCGGTCGCGACGATGGCGACCATCAGGGGCCCGAGCTCGCGCAGAATGGTGCAGCCGATGACCATGGGCAGGAAATTGTCGGCGCCGTATTTATGAGACTGCACTTCGGCCTGATACGCCAGCACCACGCCCATCAGAGCGCTGATCATGATCGTGATCGGCACGCCGTCCGGGCCGCAGGTATTCATATAGAACAGAAAATCCTTCCAGCGGAGGCGTTTCGGGTGGCAGATGCCTTCCCACATGGCGGCGGTAACGTCGCCCAGGAACGAAATCAGCGACACGACCTCGTCCTTCAGCCGGAAGGCCTTGTCTCCCCATTCGATGATGTTGTCCGCGGTCGTTTTCATAAATGACGTTTTTGTTTGTCAGAGGTCGGCCGCCGCGTTATTTCCAAAGCGCCCGACGTTTTTGATCTTTACGCTTAGAAAGGAAGAATCCCGGTTAGAATGACTGATCGCCGTTTCCTTCGTCTGTTTTTTCTCCGGCGTCCGAGGGGGAACTGTACGGAATCCCGTCCGGATCCAGCCAGAGGACTCTCCGGGCGCATTCGCCGCGGTCATTCGTCCCGATCTCGAATTCGACCTTCTCGCCGATCGAAAGCTCGTCGAACTCGCAGTTTTCGAGGTCTTCCCACAGGAAGAAGAAATCGTGGTCGCCCTTCTCCGGCGTGATGAATCCGTATCCGCTCTTCAGCTGGACCACGGTGCCGCGGCGGCGTTCCGCCGGGAAACTTTCGTCGTAGTCGCCGTCGTCTTCGTAGCCGTCGTCCGGCTCGACATTTTCCGGGGAAGGACCATTGGAACCGCCGCCGGAAACGAACAGCGCGTCGATCTTGTCCTGCGGATAAAGCTGCTTTTCGATGATGTCCTGCATCCAGATGCCGTAAGTGGCCTCGGCCATGAGGCGGCCGGAGGTCATGGTCTGGCGGTGGCCGCCGTTGTCGTCCTCGTAGGAATACTCCCAGCCGATCACCATGACGCGGGCGCCGAGGGAATTGAGCTTGCGAACGAGCGGGACATAGTCGCCGTCGCAGGCCACCAGGACCACGACGTCGAATCCGGTGTGGACCATCTGCTCATAGGCTTCGAGGGCGAGCGAGATGTTCGCGCCTTTCTCGGAACCGTGGCTGACGGGGAGGAAATGCGCCACGACGCCTTCCCGCGTCAGGACGTCGTCGAAATTGCGTTCGGAGAACAATAAATGGCGGAGGTTCGCCTCAGCGGCGGTCAGGCGACCGCGGAAATAATGGCTGTCGACGATGCGGCAGAGATTTTCGCTGACATGTTCGCGTTCCGCCACCATGGTGCGGATGAGGCTGTGCAGACCGGGGACGCTGATACGGCTTTTGCGAGGGTGTCCGTGGTAGTAATAGTTGCTGACGTGATAGAAATAATTTCCATCGTAGAAGATGCCGATCCGAATCAGTTTGGAATCATTTTTCGCGTCCATGGCTGGCTAATCCTTTCCAAGTTTGTTCTATTCAATTATTGCGGGATGATACTGAAATCGTTTCACTCTCGAAACATTTCAAGGCTTAACATAGCACGTTTTTTTCAAAAATCCAGTGTTTTTGAGAAAAAACGTCGAAACAATTAGATTTTCTCCTGATTTATTCCTTTCTTCCAAGTCATTCTGTTCTATTCGCTAATATGTTTCTTATCTTGCTGTTTTTCGGACAGCAACCGCCGCGGAAAAATGCTTTTTCCGTTTACCATCTCCCAGATGCGCCGCCTCCGCCGAAACTGCCGCCTCCGCCGCCGCTCCGGCTGCTTCCTCCTCCGCTGCGACCGCCGCGACCGCCGCCGCGCGCCATTCCTTTCAGGACTTCCAGCAGGATCCGCAGGACGATGATCATGGCGATCAGCCCGACGGATTTTTTGACGTCGGGGTGGATCATGAGGCGGGCGACGATCGTTCCGATCAAGTCAAGGACAATAATGATGGCTATGACGCAGAACAAGACCCCTTCGGCATCGTTTCCCGTGGATGCGGCATAGTAGCCGCCGCCTTCCTCGTCTTCATCCATGTCACCGGGTTTTTCCGGTCCGTTTTCGTTCAGAACGAACGCCGTCACGCTTGCGATGACGAAAGAGACCGCTTTTTCGTACTGCGCCTTCCGCATATAGGGCGCCATATCGCGCAGGATGTCGCCCGCGCGGGCGTCGTTGATGACGCCTTCCAGGCCGTAGCCAATCTCCAGACGGCTTTCGTGGTCGTCCATAGCCAGAAGCAGCAGGACGCCGTTGTCCTCGCCGCGCCATCCGATCTGCCATTTTTCGGCGACGGCGAGGGAGAAATCCTCAATCGCGTCGCCGTGGAGCGACTGAATGATGAAGACGGCCATCTGGCCTTTCGAGGCCGCCTCGTAGGCGTCGATCTGCGCGGTCAGGGAGTCGATTTCTATTTGCGTCAGGACTCCGGCCTCGTCGACCACTCGCCGCGTGCCGAGCGCCGGGATGCGTTCGTCCGTGGACTTGAAGTCGTCCGGATCGAAGACGTTCAGGTCGAATGCGGCATGCAGGACGAACAGCGCAAGACCGATCAGGAAGATGATGAAACACAGGTTTC
This sequence comes from uncultured bacterium, assembly GCA_902762495.1. Lineage (GTDB taxonomy): Bacteria > Verrucomicrobiota > Lentisphaeria > Victivallales > UBA1829 > UBA1732. The sequence continues at coordinate 1,139 of CACWOL010000010.1, read as the reverse complement.
CCAACTGGTTCGGGAACGTCGATTCCCAGAACCCGAAATGTCTGCCTTTCCTTCTCATCTTTATCTTCTTTCCTGCCGCGGCTGTCGCCCGATTCATCCCGTTTGCTTAAGAAAATCCCGGGCAGACGGTTGTATGTCTGTCCGGGAGAAACGAACTCAGTCAAAACTCACTTTCGGCGCTTTGACCACGGCATCGTGTCCCTCCGGGGGCTCGAAGTAGTCGCGCGGCTCAAGATTCAGGCCGATGAACGGGAGGTTTCCGGCGAAGAGGGAGCCGGGGAACTGGCGGATCGACCGGTTGAAGGTCTTGACGTCCTGGTTGTAGCGCTTGCGGGTGACCTTGATGCGGTTTTCGGTACCGGCGAGTTCGTCCTGGAGACGGAGGAAGCCTTCGTTCGCCTTCAGTTCGGGATAGTTTTCCGCGATGGCGAGCAGGCGGCCGAGTCCGGCGGTCAGGGCGGCGTCGGCTTCGGCCTTCTCCTGCATGGTCGTGGCTCCGGCGAGTCTGCCGCGGGCGTCGGCGATCTTGGTGAAGACTTCTTCCTCGTGCGTGGCGTAGCCCTTCACGGTGGAGACCAAGTTCGGGATCAGGTCGTTGCGGCGCTGAAGGTCCGCGTCGATGTTCGACCATGCCTCGTTCACGTTTTCATCCAGGGCGATCAGCGCGTTGCGCTGCCCGATGATGTAGCAGCCTCCGAAGAGCACGACCACGGCCAGAATGCTGACAAAGAGCATGAATTGTTTCATTGTGAGGTATCCTTTCTTGTTCGAAAAGTTTAGTCAGAAAACACAGGGACGGACGGAACAGGATTGAACGTTCTGCTCCACCTCGGTTTTTATCTATATAAAATACAATCTTTTCAGGGAAAAGCAAGCCCGTTTCCGTCAAAAAAACGGATTTTCTTTCATGTTTTTTCGCGGCATTCTCTATGCAGATGCGAAGATTCACGCCACAGCTTGCATTTTGCACGCGAATCGAGGTGAAGGCGCTTGACAATGACGGCAGGAAGCGGTATATTAGTCGAAAATCGTTTTGTTCATTCTTCATCCACTTTTTGCAAGGAGTTTTCCATGCGTCATTCGTTCAAACTCTTCGGTTCCGCCGTCTGCCTCTCCGCCTCCGCCATGCTCGCCTCGTG
>CACWOL010000009.1 GCA_902762495.1 uncultured bacterium | reverse complement strand
TTCGCTTTCCGGGAACCAAATCCGAAAAGCACGGCGGAATAGCCGTCGCGTTCCACATTTTTCACGTCGATAACGACGCACGGGCCAGCCTGAACGACCGTCACAGGGGTCAGCACACCCTTGTCGTCGTAAAGCTGAGTCATCCCGACTTTCTTTCCGATCAAACCTTTCATGTTGTTCTCCTTTCAGGCACATGTCCTCAATCGGAAAAGGACCTTGGTGCCGGATTGCCGGCCGATGCCCGAACCGTTCGGACCCGGCCTGTTCAGCGGCTGCGGATCAGCCGCCGATCTTAATGGAAATATCCACGCCGGCGGGGAGGCTGAGCTTCTTCAGCTCATCGACCGTCTTGGCGGTAGGATCAATGATGTCCATCAGCCGCTTGTGCGTGCGGATCTCGAACTGCTCCATGGACTTCTTGTCCACGTGAGGAGAGCGGTTGACGGTGAAACGTTCCACCCGGGTCGGCAGCGGGATCGGACCGGCAACGCGGGATCCGGTGCGGCGGGCGGTGTTGAGGATTTCCGCGACCGACTGGTCGAGGATGCGGTGTTCGTAGGCCTGAAGCTTAATGCGGAACTTCTGGACCTGACGGGGAGCGGGCTTTGTGCTCATTTCTGTGATTTCTCCACGATTTTATCTTGAATAAAAGTTGGTACGCGTTCGAAATGGTTGGGCTCCATCGTGTAGGAGGCGCGGCCGCGCGTCAGGGAACGGATGGCCGTGGCATACCCGAAGAGCTCGGAAAGCGGGGTATTGGCGATGATCTGGACGGTGCTTTCGCGGGTATCGACCTGAATGACCGCGCCGCGGCGGGCGCTGATGTCGCCGATGATGTCGCCCATGTTTTCTTCCGGAGTGGTGACTTCCACCTTCATAATCGGTTCGAGGAGGCAGAGGCCGCCCTTGCGCGCGGCGTCCTTCAGCCCCATGGAAGCGGCAATCTTGAACGCCATTTCCGAGGAGTCGACCGGGTGGAACGAGCCGTCGACGATATCCACATGGAAATCGGTGAGCGGGTAGCCCGCAAGCACGCCGGTGGACGCGGCTTCGCGGATGCCCTGCTCGATCGGCTTGATGAATTCTTTCGGAATGGCGCCGCCGACGACCTTGTTTTCGATCGTGATGCCGTGGCCGCGTTCCATCGGGGTGACGTTCAGCACGCAGTGGCCGTACTGACCGTGACCGCCGGTCTGACGGACGAACTTGGAGTCGGCCGTGGCCGGGTTGAGGATGGCTTCGCGGTAGGCGACTTCGGGCTGGCCGGAGTTGGCTTCGACCTTGAACTCACGGATCAGACGGTCCATGATGATCTCGAGGTGAAGTTCGCCCATGCCGGAGATGATGGTCTGGCCGGTTTCGCCGTTGCTGTTGATGGTGAAGGTCGGGTCTTCGTCGGAGAGAGCGGCGAGCGCGGCGAAAAGTTTGTCGCGGGCGGCGGAGCTCTTGGGCTCGACGGCGATGGAGATGACGGGATCCGGGAACGTCATGGATTCCAGGACGATCTGGTTTCCTTCGTCGCAGATGGTGTCGCCGGTGGTGCAGTTCTTGAGGCCGACGCAGGCGGCGATGTCGCCGCAGTAGATCACGTCGCGCTCTTCACGGGAATTGGCGTGCATCTGGAGCAGGCGGCCGAGACGTTCGCGACGGCGGGTGCGGGGATTGATGACCGTCGCGCCCTTTTCCGCCATGCCGGAGTAGATGCGGATGAACGCGAGCTTGCCGACGTACGGGTCGTTCATGATCTTGAAGACCAGCGCGGAGAACGGCTGGTCGTCGCCGCAGTGACGGGTGATGGGGCCTTCGGTATCGGGATCGGTACCCTTGGTCTCCCAGATATCGACCGGGGACGGCAGATAATCGACGACCGCGTTGAGGAGGAGCTGTACGCCCTTGTCCTTGAACGCGGTGCCGCAGAGAGCGGGAACGAGCTTGCCGGCGACGACGGCGGTACGGAGAGCCGTCTTGATCTGCTCCTTGTCCGGGGTCTTGCCGTCGAGGTAGAGCTCCATGATGGAATCATCGACTTCGGCGAGGCACTCGATCAGATAATCGAACGCTTCCTTGGCCTTTTCCTGATATTCCGCGGGGATGTCGTATTCGACGACCTGCGCACCGTCCTGGCCTTCGTAGCGGTAGGCCTTCTGGTCGATGACCTGGATGTTACCGCTGAAGTTGGCTTCGGAGCCGATGGGAAGGGAAATCGGCACGACGGTCGCGCCGAGCTTCTTGCGCATTTCATCGACGACGCGATAAAAATTCGCGCCGGTCCGGTCCATCTTGTTGACGAACGCGAGAATCGGCACGTGGTATTTCTTGGCCTGGCGCCACACAGTTTCGGTCTGGGGCTGGACGCCGCCGACCGCGCAGAAGACGGCGACGGCGCCGTCGAGCACGCGGAGGGAGCGTTCGACTTCGGCAGTGAAGTCGACGTGGCCGGGAGTGTCGATGAGGTTGATGCGATGCTTCAGCCAAAAGCAGGTGGTGGCGGCGGACGTAATCGTGATGCCGCGTTCCTGTTCCTGGACCATCCAGTCCATCGTAGCAGCGCCTTCATGGACCTCGCCCATCTTGTGGCTCTTGCCGGTGTAGTAAAGGATACGCTCGGAAAGCGTGGTCTTGCCGGCGTCGATGTGAGCCATGATCCCGATGTTGCGGGTGGCGGCGAGTGCGGTCTTGCGGCCGGGAGCCTCGTGGTAATCTTGATTGAGTATGTGTGCAGCAGTCGTCATAGGGTAGTACTTGGGAGCGTCGAATGATTACCAGCGGTAGTGCGCAAATGCCTTATTGGCCTGAGCCATCTTGTGGGTATCATCTTTTTTCTTCACGGAGGAGCCGGTGTTGTCGAAGGCGTCGAGGAGTTCCGTGGCGAGGGCGATCATCATGGGTTTGCCCTTCTTGGCCTGAGAATAGGTCGTGATCCAGCGGATCGCGAGGGCGACCTGACGTTCCGGAGCGACGTCGATGGGCACCTGGTAGTTGGCGCCGCCGACGCGACGGGACTTGACTTCGACTTTGGGCTTGACGTTCTCGACGGCCTGGATGAAGACTTCAAGGGGTTCCATGTCCTTCTTCTGGGTCGCGATGTAGTCGAACGCGCCGTAAACGATTTTCTGAGCGATGGACTTCTTGCCGCACTTCATCAGGGTGTTGATGAGGCGGGCGACGAGTTCGCTGTTGTATTTGACGTCCGGGATGAGTTCCCGTTTCGTGGTTCTGCGTCTTCTCATGGTGTATGCGTTACCTTATCGTGGGATTATTTCTTCTTGTCGTCTTTCGCACGCTTCGCGCCGTACTTGGAACGGCCCTGGCGGCGTCCGTCGACGCCCATGCTGTCGAGTGCGCCGCGCACGACGTGGTAGCGGACGCCCGGGAGGTCACGGACACGGCCGCCCTTCACGAGGACGACGCTGTGTTCCTGGAGGTTGTGGCCTTCGCCGCCGATGTAGGCGGTGACTTCGAGTCCGTTGGTCAGACGGACACGGGCGATTTTACGCATAGCGGAGTTCGGCTTTTTCGGGGTTCTCGTCGTGACCTGAAGGCAAACGCCACGTCTCTGCGGGCATTTGGTAAGAGCTTTGGATTTGCTCTTGCAGGGCTTCGGGCTGCGACCGGCTCTGACCAACTGGTTGATTGTCGGCATGTTGTTTTCCACCTGTATTCTGGTTAATTGCTGATTATTCGCAAAAATTCAAGCATATAATATACCTTCATTCCTGCGGATAATCAAATCAATTTTTCCAGTTTTTCGTTATTTTTTTTGATTTTTGTTCGTTTTTGCAGGGTTTATTCCCCATCATCGTCGTCCGTAAGGGAGTCGTCGCTGAACTCGTCGTCGGAGAGTTCCGTCTCGTCGAAGATGATGTCTTCGGCCGGGAAATCCAGCGTGTCGGCATCGTCGAGGTCGCCGAATTCCGCCTGTTCCTCGTCGGTAGGCTGGTATTCGTCGTCGTCGCCGAAGTCGATCTTGGTGATATCGAGTTCGGGAACGGCTTCGTCTTCCTTCTGCTCGTCAAGCGGCGTCTCGGGCGGCAACTCTTCGCCCAGGAGCTTCACTTTCAGATTCTGAAGGTCGACGGCTCCGGTTCCCGCGGGAATCAGATGTCCGGTGATCACGTTTTCCTTGAATCCGCGCAGCACGTCTTCACGTCCGAGCGTGGCGGCGTCGGTCAGGATACGCGTGGTATCCTGGAAGGACGCGGCGGAGATGAAGCTGTCGGTTTCGAGGGAGGCTTTGGTGATGCCGAGCAGGACGGGTTCGGCCTCGGCAGGTCTGCCGCCGGCTGCGGCGACGCGCTTGTTCTCGCGGTCGAATTCGTAACGGTCGACCAGTTCGCCCGCCAGGAATCGGGTATCGCCCTGGCCGGAGGAACCGTCCTCGCACTTGTCGACGATGCGGACTTTCTGCATCATCTGACGGATGATGATCTCGATGTGCTTGTCGTTGATTTCGACGCCCTGGGACCGGTACACGTTCTGGACTTCGTTCACGAGGTAGCGCTGGAGTTCCTGCGCGCCGCAGATGCGGAGCAGATCCTGCGGGATCACGGCGCCCGTGGTGAGCTTCTGGCCCTTCTTGACGTATTCGCCGTTGCTCACGATCAGGTGCTTGTTGTTCGGGATATGGTGTTCCGAAGTCTCTTCGGTGTCGGGGTTGGTCACGTACACCACGCGGCCTTTTTTGGTCTTGTACGCGGCGATGTCCTTCTTGCCGTCCTGAAGCGACGTGAAGAAGTAGCCGTCGATCTGCGAAATTTCGGCGATGTCCTTCGGCGTACGGGCCTCGAACAGTTCGGCGACACGCGGCAGACCGCCGGTGATGTCTTTGTTTCTCTGCTGCTGATACGGGATACGGGCGAGCGTGGTGCCGGGGCTGACGCGCTGGCCTTTCTTGACCATGAGCAGAGTGCCGGCGGCCAGCGGGTATTCGCGGATGTCCTCAAGCGTCTGCGGATTCTTGATGACGATACGCGGACTGAGGTCGTCGTTGTGCTCCAGCACGGTCAGCTGTTCCATGCTGCCGCGGCGCTGGTCGCGCTTGTAGGTCACGCCGTCGAGCAGGTCCAGAAGATCGACGACGCCGCCATCTTCCGCGATGATCGGCATGTTGGAGGGGTCCCACTTGGCGAGCTGCTGGTTGGCCTCGACCACGTCGCCTTCGCGGCAGAACAGGATGGCGCCGATTTCGACCGAGTAGCGTTCGACCGGCGTTTCCTTCATCGCATCCTTCCAGTAATCGTAGTTCGGATTGTAGATGGTGCCGATGATGGCGGCTTCCTGCTTGGCGCGTTCGCGGGCGTTCTGTTCGGCTTCCTTGACCAGGTCTTCGTCGTACACGACGATGAACCCGTTCTTGTTGATGACCAGCATTTCGCCCTTGTCGTTCGTAACGGTGTTGATGCCCTCGAAGCTGATCTTGCCGGACTTGCGGGCCTTGATGTCGGACTGCTTGGACACGGCGGACGCGACGCCGCCGATGTGGAACGTACGCATGGTGAGCTGCGTGCCGGGTTCACCGATGGACTGCGCGGCGATGATGCCGAGGGCGTCGCCCACTTCCGCGTCGCGGTCGGTGGCGAGGTTCTTGCCGTAGCACTTCACGCAGACGCCGTGTTCGACCTCGCAGGTCAGCACGGAGCGGATGAGCACGCGCGGATGGCCGAGCGCTTCGACGCGCTTGGCGATCTCAGGCGTGAATTCCTCGCCGGCGGCGATGATGAGTTCGCCGGAGTTGGCGGTATCGCGGATGTCCTGGGCGCTGTAGCGTCCGACCAGACGGTCGGCGAGCGAGAGGAGCGGCTTTTCGTCGTCGCCCTTGATGGCGCTGATCCAGATGCCCTTCATCGTGCCGCAGTCTTCGCAGCGGCAGATGATGTCCTGCGCGACGTCGACGAGCTTACGGGTCATGTAGCCGGAGTCGGCGGTCTTCAGGGCGGTGTCGGCCAGACCTTTGCGCGCGCCGTGCGTGGAGATGAAGTATTCGAGCACCGTAAGACCCTCGCGGAAGTTGGAGAGGATCGGGCGTTCGATGATTTCGCCGTTCGGCTTGGCCATCAGGCCGCGCATACCGGCGAGCTGACGGATCTGGTCCTTGCTGCCTCGCGCGCCGGAATCGAGCATGGCGTAAACCGGGTTGATGCGCTTCTTGTTCTCTTCCTCGCAGGCGGCGAAGAGGTCCTTAGCAACGTCGTTCGTGACCTTCGTCCAGACTTCGACGATGCGGTCGTGTTTTTCGCCTTCGGTACGGGCGCCGGCTTCGAACTCGTCCTGGATCTTCTTGATCTCCTTGCGGGCGGCTTCGATGAGGGAAGCCTTGTTTTCCGGGAACGGAACGTCGGCGACGGAGATGGAGAAACCGGCGACGGTGGCGTATTCGTAGCCCAGGTTTTTGAGCTTGTCGAGCAGGATGATGGCGCGGTCGTGTCCGACGTGCTCGTACGCCTCGGCGATGAGCTTGCCGATCTCCTTCTTCGTGGCCTGGGAGTTGTAGAATCCGAGGGACTTGTCCCAGATGCCGTTGAAGATGCAGCGGCCCGGGGTCGTGATGATGAACTTGGAATCCTTGTCGCCGCGCGGCGTGTCCACGCCGTAGTCGGGGTTCGGGATCTTCACGGCGTCGTGGATCTTGATATGCTCGGTGTCGAGCGCGAACAGAACTTCATGGATGTCGCGGAAGAGACGCGCGCTGCCGGGCGGGGTCATCGGGGGACGCGTGAGGTAATACACGCCGAGCGTGATGTCCTGCGTCGGAGTCGTGATCGGCTTGCCGCTGGCGGGCGAGAAGATGTTGTTCGTGGACAGCATCAGGAGCTTGCACTCGAGCTGGGCGGCGGCGGACAGCGGCACGTGGACGGCCATCTGGTCGCCGTCGAAGTCGGCGTTGTAACCCGTGCAGACGAGCGGATGCAGGCGGATGGCGGAACCTTCGATCAGGATCGGGTCAAACGCCTGGATGGAGAGACGGTGCAGGGTCGGCGCACGGTTGAGCATCACGGGGTGGCCCTTCGTGACCTTTTCGAGGATATCCCACACGACGGTGTCGCCGCGTTCGATCATCTTCTTTGCGGAACGCACCGTATGGGCGTAGCCGCCTTCCTTGAGATAACGGATGATGAAGGGTTCGAAAAGCGTGAGCGCCATCTTCTTGGGAAGGCCGCACTGCATGAGCTTGAGTTCGGGGCCGACGACGATGACCGAACGGCCGGAGTAGTCGACGCGTTTGCCGAGCAGGTTCAGACGGAAGCGGCCCTGTTTGCCCTTCAGCATGCAGCTGAGGCTCTTCAGCGGGCGGCTGCCGGCGCCGGTGACGGCGCGGCCGTGGCGACCGTTGTCGAGGAGGGCGTCGACGGCTTCCTGAAGCATGCGCTTTTCGTTGCGGATGATGACTTCCGGCGTATGGGTCTGGAGCATGCCTTTCAGGCGGCTGTTGCGGTTGATCACACGGCGGTAGAGATCGTTGAGGTCGGAGGTGGCGAAACGACCGCCCTCGAGGGGAACGAGCGGGCGCAGATCCGGCGGGATGACCGGGAGGACCTCGAGGATCATCCATTCGGGGCGCGAATTGCTCTTGATGAAGCCTTCGACGAGGCGGAGGCGCTTGGAAAGCTTCTTGCGCGTGGCCTTGTTGTGCGTGGACGCGAAGTCCACTTCAAGCTGGGCGCGCAAGGGTTCCAGGTCGATCTGCTCCAGCAGCGTGCGCACGGCGGGCGCGCCCATTTCGGCGCGGAAGCCGTCGCCGTACTCGGAACGGGCCTGGTTGTACTGCATGCCGTCGAGGGTTTCGCCGAGGGCAAGCGGGGTATCGCCGGGATCGGTCACGACCCAGACTTCGTAGTAGATGATGCGTTCGAGTTCGCGCGCGGTCTTTTCGAGCATGAGGCCGATGCGGCTGGGCATGCACTTGAAGAACCAGATATGGGACACGGGAACGGCGAGTTCGATATGGCCCATGCGTTCGCGGCGGACCTTGGAATGGCAGACTTCGACGCCGCAGCGTTCGCAGATGATGCCTTTGTTCTTGACACGTTTGTATTTGCCGCAGCTGCATTCCCAGTCGCGGTACGGTCCGAAGATCTTTTCGCAGAAGAGGCCGCCTTTTTCGGGCTTGAAGCTGCGGTAGTTGATCGTCTCGGGGTTCTTGACCTCGCCGTGACTCCAGGAGCGGATGACTTCAGGAGACGCGACTTTGATCACGACCGCCTCGAACTGGCTGAGCGGCTGGTAGGGTTCGCGGGCGTCCCGGTTGTAAGAGCTGTCAATCATAGTATCTCTTCCCCCTTCGGTTATTTACTCGGATTTTCGGAACGTTTCACCGTCTGCACGTCAAGGCCCAGCGACTGGAGTTCCTTGAGCAGGACGTTGAAGGATTCGGGACGGCCGGGTTCCAGGATGCCCTGGCCGCGGACGATCGACTCGTAGATGCGGGTACGGCCGGTGACGTCGTCGCTCTTCACCGTGAGCATTTCCTGCAGCGTGTGCGCCGCGCCGTAGGCTTCGAGCGCCCACACTTCCATTTCGCCGAATCTCTGGCCGCCGTGCTGCGCCTTGCCGCCGAGCGGCTGCTGGGTGACGAGCGAGTACGGGCCGATGGAACGCGCGTGGATCTTGTTGGCGACCAGGTGGTCGAGCTTGAGCATGTAGACGACGCCGACCATGACGCGCTGGTCGAACCGGTTGCCGGTGCGGCCGTCGAAGAGGTCGGTCTTGCCGTCGAACACTTCTTCGCCGTTGACGGTCTTGAATCCCCAGTGGAAGTTCTCGCCGGTCTCCTGTTCGACCTTGGCGTTGGCTTCGCGCATCATGTCGATGATCTTGGATTCGGAGATACCGTCGAACACCGGGGTGGCGACCTTCACGCCGAGCATGCTGACAGCCCAGCCCAGGTGGGCTTCCAGGACCTGTCCGATGTTCATACGGGAGGGCACGCCCAGCGGGTTCAGCACGATATCGACCGGACGGCCGTCCTTGGTGAACGGCATGTCTTCGATCGGAACGATACGGGAGACGATACCCTTGTTGCCGTGACGGCCGGCCATCTTGTCGCCGACCTGGATCTTGCGCTTGGAGGCGACGTAGACCTTGACGCGCTTGATCGGGCCGCGGTCTTCGCCGCCGTTGTTGTTCACGGAGTTCAGGGCGTCGGCGCGGGTCTGCTCGATGATGTTGAAGCGCGGGATGTACTCGTCGAAGACTTCCTTGAGCTGGCCGCGGATGTCGCACTCCTCCATGCTCCAGTTGTTGTAGGCGTTCGCGAGCTTGGCGATGGAGGGACGCGTGACCTTGCGGTTGGACGTGACGAGAACGACTTCCTCGCCTTCGTCGTTGCGCGTGTAGATCGGTTTCGGGAGCTTCTGGCCGAGGAGCATGGCGGAGAGACGTTCCACGAGGGAGTCGATCGCTTCGCCGAACTGTTCGCGGTAGGTATCCTTGGCGCGCTTCAGAACGCGTTTCTGTTCGGTCTTCGTCTTGGCCTGCTGACCGGATTCCTTGGCGTACTCGATGCGGATGTCCATCACGACGCCGCCCTTGCCGCTGGGAACGGTGAGGCTGGAGTCCTTGACGTCGGCGGCCTTTTCGCCGAAGATGGCGCGGAGGAGGCGTTCCTCGGGCGCGAGCTCGGTCTCGGACTTCGGCGTGATCTTGCCGACCAGGATGTCGCCGGGCTTGACCTCGGTGCCGAGACGGACGATGCCGTGCGCGTCGAGGTTGCGGAGCGCGTCTTCGCCGACGTTCGGGAGGTCGCAGGTGATCTCTTCGTCGCCGAGCTTGGTCTCGCGGCTTTCGATCTCGAACTCGTCGATGTGGAGACTCGTGTAGACGTCCTCCTTCACGAGGCGTTCGCTGAGCACGATGGCATCTTCGAAGTTGTATCCGCACCACGGCATGTAGGCCGCGCGGACGTTCTTGCCGAGTGCAAGTTCCGCACCCTGCGTGGCGGCGCCGTCTGCGATCGGGTCGCCCTTCTTAATCTTCATGCCGGAGCGGACGATCGGGACCTGGTTGACGCAGGTGCCGGCGTTGCTGCGGAGGAATTTGATAAGCTTGTAGGTCGTCGGGTTCTTGTCGGCGGTCTCGCCGATGACCTTGCCGTCGCTGGTGACCACGACATGGTCGGCGCTGACTTCGGCCACGATGCCATCGCGGTCGGCGCTCAGCACGGCACGCGAATCCACGGCGATCTTGTGTTCGAGGCCGGTTCCGACGTACGGGGATTCCGTCGTCATGAGCGGCACGGCCTGGCGCTGCATGTTCGATCCCATCAGCGCGCGGTTGGCGTCGTCGTGTTCGAGGAACGGGATCAGGCCGGCTGCGCCGGAGACGAGCTGCTTCGGGGAGACGTCCATGAGCTGGACTTCCTCGCGCGGATGTTCGGCGGATTCGCCGTAGTAGCGCGCCATGACGGTCGGGTTGACGAACGTGTGTTCGGGAGTGAGCGGGGCGTTGGCCTGCGCGATGACGAACTGTTCTTCCTTGTCGGCGGTCAGATAGTCGATCTTGTCCGTGACCACGCCGTTCTCGACGCGGCGGTACGGAGTCTCCAGGAACCCGAAATGATTGATGCGGGAGTACAGGGACATGGAGGAGATCAGACCGATGTTCGGACCTTCAGGAGTTTCGATCGGGCAGATGCGGCCGTAATGGCTGGTGTGGATATCGCGGACTTCGAAGCCGGCGCGTTCGCGGGAGAGGCCGCCGGGACCGAGCGCGGAGAGACGGCGCTTGTTGGTCAGCTCGGACAGCGGGTTGGTCTGGTCCATGAACTGGGACAGCTGGTTGCGCGAGAAGAAGTCGCGGACGGCACTGATGAAGATCTTCTGGTTGATGAGCTTCAGCGGGGTGTCGCCGGGCTGCACCATCGTCATGTGTTCCTTCACGATGCGTTTCGTGCGGAGCAGACCGACGCGGCACTGGTTCTGGAGGAGTTCGCCCACGGGACGGACGCGGCGTGCGCCGAGGTGGTCGATGTCGTCGGTCTGGCCGTTGTGGCTGTAGAGGTTCATGAGGTACTTGGTAGCCTCGATGATGTCCTCCTTCGTGAGGATGCGGCAGTCTTCGTCGATGTTGAGGTTGAGGTGCTCGTTGATCTTGTAGCGGCCGACGAGACCGAGGTCGTAGCGCTCGTTGTCGAAGAAGAGGTGCTGGAGAAGCGCCCTGGCGGTTTCCGTGCTCGGGGACGGATCGCCCTGGCGCATGCGCTTATAAATCTCCTTGAGGGCGTCGTCCGTGTTCTTGGACGGATCGCGGGCAAGGCAGTTGATGATGTAGGATTCCTTGTTCGGGACAACGGCGAAGTTCGCGGACTTGATGCCCGCGGCGGACATGGTCTTCGCGTGGCTTTCGGTCATGGAGATGAACGGCTCGACCATGACGCGCTTGTTTTCGTCGAGGATGGGCTCGTAGGTGTAGTAATCGCCGATGTTGTCGGCCTTGAGGAGCTGGGCCGGGGTCATCTTCTTCACGTCGTACATCACGCGGACGATGTCGTCATTGGAGCTGTAGCCGAGCGCGCGGAGGAACGTGGTGATGAGGAATTTGCGGCGTTTGCGGCGCCGGTCGAGGAAAATGAAAATCTGACCGTTGATATCGAACTGGACTTCAAGCCAGGAACCACGGTCCGGGATAATGCGGTAGGAATAGAGGAATCTGCCGGTGGAGTGATGACGTTTTTCGAAGCAGATGCCGGGGGAACGGTGCAGCTGACTGATGATGACACGTTCGGCGCCGTTGATGATGAAGGAGCCGCGCGGGGTCATCATGGGGATCTCGCCGAGGTAGACGGTTTCCGTGGTGACCGTGTCTTTGTTGGTCAGCTTGAAGTCGACGTGGAGGGAAGCGGTATAGGATTCGCCGTCCTTGATGCAGTCGACGATCTCTTTTTTCGGTGTGCCTATGGTGTAGGAGAGGAATTCGAGGGTGATGTGTTTGTCGAAGCTAATAACCGGAAACACGTCCATGAAAATCTCCTGAAGCCCCTGCTTCAGGCGTTTCTCCGGCGGCGTGTCCAGCTGAAGGAAAGAAGCGTATGAATCGAGCTGAATTCCGATCAGGTCCGGAATCTCAAGTACTTCTTCCAATTTACCAAAGTTCAGTCGGTCAGGCATATTCCACCCTGTGCTTAGTTGAGAAGGCAATTTTTCACGGCAGAACGTTCTGCCATGAAATCCGCAAAGCCCGTTGCGGATTTAAACGAGGAAAGGACGGGGGACTCCCGTGAGGGAATCCCGCCGTCAACAAATGTACTTCTTTCAAAGCGAAGTCATTACTTGACTTCGACCTTGGCGCCAGCGGCAGTGAGCTGCTCTTTGATCTTGTCAGCTTCTTCCTTGGAAGCGCCTTCCTTGACAGCCTTCGGAGCACCTTCGACGAGCTCTTTGGCTTCCTTGAGGCCGAGGCCGGCGATCTCGCGGACGACCTTGATCACGGCGATCTTGTTCGCGCCGACGTCGGAGAGGATGACGTCGAATTCGGTCTTTTCTTCGGCGGGAGCGGCAGCGGCGGCGGCCGGAGCAGCAGCGGCGACAGCGACCGGAGCAGCGGCGGAGACGCCGAGACGGTCTTCGAGAGCTTTGACGAGCTTGGAGAGCTCGAGGACGGAGAGTTTCTCAACGTAGGAGATGAACTGTTCCATTTCCTGCGTTACTTCCACGTTAGCCTGTTCAGTCATTGTATGACCTCCATATGAGTTGAATTAAGAGTTTTCTTCGAGTTTGTTTTTGTAAGCGTTGATAACATTGACGATGCTGGAAGCCTTGGCGTTCAGCACGCGGACAAGGCCGGTCGGGACAGCCACGAGGAGACCAAGCAGCTGAGCACGGAGCGCGTCCTTGCTGGGGAGATCGGCAATCGCAACGACCTGCTGGGCATCCAGCACTTCGCCGTCGAAATAGCCGCCCTTGGCGGAAAGAACACCTTTGGTTTCGTTAGAATAGGCCTTGATGGCCTTCGCAACGGGACCGGCATCGCCTTTTCCGGAGATCATAGCGGTATCACCGGTGAGTTTGAATTCGGCGAGAGCGGTCAGGCCGTTGAGTTCCGCCATCTTGGTGATGAAGCGGTTCTTCAGGACATGGCACTCTGCGCCAAGCGGCGCCAGTTGTTTTTTGAACGAGTCGACGTCTTTGACCTTCAGTCCCTTGTAGGTCACAAAGAACAGATAGTCCGAGCCTGTAAGGAGGGCAGCGACGTCCTGTCCGAGCTGGATACGTTCCTGTCTCATGCTGTCTCCTTCACCGATGCTTCGCGAATGTCAACCTTCACGCCGGGGGTCATGGTCGCACTGAGCGTGATCGACTGGATGTAGACACCCTTCGCGGAGGACGGTTTCGCTTTGATGAGAGCCTTGATGACCGCAACGGCGTTCTCGACGATGGCATCGGCCTCGAACGAGAGCTTTCCGATGGGAACCTGCACGCAGGCGCCGCGGTCGGCACGGAATTCCGCACGGCCGGCCTTCGCCTCGCGGACGGCATCGCCGACTTTCTCGGTGACGGTGCCGGTCTTCGGGTTCGGCATGAGGCCGCGGGGGCCGAGCTGACGGCCCAGGGGGCGGATCTGGGACATGGAGGAGGGAGTCGCGATGAGGACGTCGAAGTCGAGCCATCCGCCTTTGATCTTGGAGATGACATCTTCGAATCCGACCACGTTCGCGCCGGCGGCCTCAGCCTCCTGACGGAACTTGTCGTCGTCCGCGATGACCACGACACGCACTTCCTTGCCGGTACCGCGCGGGAGCGCGACGGCTCCGCGGACGGTCTGGTCGGTCTGCTTCGGGTCGACCCCGAGCTTGAAAGCGATTTCGACCGTCTGGTCGAACTTCACGCTCGGGAGTTCCTTGAGCAGTGCGGCCGCCTCGGACAGCGAGTAGCGTTTGAGCTTGTCGAAACGCTCCAGCTGTGCTCTGTAAAGTTTGCTTCTTTTAGGCATCTACCACCTCGATACCCATACTGCGGGCAGTACCCTCGATGACGCGCATCGCGGCTTCCTCGCTTCGGGCGTTGATGTCTTTCTTTTTCATTTCCACGATCTGCTTGATCTGCGCGCGGGTGATCTTTCCGGCCGATTCGCGGCCGGGGTTGTGGGACCCGCTCGGGATGTTCGCCAGCTTCTTGATGAGCTCAGCAGCCGGCGGAGACTTCGTGACAAATGTGAAAGAACGATCCTGGTAGACGGTGATCACGACCGGAATGATCATCCCGGCCTGTGACTGAGTCGCAGCGTTAAACTGCTTGCAGAAGCCCATGATGTTCACGCCGGCCTGGCCGAGCGCGGGGCCTACCGGGGGCGACGGTTTCGCATCGCCAGCCGGGATCTGCAAACGGATTTCCGCAGTTACCTTTTTCGCCATTTCTGTCTCCACACCGCAAGCTGGTACGAACCGGCAGGAATTCTTCCACCTTGCGGACTACGATATGTTTAGTATGTTTGTTCGGTTTCGTGCGTCAATCTTCGCACGGACCGACCTGCCCAAACTCCAATTCAACAGGAGTATCCCGCTCAAAGATCGAAATCATCAGTTTGAGTTTCGCATGTTCGGGATCGATCTCTATGATCTTGCCGTCGGAACCGTTGAACACGCAGTCGCGGTCCTCGACTCTGACGCGGGTGCCGACCACCAGCCACGAGGGCGGAGGCGGAAGCGTCGCGCCGTCCTTCAGCGTATCGACCGTGTGAAGGAGATCCTTCACCTCGTCGTCCGTGATCGGCATCGGGTGTTCGGGATCGCCGACGAAACGGGTCACGCCCGCGATGCCGCGCACGAAATACCAGACGACTTCGTTGATCTCGCCGTCTTCCTTGTACAGGTCCATTCTCACATAGACGTAGTTCGGATGGATCTTGGTGGTAACGGTGCGCTGGGTTTTCGGGTCAATGTACTTGTGAACGGGAATGATCACCTCGTACACGGGAACCGCGCCGGGATCCTGCAAAAGTTTCCCTTCGATCGCTTCCTTGACCTTGTTTTCGCGGCCGGTACCGGTCTGAAGAACGTACCACTGGCCTTTGCTGCGGTCAACAGGTTCGAGCTGCTTTTCTTCGTCTGTCTTCATAGGATTCACCGGACCCGGTTCAGAAAGAAATTAAGTAATCAATGATGTGATAGAGGATCTGGTCGACTCCGGCAATGTATGCGGAGGACACAGCCATGACAACGAGGACAAGCACCGTGGACTCCAGGAGCTGTTCCCGGGTCGGCCAGGTGCACTTTCTCATCTCATCCATGGTCCGTTCGATGAAAGACCGTATTTTTCCGAAAAAACTGAGGTTGTTGTCCATAGTTTGTCAATGATTTCCGCGGCTTTTACGCCGCCCGGGCTCCGTCCGGAACCCGTTACTCGAATCCTCTGTCTGAAAATGAAATGGCAGGAGCGGAGAGTCTCGAACTCACGACCTGCGGTTTTGGAGACCGCTGCTCTACCAACTGAGCTACACTCCTGCGTAACGTGCTGATTGCGGGGAACACCCGGACCTCATGCGGCGCACCTGAAGCGGCGCGCCGACGCGGTCACCGGCATTCCTTGTGAATGGTGTGCTTCCGTTCAAACTTGCAGAACTTCTTGATCTCGAAACGGCCGGGAGTATTCTTCTTCTCCTTGGTCGTCGTGTAGTTCCGGCGTTTGCACTCGGTGCATTCAAGAATGATGATTTCGCGCATGGCGGTATCTGCTTTCTTCGTCCGCTGTTGATTGATTCGCGCCGCCGGCCCTCCATTCGAGGCGAACCGGCGGCAGAGAAATCCGCAGCGGGACGGAGTTGATGTTACTCAGTGATCGTATCCACGGTACCGGAGGCAACAGTGCGGCCGCCTTCGCGGATGGCGAAACGCTGCTTCTCTTCCATGGCGATCGGGGCGATCAGCTCGACGGAGATGGTGACGTTGTCGCCGGGCATAACCATTTCGGTGCCTTCGGGGAGCGTGATGACGCCGGTCACGTCGGTGGTGCGGAAGTAGAACTGCGGACGATAGCCGTTCATGAACGGGGTCTTGCGGCCGCCTTCCTTATCGGAGAGGACGTAGATCGTGGCGGTGAACTTCGTGTGCGGGGTGATGGAACCCGGCTTCGCGAGGACCTGACCGCGCTGAACTTCTTCCTTCTTGGTGCCGCGGAGGAGGCAGCCGATGTTGTCGCCGGCCTGGCCCTGATCGAGGCTCTTGCGGAACATTTCAACGCCGGTGACGACAGTCTTGGCGGTTTCGTGGATACCGACGATCTCGACGGGATCGTTGACCTTGACGACGCCGCGTTCGACACGGCCGGTGACGACGGTGCCGCGGCCTTCAATGCTGAACACGTCTTCAATCGGCATGAGGAAGGGCTTATCGATGTCGCGGACGGGATCCGGAATCCAGGTATCGATGGCATCCATGAGCTCCTGGATGCACTTGCAGGCGGGATCGTCGGGACTGGTGGCCTGCAGGGCCGGGAAGGCGGCGCCCTTCACGATCGGGGTGTTGTCGCCGTCGAAACCGTACTTGGAGAGGAGTTCGCGGACTTCCATTTCGATGAGTTCGACGAGTTCGGGATCGGCGATATCCATCTTGTTGAGGAAAACGACGATGCGGGGCACGCCGACCTGCTTGGCGAGGAGGACGTGTTCCTTGGTCTGGGGCATGACGCCGTCGGCGCCGTCGATCACGAGGATCGCGCCGTCCATCTGGGCAGCGCCGGTGATCATGTTCTTGACGTAGTCAGCGTGACCGGGGCAGTCGACGTGCGCATAGTGGCGGTTGTCGCTCTGATATTCAACGTGGGAGGTGGCGATCGTCAGGATCTTGGTGGCGTCGCGGCGCCCCTGGGACTCGGAAGCCTTGGCAACCTGGTCGTAGGGGATGTAGTCTGCGAGACCCTTCATGTTCTGGACATGCGTGATCGCAGCGGTAAGAGTGGTTTTGCCGTGGTCGACGTGACCGATGGTACCGACGTTGACGTGCGGTTTGGTTCTTGCAAACGTTTCCTTTGCCATTTTTGATCTCCTTAGGAGTTTTTCGGCAGTTTCGCCGAAGTGTTTTGTTTATGTTAAAAGGTGTCGTATGATTCGGGAAAAGTGGAGCCTACGCCCGGAATCGAACCGGGGACCTCATCCTTACCAAGGATGCGCTCTACCAGCTGAGCTACGTAGGCAACACTGCATCACACTCAAAACTGAAGCGGAACGCCTCGTTTCAAAGCGTAATGAAAAGATAATATATCATGGATTCCGGGAAATGCAAGCACTTTTTCGTGTTTTTTCGAAGTTTTTTCCGTTTTTTTGGGTTGCGGACGAAAGAAACCTGGAAATCCATGGATGGAGTGTCTCGCTTTTTTTTACCTCGTTTCGAGGTTGACTTTCGAGTTCTCGCGTTTGTCCGGAGCGGAAAGTCACGGGAGAAGCATGACGGCGGGCGTGATCGGCGGCCGCCTTCTCCGGCAAACGGGAGGATTCAAAAGAAAATCCCGAGTCCGGTGAGGGGCCCGGGACAAAAGCACGAAATTGAACTCAGTTCAATTATTTGTACTTGATGGCGGTGCCGGTCAGTTTGACCTTAACGGTGTTGATACCGCAGATGCAGTTCTGATCGTAGTCGACGCGGACGTCGATCAGGTCATCGGCGGAGAGACCTTCGAGGGCCTTGCCCTTGAGGGTTTCGAAGGAAGCATCGCCCATGTTGACAGCGGTGAAGAAGCTGGTGACGGTGGCTTCAGCCGTGACGCCGTGCTTGACGACAGTGTAGGAGCTGGTGACATCGCCGATGTAGCTGTTGAACTTGACATTGGAGAAGAAGTTCGGGCCCATGCCGATGAGGGCGGGCATACCGTTGTTGGTGGTGACGCCAGCGCAGCTGGTGACGATAGCGGCGGCGACGACGGCGCCAAGACCAAGAATCATCTTTTTCATTTGAGAAAAGACCTTTCTTTTTGTGGTTTGAATAGATGGTTACTCAGACCCGAGTGGTCCAAGTCTTTTGTCTGGTGGCAAATAATATAACGCGCATTTGTAACGTTGTCAAACACTTTTTTCGAAAAAACCGTGAAAAAACGAGGTTTTTATTCAGGTTTTAAATCATCTTACCTCAAAAGATGTTTAGAAAAGTCTTTCAAAAATCAGAAAAAAGTTTGAAAAAAAGACAGCCGAAACGACATTCCGGTCTTTCGCCATATTCATTTCCGTACTCCGCCTTGACTTTTTCCTTCCGGCGGCCTATATTATCCCGTCGAACATGCGGACGCGCAAGAAATGCAGGCATCCGCACCACCCAACGGAAATTGATACAGCAGATGAACTCGCCCGAAGCTCAGATTATAGAAAGCTATTTGATGGAGCGCGCACGCATGTTTTCGCGCAACCCCGCGCATGCGGCCTCGCGGGCATTCTACGAATTATGGGAAAAACTCTGCTGTCCGCAGCCGTTCCCTGTGGCAAAAAGCACGCTGGTCCTGAACGGGACCCTGCTCAGGTTTCCGCGGCATCGCGGCACGGACGCCGAGGGCGTGTACTGCTGGGACGAGGCGGAAGGCTGCCCGCGTCTGCGCGTCCGGACGGCCGACTGGGAGAAAAGCTACCTGATCCGCCTTAAACAGGACGGCACGGCCGACTGGGAGGAACAGGAGACTGTCTCGCTCACGAGCGACGGCGTGGCGGAAATGATCGACGCAATACGCGAGATCGCGCGAATGATGAAGGAAGACGGGAAAGCGGCGGTCGACTCCAAGCTCAAACTGAAGGAGCTTCACGAATATGCCGACCGCATCGCGGAAGATTTCCCCGAAAGCACGCTGAAAGCCATCAAGTCGCTCGGCGCCCAGCAGGTGCACGAACTGATCCAGAGCGCCCTGGCCGACCTGGCGGGCGACGAGCTCGACGACCAGCTGGTCCTGCCGCTCGACGGCACATACGCCCGCGAACATGACGGCGGCGAATCGTATCTGAAGAACCGCCGGGACGTGATCGGGTCGGAGACGGTCTGGCGCGTGAAACAGAGGCTGGAGCTCATCGAACGGTCCGCGCGACTCCAGGCCGAGCTGGAACGCGATTTCTCGCTGAGCCTGGCCGATGCCGGCCTGCTCCGGTCGCGCGACCGTGAGCTCGTCGTGGAAATCCAGGCGAAGCCGGACGCCCCGGTCCGGCAGGACGACGTGCTGTCCGTAACGCGGGACGACGACGGCGAACGGATCGGATTCCTGCATGTGGACCTGGCCGACGGCGACATGATCGCCGGTCGGATCCGTGCGGACCGCAAGATAGATTTTGAACGGGAAAAGGCGCATCTGACCGCACGGATGCCGAAAAGCCCGCTGGAACAATACGCGAACAGCATCCGCGACTTCAAGCTTGAACTCGAAAACGGGGCGGCCGATTCGTTCGGCGCGGCCGCGGAATTGCTCGGGGTATCCGCCACGACATTCACGGCGCCGCCCTGCCCTCCGCCCGCACCGGGCAGCCGTCTGAACGCGCCGCAACGGGCAGCGCTGGAGGCGGCATGTTCGGGCGCGAACAAGGTCGTCCTGATCCAGGGACCGCCGGGCACGGGCAAGACGTATCTGTTGGAGCAGATCGTGAGGCGGATGCAGCGGCAGGGACTTCGCATCCTCGTGGGCGCGCCGTCACATGCGGCGGTCGACAACCTGTGCCGCCGGATCACGGATCTGCCGTTCCTGCGCTGCGCCCGGAACCGCGACAACGTGGACCCCGTGCTGATGGAAAGCCATTGGGTCGGCACGCCCGGCAACTACCGGAAGATCCGGTCGCGCTGCGGCGAGAAAGCCGCCGGGATCATTTTCGCCGGGACGCTGCCCGGGCTTCTGCGCGACTACACGGTCGAAAACTTCCAGAAGACCGGAACCGAGTTCGACGTGATTCTGATCGACGAGGCGGGCATGGCCGCGCCGGACGAGGCAATCCTCGCGGCGAGGCTGGCGAACCGGATCGTGCTGCTGGGCGACCACAGGCAGCTCCCGCCCTTCCCGCGCCACAAGAGCGTACTCGAGGAGATTCTGAAGGACAATCCCTCGGAGGACAGCGAGGCGGCCACGCTCGCGACGAAGAGCATCATGGAATGGCTCATCAGCTACCGGAAGTTCCCGGTGTACGTGCTGAACCTCTCCTACCGCTGCCGCAATCCCCGCCTCCTGCGGTTCGCCTCCACGATGTTCTACAATGCCGAGCTCCTGCCGAACCCGGACGCCGACTACTACAAACTGCCGCCGGGCGAACGCGAACAGCAGTTCCCGAAGTCCACGCTCCGGTTCATTTCGACCTCGCATCTTCCGCTCAAGAAACGTTCGGAACGGTTCGTCTATGAAAACGGCCGTCCAGGCATCTGGAATCCGGGCGAAGTCCGGCTCGCCGCCGAGACGTTCCGTTCGATGCTGACCCGCTACGAGCTGGAGGACATCACGGTCATCAGCCCGTACCGGCGGCAGATCGTACTGCTGCGGAAGACGTTCTCGGACCTCTTCGCCAGCCGGTTCGCGACGGACCGCTGGAACCACTTCCTGCTGAAAAACATTGCGACCGTGGACAGCTTCCAGGGCGGCGAAAGCGAGGCTGTCATCATCTCCTACGTACGGAGCAGCGAACGGCACGGGATCGGCTTCACGGACAACGCCAACCGAATCAACGTGGCGTACACGCGCTGCCGGAGCGAGCTCGTGATCATCGGCGACCTGGACTGCCTCAAGAACCGCGGGAAAAACCAGCTCTTCGCCAAGCTCGAACGCGCAGTGGAGCGCGACGGCGAAATCGTGTTCCCGGAGACCACGCCGCCCCTGCTCTGACGCAGGACATGCGGGAAGCAGAAACCGCGCTGTTTTTTGCTGAAAAAGCGCCGGGCCGGGTTGCAAAACGTATCCGAACGGGGTATAGTATTTTAATGTATTTTATCCCCGAATGAAGGAACCTCCTCATGCCAGCAAAACCGGAACGCCTCTTCCCTGCCTCCGTCCGAACCGTCGGCCTGACCTCGCCTGCGAGCCTGCCCGACGCCGCCCGGATCGCCGAGGCGCGGCGTTATCTGGAGGATGTCTGCGGCGTGAAGACCGTGCTCGCGCCGGGCGCGCTCAAACGCGGTCCGATGAAATACTGCTGCGGCACGCCGGAATCGCGTCTGGCGGATTTCCACGCCCTGCTGAACAATCCGCGCATCGACCTCATCCTCTGCACGCGCGGCGGATTCGGCAGCGCGCACATCCTGCCGAAGCTCGACTTCGATCTGCTCCGCGAACGCGACCTGCCGGTCTACGGGTACAGCGACATCTCCGCCCTGCACCTCGCCATGCTCGCGAAACATGCCGGGATCCCCGTCTGCGCACCGATGGCCGACGGCCTCCCCGACGCGATGAAGCGCCTCGAGGCGAAAGAAACGTTCCGGACCGTCCTGCGGAAGCGCACCTCTCCGCGCAAGCTCCGGCTCGTCTCGGTCGAGGGAAGCATCGCCAATACTGGAATAGCCGGTCCGCTCGTACTCTCCAACCTCACGGTCATGACCACGCTCTGCGGCACACCGTGGATGCCGGACCTGAACGGCTGCATCCTCGCGCTGGAGGACGTCCACGAGGAGGCGCGCGTGCTGGACCGCCACCTGACGCATCTGATCCAGGCGGGGATTATTGAGCAGATGCGTGCTGTCGTTTTCGGGTATTTCACCAAGTGCGGACCGAAGCCGCAGATCCGGCGTCTGCTGCGGGATTTCGCCACACAGACCGGAAAACCGGTGTTTCAGGGGCTGGCCTTCGGGCACGAACACCCGAAATGCTCGTACCGGCTCGGCGAACCGATCGAGATCATCCCCGTAAGGGAAAAAAAGGCGTAACGATCCATGGACATCTTTCTTTTTTTCATATACAAAGATACCAAAATGTTCTTCATGATCACGCTCGTCGTGGTCTTCTCCATCTGTCTGCACGAATTCTTCCACGCCTGGACCGCGCTGAAGTTCGGCGACACGACCGCCGCGGACCGCGGACACCTGACGCTGAATCCGCTGAGGCAGATGGGGCCGATGTCCATCATCATGTTCCTGCTGCTCGGATTCGCGTGGGGCGCAGTGCCGGTCAATCCGGCTGTTCTGCGGGTGAGAAGCCGGCATGCACCGGCGATCGTCGCGCTGGCGGGTCCAGCGACGAACTTCGGACTGTTCCTGATCGGCTTTTTCTTCTTCGGATTTCTCTCGACGCGCATCTGGAACCTAGTCGAAAACGAAGCCGCGGGGATGACGATTCTGGAGCTTTTCCTCCTGCTTGGCGTCTATAACCTTTTTCTGTGCATCTTCAATCTGCTCCCGATTCCCGGGCTTGACGGCTGGAACGCCCTGACGGAATACGTGCCGCGCCTGAGAAACGTCCACTCCGAATTCGCCAAGGGTGTCACGATCTTCCTGATCTTCCTGTTGTTTTTCCTCGCCGATGACATTTTCGCGCTCTCAAGAGAAGTGATGTTTTTCGCGCCTGATCTGCTCAGCGCCGAGCGCAGTAACCGCCGGGAACAGGAGGCTTCTCCGGGCTCTTCCGAGGGCCGAGCCGACGAGCTTCCGGGTGTGGATGTTTCTGCAAAAACAATCAAAAACAGCGAATCGCCGCTTGAAATCTATGCGGAGAATGCTATATTTACTGGATTACCGAAATAATAAGCTGCTTGTCTATTGGAAGGGGTCAAAATGAATCAGAAAACCAGAACAGCTTTGTATTCCCTGGCCATTTGCGCCTGTGTCATATCCGCCGCCAGCGCCGTCATCCTCACGATCAACGCGCGCAACCAGAAACCGCAGGCCGAAATGACCGCGGTCGAGGAGCCACAGGAAGAAGAACAGCCGAAAGAGGACCGGCAGCGCCGTCGTCCGAGACGCGGCGGAGGCGGTGGTTTCCGCGACGGCAGACGCGGCGACGTGACGCGCCTGCTGCCGCGCGATGACAATTTCGAGCACATGCCGACACCGGAAGAATTCGAGGAGGAACTCGTCCGGGGTCTGGAGGAATACCGCGCATTGTCGCCGGAGGAGCGCTACCGCCTGAACGACCAGATGCACCAGACGACGCTGTTCGTGCAGAACGGCATTGAGATGATGCGGGAAAACATCCATGAGATCCCGCCGGACGAGCTCGACCGCATCCGCAACGACTTCGACCGGTTCGCCGACATGGCGGAACAGACGTTCTTCAGCGGCATCGTGGAGCAGCACCTCACGCCCGAAGAGGACGCCACGATCGGCGAATTCGTGCGCACCATGCACGACGCCCAGAACGAATTTCTGGATTTGCTTCACAGCACTTAAAAACGGCAACACGCCAACATCAAAAAACTCCGGTGAACCTCTTGTGTTCCCCGGAGTTTTTTTCAGCTTTTTCGCCCTTCAGCTTATCTCAGGTATTTTCGCACGCGGATCATCACGCGGCGTTTCCACAGTTCCTTTTTGGTCCGTCCGATCAGGAACTGCCAGGCGATCACCACATAGACGACCGCATAAGCGGTCCCGCAGACCGCGCAGAGCAGGAAATTGTGAACGTGTCCGAGCAGTAGTTTCTTGCAGAGCAGCAGGACCGCGACCGCCGGCAGGGATGCCAGCAGGGAGGGAACGTAAATATTAAACAGAATCGGGACCGCCTTGCCGTGAATAAGCTTCAGCATGACAGGGAACCGAACGGTCGCAAAGAGAACAGTACTCATTCCCAGTGAAATGATTTCAATGCAAATGATACTGGCTCCGCTCCGAAGAAACAGGATGTTCAGAAAAATCACGACGACTGCCTCAACCATCGAAGTCCATGCAAGCAGATGATGCTTTTCACACATCAGCAATACGGACGACGGGATTTGCGTAACGACAAGCCAGCTGCATGAACCAATCAGGGAAAGCAGACTCAGCGTATGAATCAGCGGCGTGACTTCCTTTTTGAACAAAGCGACAATCGCCTCGTCCCGGAGGAAAATAGCTGGAATGATAATCAGGCAGCACATGAACATGTTCCACTGCATGGATTTCACGATAAAATCCCGTAACATCCGGAAGCGTCCGCGATGAAAAAGCTGCGCCGCTACAGGCCGGACATTGCTGTTATACTGCCCGATCGCCTGGTTGCACAGATCGGACAACCGCCCGGAAAGGTTGAAAATACCGACAGAATCCAGCCCCCGGAATTTGCTTATGATCGGGTTTCGCGTCTGAACTCGCAAAAACTTCGCCAGCGACATAAAATAAGAACCGCTCGAAAAACCGAACACTTCATGGAACACTTTGCGATCGAACAAATGAAGCCTCATCCGAAATCCGGGGATCAGACGTGCGGCGCAAATCCATGCCGCGATTCGTTCGGCAGCCATCACACAGACCGCGTAACAGACAATCCCGAACAACCCGCCTTTGCATTTCAGAATGACCAGGAATCCAAACATTTCGAAGAGACGTCCTGCGGCAAGAATATAGTTATTGATGTAAATCTTATGCAAACCGACCAGGACTTCATTCAGTACGCCGAGAGGAAACAACGCCGCAGCGCCGAGTGAAAAAACTAAAAAACACTTTCTGCAATAGACCAATTGCACCGGATCATGAACACTGAATATATCTTCCATGAAGAACGATGCAACAAACGCTCCGGCAACAATAAGAAGCGCCATAAGCGCGTGAAATGTGAATATCATGGAAATGATGGCATTGTAATGCCGGATATCCCGCTTAAAAAGTTCCTGCGAGGTGAATTTCTGTCCGGCTATGCCAACGCCGAAATCCATCAGTAGCGCATAGCCGAAGAACGTCCAGAGAAGCATCCACAATCCGTAGCCGCTGTCTCCGAGATAACCGATCAGCCACCGGGTGACCAGAAGTCCTTGAAAAAAGCGGATCAGCATCACAAGATAGTTTGTGGCAGTATTTTTTGCGACGGATACCTGCATGGGTGAAAAAACAGTAAAAAACGATTGAATGTATGTATAAAAAAACAGTTAATGTTTTGGCGATATAATATATCCTCTATTTTGGTTAATGTCAACTTTTTCTTACCTCTTTGTAAAAAAACAGTGGATATCATGCCGATAGAATACCGGCAAAAATGACTGGCGAACATGTCGATTCCAAGGTCATCGCAACCCCATATCGGATCAGGCCAGATTCTTTTTTCGCTTTTTTATAGGATCGCCGCTTGAAAAAACGGTTTTCCTGTACAACATTATTAAGGTTGCACTTTGCATAGCCTGTACAGAGCTTGATATGAATACAACCGTTTTTTAGAAAAAAACATAACTCGAAAGGTTTTTTTGTGTTATTCAACGGTACAGAAAACTGGTCCGTCGACTGGGACAATCCTGACACTCCGTACGAACTGGATTCGCACGGGCTGATCGCCGCGCCCGGAGAAACGCTGGAAACGTTCGCCGCCCGCATCGACGAACTGCTTCGCACGCGGGCACGGTTCGATCTTTGTACGGGCGATCAGGCGGGGACGGAATCACTGGAAGATGAAATCGGGTTCAAGGTCGGGGCCATCGAGCCGATCGGGGCTGAAATCATCGCGGAAGCCGCGGAAAAAACGGAAAAACTCTTCGGTTTCCGGGCCGACTGGGTTCCGGCGTTCTTCCCGACGCGCGGACTCGGTCTGTTATGGGGCGGATGCACCGTCATCACCGATTCCGGTTTTCCCGTCTTTTTCCTGCGCCGTGGATTCCGCTCCAACCCCAAATGGTTCATCTACCGCCGGGATGAACTGCTCTCGCACGAACTGTGCCATGCCGTGCGCGGATGTCTGGAGGATGAACCGTACGAAGAGCATTTCGCCTACATGACCTCGGACAGCACGTTCCGCCGCTGGTCGGGGAACTGTTTCCGACGCGAATGGGACGCGATCATCTTCCTGATCCCGGTCGTCCTGCTGCTCCTTGCTCAAATCGTCGTATACACCGGCCTCCTGAACCTCCCGATCTGGCCGTTCTGGATCATCGCGTTCGCGTTCCCGGCATTTCTGATCGCACGGAACATCCCGGAACGCCGTACGTTTTTCGCCGCGCGGTCGAAGCTCGAAAAGGCCGTTTTCTCGAACCCGGACGCCGCGCTTTTCCGCATGACCGCGGACGAGATCCGCACGCTCGCCCGAACCCCGGACGACCAACTCGAAACCTACCTCGAAAACAAATCCGCCGCCGAACTTCGCTGGCAGATCCTGATCCACCGATTCCAACACCCGCAAACGGAGACTCCGCATGAAAACAGCATCCCGGAATGACATCGTCCGCTTCCTCGACCATATCCTCGAACTCGACCAGTGGTCCGACGACCCGTCCAACAACGGACTCCAATTCGCAGGGGACGCCGAGGTCGCGAAAGCCGTCTTTGCGGTCGACGCATCCGCCGAACTCTTCTGCAAGGCTGCCGACCTCGATGCCTCGTTCATCTTCGTGCACCACGGCATCTCCTGGGGATCCGGGATCCGCCGCATCGACGGCATTCTGGCGGAACGCATCAAGCTGCTGGCCGCAAACGGCATCTCCCTCTACGCCGCACACCTGCCGCTCGACGCAAATCCGCGGTTCGGACATAACGCGCGCCTTGCCGACATGATCGGGCTCACCGAACGCCGCACGTTCGGCACGTACCACGGCAAACAGACCGGATTCCGTGGCGTCCTGCCCGAATCCAAAACAATATCCGAGCTCGCACAGATTCTCGACAGGGCGCTGCCATCGAGCGGCGACTTCGGGTTCGTCGGCGATCCTTCGCAGGAAGTGAAATCAGTCGGCATCATTTCCGGCGGCGGTGCCTGGCCTGACCTCTTCGACGAGTTCGCGGACGACCATCTGGACTGCCTGATCACGGGCGAAGCCACACACGAGGTCTTCCATCCCGCGAAGGAAAGCGGGACAGTCATCCTCACGCTCGGACACTACCGTTCCGAAACGCCCGGCGTGTTCGCCGTCATGGACCTCGTGAAATCGAAATTCGGAATCGAGACTGCGTTCATCGACATCCCGACCAACATGTAAGCGGGACAGACGACCCCTTAAAAACCTTGGGGAAAAAAGTCAGCGGCGGCGATAGATGCGCTGGACCTCCTGATAGAAATCCAGCAGCTTGTCCGTGATGATGTCCCAGGAATAATGCTCGCGGACCTCGGCATCGGCGGCTTCCGTGATCCTGCCGCGGAGTTCGGCGTCCTCGTCCAGTTTGCGGATCAGGTCGGCCCATTCATCGGGCGCGCCCTCCGCAGGGGCGAAGAAACCGGTTTCCCCGTCTCGGATAAGCGTCTTCAGACCGCCGACCGGCGACACGATGACAGGCGCCCCGGCACTCCAGGCCTCCAGCACCACGATACCGAACGGTTCGTGCAGAGAGGGCAGCAGGAACACCGATGCTGTGTGATAAGCTGCAGGCAACATTGGGGAATCCGGCGGCACGCCGTTAAGTATGGTGACACGGTCCGTGAGGTTCATGAGGCGGATCTTCTCACGGAGTTTGTCCACGTACCATTCTGCTGTGGGCGCGCCGATGAACACGAGATGCCACGGTTCACCGAGAAGCGCCAGGACTTCGGGAAGCATGAGCTGGTTTTTCTGGTAGTCGAGGCGGGAAACGCAAAGCAGAATCTTGCGGTCCTGGGGAATACCGGTCTGTTTCCGGAAATCGCTGCCGTCGTAGTCATGGAAATAGTTGTAGTTCACACCGTTCGGCAGATGGATGACGGGCTTGTCCGGGAAATGCTCCTTCGCAGGCTGAAGTTCGTTTTCACCGACGCACACGATGCCGTTGGCGAGCTTTAGCGCATCAACGCGGCGTCCGAGAATACGGTCTATGATATTGCCGTATGGGATCGTCCCCTTCATCGGCTTCATCATCTGCTGGAGTTCCGCAGGCGGCACGTCGAAATATCCGCCGTGGAGCGTCATGATGTACGGGACATGCAGTTGTTTCGCCGCGGCGCGGACCGTGGCGGCCATGCGCCCCATGGTATGGCAGTGCAGGATATCGAATTCGCCTTTCCTCAGCGCCTTTTTAAGACCGGGCACGACGGGGTCTCCGCCTTTTTTGTCGAGGGCACGAATTTTATCCTTTGACAGAGGGAACCGCGGATATCGGTAATTGAACCGATGGATCTGAATCGCGTTTTTCACCTCGTCCTGAACCGGCGAAAGCGCACGGGTCGCAAAAATCTCGGACGGATTGCCCTTTGCCTGCAACGCGCGGGCAGTATTCCAGACAACGCTTTCCGTACCGCCCCATTCCGAGAAAGCAAAGCGGCGGATGATTTGTGCCGTCCTCATGGTAAGACTGAATACTCCGAATGCTGTGTGATTAGGTTTCCTAATTCTTCTTAATGTAACACCAAAGAACGAAAAAAACAAGAGGAATCAGCGTTTTTTTGAACGAAAAAGTTTCTTCTGCGATCCGAAGAAGAAAAAGAGGCGGCAGGGACAATGAGGGGAACCCTGCCGCCTCAAGGAGGGGGCGAATTGGAGGCGTGAGTGGGAGTTGAACCCACCAGAACCGGTTTTGCAAACCGTTGCCTTAGCCGCTCGACCATCACGCCATTGCAAAGCAACCATTTTACTATACCCCGTAATCCGGAAAAATCAAGCGCGGAACCGTTTTTTTTGCGGAAAAAACTTGATACCGGGGCGGACGTCGGCGAGGACTTTCTGTTCAGACGCAGCCGTGTCCGGGTCTCCTGCCATCGGGGCGTCTTCCGCGGTTTCCGGCTTGCATTTTCCGAAACCTATGATATGTTTTCCGTGAGCATATTTCAAACGTTTTCACGGAAGGAGCACACATCATGTCCGCATCGCAGATTCTCGCATCGACCATCGCCGGTTCCTGGTATCCCGGCAACCCCGCCCGCCTCAAAGCCACGATCGACTCGTTCCTGGCTTCCTGCCCCGTTCCGGACAAGCCGTGCAACGTGATCGTCGTGCCCCACGCAGGTTATCCGTACTCCGGGCCGACCGCGGGTTACGCCTACGCCGCAGTCGACAGCAAAAAGATCCGGCGCGTGATCCTGCTCGCCCCGAGCCACCGCTACGGCATCCGCGACCTCGCCGTCCTGCCGATGGCCGACGCCGTCTCCACGCCGCTCGGGACGATCCCGCTGGACACGGACATGCGCAACGCCATGCTCGGCAAAGCGATGTTCCGCGCGGACGACGGCGTACACAGGCTCGAACACAGCACGCAGATCCAGTATCCGTTCCTTCAGCACTGCCTCGGCGACTTCAAACTTCTTCCGGTCATCGTCGGCAATCTGAGCTCACGCGCCGCCGACACCCTCGCCGCCGCGCTGAAGCCGTTCCTCGTGGACGACGTGCTCCTCGTCATCAGCTCGGATTTCATCCACTACGGCAGCGATTTCGACTACGAACCCTTCCCGCAGGACACCGAGGCGAAGACGTGCAAGCTCAACCTCGACGCCGCGGACGCGATCTGCAAACGCGATGTTGCCCGATTCGAGCGCATCGTGGACGAATCCGGCGCGACCATCTGCGGACGCGAGCCGATCCGCGCTGCCCTCAGGATGCTCCCGGACGGCTGCACCGGCTCCGTGCTCCATTACGCAACCAGCTCGGACGAATCCCGCGACTTCTCACGGTTCGTCTGCTACTGCTCCATCGGATTCCAGGCGGAATTCCCGCCCGCGCCGGAACGAACGGAGGCTGGTACTGAGGTTGATTCCGGCTCGCTCTCCGCCGTTGACAAGTCCTTCCTGCTTGACCTCGCCCGCCGCGCCATCCAGTACGCCCTGAACACGCGCATGGTCCCCACGGCGGACGCGCTCGGCGTGAACCAGGCCGCGCTGTCCCCCGCGCTCCGCAAAAACATGGGCGCATTCGTGACGCTCACCATGAAACAGAACCATCGTCTGCGCGGCTGCATCGGCGAGATCCAGCCGTACCGTCCGCTCTGGAAGGCCGTCCTCGGGCGCGCCGTCGACGCCGCGTTCCGCGATCCGAGGTTCCTCCCGCTCACAGCGCAGGAATTCGCCGACGTCGAGATCGAAATCTCCGCCCTCACGCCCGCCGTCCCGGTCGGCTCCTGGCACGATATCGTGATCGGGCGGCACGGCATGACCCTGACCAAAAACGGACGGTCCGCGGTCTTCCTGCCGCAGGTCGCGCCCGAACAGGGCTGGGACATCGAGGAGACGCTGACCAACCTCGCGATGAAGGCCGGGCTTCCGCCGGACGCCTGGCGCGAGGGCGCATCGTTCACCGTGTTCGAGGCGATCGTCTTCCACGAGTGAGCGTCATTCCGGAAAAGACGGCATCCGGCGCATTCCGAGTTAGTCTTTCGGACGGCGGAAAAGATAAAAAAACAATTGAGCTTGCAAAACCATCACCGCTCTCATGGTTTGAGCTTAATTACTTTTCACACAAAGACATTTATCCACTAAGAAAAAACCTTTTTTCTCAAAAAAAATTGAAAAAATAGTTGAAAAAACTTGAAAAAACGATTCGATGTGCTATATTTGTTTACAAATTAGATTATCCCTGGACGTTCTAAGAGCGGAATAACTTACAACCGTCCGGCCTTGAACAGCCGGACAGAAACGAGACAGGAACACATGAAACACATTCTCCCCATCCTCACCGCCGCCCTCCTCGGCGTAGCCGCTCCCGTGTTTGCCGATTTCAATTTTGAACTTCAATGGCGAGGGTACGAAAATACTCCTGGCGTCTTTGATGGTACTGCTGGCAAATACTTCACGATTAAGGTTACCGGAGATGAAGATGAAAAAGGCAAGATTTATCTCACGAATTATTTCGATAGCGCTTATCAGGTTCAGAGTGAAGTGCTGGATGATGTGATAACGAACAAAAAAACTGGAGTTAGCGTCAAAGTCACAGACTTCGGGTATAAGTCTGCGAAAGATGGTTTACAAAGCTTCTCAATGACCGATAGCGATCATATCGTTGATCTGGGGGCTTCTTCTTCGGATCCCAATATGCAGACCTATGCTTGGTGGGGCGAGACTCCTCTCTCCCGCAAAGGCTATTATCTTGGCGAGTTCACCGCCGGAGATGAAATCCAGGTTTACTTGAAGGCAGTGGAAGTTGACGCAGACGGAAAACCGATTGCCGGCACTGAAAAGAGCACTACTTCGTACGAGGTTAATGGACAGCATAACAGCAACATCAACGAAACAGATACCTTAAACTATGAATTATTGAGAGCCAATGCAACTAAAAACGAATTGCTGGTCGGTTCCCTTTATATTGGGAACAAGTTAAATTTCGGGATTGTTGGTACCAATGGTAACGGTACTTATGTATATGGCACATTGAAAGAGGTCACGGCCGGCGCTGCCGGTTCCCCGCTCCCCGGCGGAGTTCAGATCGCTCTGATCGCCGGACTCTTCGGACTCGGGTTCTGGTACATCCGCCGCAGGAAATCCGCTGTTGCCTGAGCTATTCACGAGGATCGTGTTCTTTCGAACAGTCATCCATGAAATCCGCCCCGGTTGGGAAACTGACCGGGGCTTTTTTTGAACTATAATACAACCATGCATCGCGAAGTAGCCTTCACGATGCCGCCCCGGGAAAAAAATGAAAAAGACCAGACTCATTCTTGTTATTGTCCTGATATCGGTCGTTCTGCTCTCGTGCCTCGGATTCCTGGGGTATTTCGGGATCAAGACGATGCGCCGGAGCCATTTGCGCTCGGAAGCGCGGAAAGCGTTTGCGGCGGAAGACTGGAAGAAAGCGGAAAGGCTATTGAATGAATATGTCGCCAGGGATCCCGACAGCGAGGAGGATTTCGTCCGCCTGGCGCAGGTCTGCCATCATTTCGGCAACACGGGGGAGGAGATGCTGTGCTGGTACAAGGCAAGCACGCTGAATCCGCTGAAGCCGGAGTACTGGGACAGCTACACGACCTGCGCCATGAACGCCCGTGAATTCTCCCATTTTTATTCTTCCTTCAACCGCAAGTCCGCCTTGAATGCGAAACAGACTCCGCGGGAAATAATGCTGTACCTCATCAGCGCGGTCATGACGGACCACGCCCGGGAAGCGGAAAAATACTATGAACGTATCCACAAGGCGGATCCGAAGTTTTTCCAGAAAGACGATCTCGGTCGTTTTACGGAGCTTCTTGTTACTTACGCGAATCGCTCCGCCGACGAACGCTCAAAGATTTTTGAACAGGGTATGAAGTCGGACGATCCCGTCGTCCGTCTGGAATCCATTCTCCAGCGTCTCATCAGTTTGGAATTGTCCGGCGGGAATACGGAGTCCGTCAATGAACAGGAAGAAACGCTGCTGAAACAGGCGGTCGAGCTGAACCGTTTTGTCGCGACTCCGCTTCTGGCGAGCTTTTATTTTTCCCGGCTGAAATTCGATTCCGTGATCGAGACCGCCGAACCCTTTCTGGCGGACATCCCTCATATTCAGCTGGCGCTTGTTTATGCTGAGAGCTGCGTATACGGCGCGCAGCCGGAGAAACTGAAACCGCTTGCCCAAAAGTTCCATACACTCGGGCTGAGGCACAGGATCCTGGCATCCTATTTCGATGCGCTGTACGATTTCACGCAGGGGCTGGAGAAGAACGACGATCTCGCCAAACACATGCAGGAGACGCGCGACGTCGTACAAACGAACCTCGCCAATCTGATCAGTCTCCAGATCGCGCTCAACAACGACTCCTGGGAGAAGACTTGCACGACTTTCGAAACGATCATGAAGAAGCCTCCTTTTAACAACATACAGGAGCGGGCTCGGCTAGCGGTCCGTCAGTATCTTTGGGATAAGATCAATGAGAATCCGGCGCTCGCCGATGACCCGCGGGTGGCAAAACTTGTGCAACTCCTTGCGGGGCCAGGCGTCGAGGATCCTTTCCTGATGCGCCTCAAGATCTCCGACATGCGCAAACGGAATGTGCTGACCCGGCAGGACCTTCAGGAAAACCTGGAGGCGTTTCCGAACGATCCGTATCTTTTGGAAGTCGCTGCCGAATTCGAGCTTTTCAACGGCAATCCGGAACAGTGCCTCGATTATGTTGAACGGTTCTATCAGCTGGAAGAGAATCCACGTTCAAACACATTCGACCTTCTGCACATGCTCGCGCTGGAGCTTACGGGAAAGATCGACGAGGCGACGAAAGAATATACCGCCTTGGTCGAGAACAACGAAATGAACCGGGGGCTCCTCTATCGTTATCTCATGTTCTGCATTGACCATAAACGCGGGGAGGAACTGACCAAGATGGCTGACAGACTGGATGCATCAAAGGAACCGGACCTGAAGGCGCTGGCTCCGTTCTTCCGGGCGGAGGAAATGTTCCTTCAGGGAAAGACGGAGGAAGCGCTTTCTCTGCTCGAAACGTCAAAGACGGACCAGCCGGACTTCGAGCTTCATGCGGCAGATAAGTTCAGCACCTGCGGCAAGGTGGATCAGGCGCTTTCCCGCTACCTCGCGCTGGTCGGCAGACATCCCGACCAGCGTGTGATCCTGGCCAATATTGCCGGACTCAAGATGGCGAAAGGAAAGAAGGATGAAGCCCTTTCCTACGCGAAACAGGCGTGGGAAACAAATCATGACGACGGGATCGCCCAGTTCGTCTATGCGCAAATGCTCGCGGCTAACGGACAATATCAGGATGCGGAAAAAGTCCTCAGGATTCCGAACCACAAAGTCGAGCTGCCGGAAGAAGTCATGAATCTCTGGACGGATATCATGCACCACGCCATCGAAGACAGCCTCGCCAACCAGAGATACATGCAGGCGGAAGAGCAGTGCAAACATCTGCTCATCTTCGCACCGGACGATGCTTTTGCCATAGAAAGCAGGGAAAAAGCCCGGAAAAGAGTCGGGGCGCGAAGCTCGGAAAAGCGGAATGAATCGCCGCAACCTGCCGGCTCCGCACAATAGAATCTTTCGTAGGAGCAGCCGTCCATAAAACACCCTCTGCCTTGTGAAGTGCATTTTTCAGAAAAAAACTTATTTATTCATAAATAAAACTTGAAAAATGCCATACATGGGTGTATGTTATTTAAAATAACCATTTGAAACGGAGAACAAGGCTTGATGAAACAGCTTCTGACAATTCTGGCGATCTTCCTGCTCGCGGCGGGTTTCTCATTCGAGACCCTCGCCGTGGATGCGTTCGACGCGTCCAAGGCGGGCGAATACGCCGTGTCCGCAGAAGCTGTCGAGACGGAATCCACCGTACAGGATGAAGCCGCCGCTCCGCTGTTCCTCTTCACCCGCTCTATCAAGTCCGCCGCTTCGGAATTCCTGCACCGCGAACTCGGCATCAGCACCGTTCACGGGCAGCCGCTCCCCGGCGTACTGATCTCCCTTCTCCTCGGCGCGGCGTTCGGACTCGCCCGGAAACTCCGGAACGGCCGCCGTTCGGCGCAAACTGAACAACAAGCGGAGAATGCACTCATTCTCACGACGCGTCTCCTCCGCATGCAGATTTCGTATTTGTATCCGCCTAGCACCATTCACACGATCTCCCCTGGACCAGATTTATTCTGTCAGCGGGAATGAGGCGGGATACCCGGCGTATTGACTCCTTGACGCCGGGATTCTGCGGCCGCGGCCGACGGGGCGCCGCGGGCCGGATTCCAAACAATCGAATGCCCCGAAACCCGCTTCCGGGAAACTCCCAACAAAACACAAAACAAGACCGGAAGCACGGCGGACGATCCGCCAAACAAACACACGCAAGGAAATTTACAATGAAACTTCGCAATCTTCTTATTATCGCAGCACTCTTCTGCCTGTCGGCAAGCGCTTTCGCCGGCGTAACCTGGTGGGATCAGGATGCGGAACAGAGCGCCTTTGATCATGACTACGACGATGATAACAACGGAACAGGCAAAACAAAAACGTGGAACGTTTCCTGGAAGATTACAGTACTTGATAACTTTATCAGTAACTATGTACAACCAAAACTTTCCCTTTATACCGTGACCGATGGTGTCGACAATCAGTTTTTGCCATCCGTGACCAGTCGGGACGCAGACACTGATGGTAAATGGTGGGTTTTGGAAGGCAACGAGGGCTCCAGAGAAATAACGATCAGTCAGGACCTTGGCCTTTGGATCACCGATACAAGAACCGGGAAGAATAAGTATTTTACGAATGAATCGTCGTTTTCCTCATCCCAAGGGCTTTGGAGACAGACAGACAAATACACCTTTACCTATTTTTATGGCGGTGAAAAAAACCCCAAGCTTACGGCAGTCGTTACATTCGCACCTGTTCCGTCCGATCCCCTGCCCCAACAGGGTCAGCCGCTCCCGGCTCCGGTCACCACGCTCCTCATCGCCCTCGCATTCGGCGGCGCATTTGTGATGTACCGCAACCGCAAGCAGGTCAAGGCCTGACGATTTGAACATATCTCTCCGCCCCGGAAGCTTTTTCCGGAGCGAAGATTTCAGAACAATGGAAAGCCGACCGTTCCAAGATGAACGGTCGGTTTTCAAAAACACCGGGCGATATCGGTCCGCGCCCCAGGGCGGAATATCGTTTTTTGTCATTTTCGAAACCCCAAAGAAGAGAAAACAACGGGAAACAAGATGGAACAGAAAGCAGACCGCCAGGCCGCAAAAGTGGAAAAGAAACCGGTTGCACTACGGAAAGTGGTCGCGATCATCGTTCTGGGCATTGTACTTCTGGCATGTCTGCTGGCACTTGGCTATTTCGGGGTAAAGACGTTTCACCGGTCGCAGATGCGCCGTGAAGCCATGGCTGCATACGAAAAAGGGGATTACGAAAAGGCGGAGCGCCTTCTGCGGCAGTATGTCGCGAAAGACCAGAACAGCGAGCCGGAATTCGTCGCTCTGGCGAACATCTATCATGAATTCGGCAATACGGGGCGCGAGGCGCAGATGTGGCAGACCGCCAGTTCGTTGAACCCATTGAATGAAGAATACCGCGAAAAGATGCTGACCAGCGCAGAGAAAGCCGCGAGTTATTCTCTTCTGCGCGACATTCTGGGGCGAAAGGTGAAAATCAATGAAAAGCTTTCCGACCATGAGCTGTATCTGTATGTGATCTCCTCCTACCGTTCCGGCTACCCGAAAGACGGCGAAGAAGCTTACAAGAAAGCGGTGGAAGTCGATCCCGAGGCGTTCCACAAGAACGAACTGGGACGGATGGCGGAGTTCATGGCAAACTACGGTTCGTTGTCCGAGGGAGAACGCGACAATTTTCTGAACAGTGCGATGAAATCGGAAGACCCCCTGATCCGTTTCGAGGCACTTTATACGGTCATGAGCCGTGCAAGTATTGCGGACGATAACGATGCTGAGGTGGAAAAACTGCTGAAGCAAATCGTGGAAACCAATTATTTCGCGGGAACGCCGCTTCTGGCGGATTTCTATTTTTCAAAATTCCGTTTCTCCGATCTGGTTGCCATAGCGGAGCCGTATCTGAAGACGATCGACGACCTCAACATGTCCCTGCTGTATGCGGAAAGCTGCGTTTTTGCCAGTAAACCGGATAAGCTCAAGGCTGCGACAAATAAACTGCATCGGAAAAATGACTCGCTGCGACTCCTCGCCGACTACTGCGATGTCCTGATCGCCTACATGGAGAATAACGAAACGAAACTCGCGGCGAACGTTCGCAAGTCCGGCAAGCTCGTTTCCACCCCGCTTTCCCGGTTCATGCGTCTGCGCGTGGCGATGAATCAGGGGTCATACAACGAGATTCTAATCGTGGCGAATGAACTCTTCTCCAATCCTCCGTTCCATGACCTGAGCAACCGCGCTGTCCTTGCCTGCCTGGACTATCTTTCCGCACAGATGCAGAAGCCGGAAAATCAAAAAGACCCCACGCAAATGGCCGAACTGGCGAAAGTCCTGGCGACCAATCTGCAGGGCAACCAGCTTCTCACGGAGATCATTCTGTCCTCCCAGTACAAAAAAGGACTGGCGACGGAGGCGGAGCTGCTGGATGGGCTGAAACAGTTCCCCGACGATGTGCTCCTGCAGCAAATCGCCGCCGAATATCTGATCTTCAACGGCAAGGCGGAACAGGCGCTTGCCATCATCGAACAGGTCAGGGAAAATAGCGACGGCAATGCCTCCAGACTGGATTTTCTGCACATGGTCGCACTGGACCAGCTGGGGCACCACGACGAAGCGGCGGAGATTTTCCGCCGTCTCGTGGAACAGTCGGAATTCGATTTGGACCTGCTTGCCGATTACTTCACTTTCTGCTGGCGGTATGAACGCCGCACCGATCTGCTGTCCCTGGCGGACAAACTCGCGGACGCCGCAGATGACAAGCTGAAGCCCTTTGCGGATTTCTTCCGCGCGGCAGCGCTGCTGCTGGAGGATGACGAAGCGAAGAACCAGGAGGCGCTGAAACTGCTCGCGACCACCCCGAACGACAATCCGGACTTTACGTTCTATGCGGCAAACAAGCTTTCCGAAGCCGACATGATTGAAGAGGCGGAGGCGAAATACAAAGTGCTCTTGAAGACATACAAGGCGCCCGCTCTGATCCTCGTGAACCTTTCCGAACTCTATCATGCAAAAGGTGACGAAAAGCACGCGCTCGAAGCCGCGAAGGAGGCGTTCGACATGGAAAAGAAATCCATGCTCCCGGCGTTCATCTACGCCAAACGCCTGTCCGAGGCGGAACGTTATCAGGAAGCTGTCGATGCCCTCAAGTTCCCGCGTCACGCCGTGAACTACCGCGAGGACATCGTCGATCTTTGGACCGACTGCATGCACCACGTCATCGAAAACAGCATCGCCGGCGAGAGATACATGCAGGCGGAGGAACAGTGCAAGCATCTGCTGACCATCGCGCCTGACGACGAATTCGGCAAGGAGAACCTGGAGAAAGTCCAAAAGCTCATCAAACAGCAGAATGACAAGGGTCATTCTGAACAGACCGCTCCCTCCGCTTAAACATATCTTTGCACACAACATACGTCCCGACCATCGGAAAGAATGTTGGCCGGGACGCTTGCTTTTTTTCCCTTTTCGTGTATAGTATTTGACTGCTTTTGCTTCAAGGAGAGTTTATGAAATTTTTTACCATCAGTTTTCTGCTCGCGCTCATCGCGCTGTGCGCCGTCCTGTACTTCCTGCCCGGAAAGATCACATCGGCGGTACATACCACGTCCTCGGAAGGCTACGGCGTCGCCGCGACCACGTACCCGATCTGGGTGCTGACCCGGGAAGTCGCAGATGGGACCGGGATCGAGGTCGAACTTCTGACCCCGCCGGACGCCGGATGCCCCCACGACTACGTCCTGACCCCGAACGACCTTATGAAGGTCTCCGCCGCCCGCAAGCCGCTCATGCTGTTCAAGAACGGCGCGGGCCTCGACGACCACATCTGCAAGGCGGCTTTGAGTGCGGGCAAAGGCATCGTGGTGATCGACACTGGCGCAGGGATCGAAGTGATCGGCGACGATGACGACGACCATGACCACGATGCCGAAGACGATCACGACGAAGAGCACGAAGGCGAGGACGACCACGACGAACACGAGGAGGAAGGCCATCATCACCACCATCACGACGGCGAGAACGGCCATTTCTTCGCCAGCCCGTACGAGGCGCGGAAGATCGTCGCGACGATCACCGATGAACTCGCGAAGGCCGACATTCTCCACGCGAACAAGTTCCGTGAAAACGCAGCCAAGCTCGACAAACGTCTCCAAATCCTCGGCGACGAGTTCAAGGCGCAGCTCGAACCGTACTCGTCCAAGCACGTCGCCGCCCAGCACAACGTCTTCGATTACCTCCTGCGCGACTGCGGATTCGAGACGCCGCTCGCAATCTTCGCCGATCCCGAAACGCCCCCCTCGCCCGCCGAGATCACGGCCATGACGAAAGAATTCAAGGAGCACGGCGTGAAGGTCATCTTCACGGAGCCGCAGTACCCGGACGAACTCGCCAAGCTCATCGGCAAGGAGACCGGAGCCGCCGTCGTGAAGATCGACCCGGTGGCGTCCGGCCCCGCCGACCCGCCCGCCGGATATTATTTCGATGTGATGCACAATAACCTCGAAATCATGAAAAAGGCGCTTGTCGAATGATCTCCCCCTCGGAAACAGCACCTGCCGATGCGGTCCGTTTCGAACACGTCGGCCTGACCCTCGGTGAAAACCGCATCCTGGACGACGTTTGCGCGCACGTCCCGCGCGGCAAGTTCACGGCCATCGTCGGCCCGAACGGCGCGGGCAAGACCACGCTCACGCTCGCGATTCTCGGCCAGATCAAACATGCCGGCAAGGTGCTGTTTCCCGGACTTGACGAAGCCGGACGGAAGCCTCGGTTCGGATTCGTGCCGCAGCGGCTGGTGTTCGACCGCGACATCCCGATGACCGTCATGGACTACCTGCTCTCCGGGCTTCAGCGCATGCCGCTCTTCCTGGGACACTCCAAACGCCATGTGAAACGCATCATGCAGTATTTGGACGAAGTGGAATGCACCGCTCTGGCCGACCATACGTTCGGCGCGCTCTCCGGCGGCGAGATTCAGCGCGTCCTGCTCGCGCAGGCGCTGCTTCAGGAACCGGACATCCTGATCCTGGACGAACCGACCTCCGGGGTCGACTTCAAGGGCGGGCAGATTTGCTGCGAACTCCTGCGGCGCGTCCGCGAAAAACGCGGATTCACGCAGATCATGATCAGCCACGACCTGGCGACCGTGACCGCGCACGCCGACCATGTGATCTGCCTGAACCATACGGTGTTCGGCGAGGGCGAGCCGCGCGTGGCGCTGACCCATCAGGTGCTGTCCGAAACGTTCGGCCTGCACCTCGGTCTCCCCGACCTGCACGGCATCCCGCAGGACGTGCGCGAATGCCCCGAAAACTGTCCGCTCCGCAATGAACACCTGCATCTGCACGACCATTGCCATATCGACGGCGCGCACGGATGTTCCTGCGGCCACGACCACGCGCACGATCATACTCACGACCACGGAACGGAGGCCGGCCATGCTGAATGAACTTGTCCTCCGGCTTTCCGACCTCGCCGCCATGCTGTTCCCGCTGGACTGCATGGGACCGGAATTCATGCGCCGCGCGATGCTCGGCCTGCTCCTGATCGCCCCGCTCGCCGCGCTCTCCGGCGTGCAGGTCGTGAACTCCCGCATGTCGTTTTTCTCCGACGCCATCGGGCACTCGGCGTTCGCCGGCGTCGCACTCGGGTTGATCTGTTCGCTCCCGGTCGAATTCACGATGCCGGGTCTGGCGCTCGTGATCGGACTCTTCATCATGTATCTGCGGCGCGGGAGCCGCCTTTCCACGGACACGGTGATCGGCATCATCTTCTCCGCCGTGGTGGCATTCGGACTCGCGATCGTGAGCCGGAACCGCGAGGCGTCGCGCGGCGTGAACATGTTCCTGTACGGCGACATCCTCACGATCGACGACTACGAGATCGCGCTTCTGGCCGTCCTGCTCGTCGCGTTCCTGGCGTTCCAGTTCTTCGCATGGAACCGCATGCTCCACATCTCCGTGAACGAACAGATCGCCGGGGTTCATCGGATCAAGGTGTCCGTGTACCAGTATCTTTTCGCGGCGCTGCTGTCGCTGGTGGTGATCCTGTGCGTGCGCGCCGTGGGCGTCCTGCTGGTGACGGCGATCCTGATCGTCCCGGCGGCGACCGCGCGGAATTTCGCGCGCAATTCGCGCCAGCTGTTCTTCCTGTCGCTGGTCTTCAGTTACATCAGCTGCGCAGGCGGGCTGCTGATCTCGGCGCAGCCGTGGGCGAACGTGCCCGCCGGCGCGGCGATCGTCCTGCTGGCGTGCGCGATGTTCGCGGTGTCGTTCGTCGCCGCGCGCTTCCGGTCGAAATAGTTAGAAAAAAGCCGGAAAGCGGATTGAAAATCAGGAAGAAAGGGTGTATATTACATACTCGCATCTTTCTGTGAACGCCCACGCTTCCGCGGCGGGCAATCCGGATCCGTTACCGACAAAACATTCAGATAACCAATCACGAAGGCAAGACAAACATGTCCACTCCCAGCTGGAAAGAACAATTCACCCTCACCATCACCGACACCGACGTCTGCGGACGCGACGCGAAATTCGTGCTCCCCGCCGAGGCTTCCGCCGATCTCTTCCTGAATGCGGCGAAGGCCGTCGCCCGCAAGGCGCAGATCCCCGGATTCCGTCCCGGCAAGGCCCCGCTCGCCATGGTGAAGGCCCGCTATAAAGGCTATGTCGACGAGGAAGCCGGTCGCCTGATCCAGGTCGCCGCCTATGATCTGCTCTCCAAGAAGGCCGACGAGCTCGACATCATCTCCTACAGCAAGCTCGAACCCGAAGGAACGCTCGAAGAGGGCAAGGAATTCACGATGAAGTGCGATTTCGAGATCGCGCCCGAGTTCGAGCTCCCGGACTACAAGGATCTCGGAGAAGTCGCGGCCGCCGAAGACGCCGCCAAGATCGAGGCGGACCTCATCGAACGCGCCAAGGCCCAGTACAGCAGCTTCGTGCCCATCACCGACGCCGCCAAGGAAGGCGACATGCTCCACGTCTCCTACGAGAGCGATTTCGCGCTCCCCGAAGACGCCTCCGATTCCCTGAAGCGCGCGGTCAAGAACGATTCCGCCTGGATCTACCTGATCGGTCAGGAAATGATCCCCGGCGTGAACGCCGCCATGACCGGCGCGACCGTCGGCGAAGAACGTTCTTTCACCGCCGAATTTCCCGCCGACTGGCGCGAGGAAGGCCTCCGCGGCAAAAAGGTCACCTACAAGATGAAAGTCCACGACGGCCAGCGCCGCGAACCGATCGAAGACATGGCGAAGCTCGCCGAGAAGATGGAATTCAAGTCCGCCGAAGAGCTGACCAAGTTCTACCACGACCTCGCCGCCCGTCAGGCCGAGATCATGACCCGCTCCAAGACGATGGAATCCATCCAGGCCGCCATCCTCGAAAAGGCTCCGCAGTTCGATCTGCCGAAGAAGTCCCTCGAGACCGCCACGGACAACGAATACAAGCTGCTCCAGTATGCCGTCGGACAGGACAAGGAAGCCCTTGAGAAGTTCGAAGCCGAGAAGGACCAGCACATGGACGAGGCGAAGAAGAAAGCCGCCGACCAGCTCCGCAAGAATTTCATCATGCGCAAGATCGCCAAGCAGGAAGAGGTCAAGCTCTCCGAACAGGAAGTTGCCCAGGCCATCCAGAACATGGCGCAGCAGACCCGTATGGAGCCCGCCCGCCTCGCCGAAATCCTCCAGCGCACCGGCCGTCTCAACGAGCTTGAGATCGAGCTCCTCGTCGAGAAGACCCTCGGCGTGCTCGCGGAACGCCGCATGAAAGCCGCCGCGAAGTAAAAAACGAACAGAACGCCGGAGGGATGCAGGTCCCTCCCGGCGCGTACCATAAAGTCTGGCCATTCCCGCCAGCAGAATGACCGGCCTTTGCGCGTCGAAAGAAGCACGAAGGCCGTGCGTTTTTGACAGAGAATCGAACAGAAGACAAGGAGATGACAACCATGAAACCGACCGGAACCCGAAACACCCTCGTGCCCATCGTCGTCGAACAGACCGGAAGCGGCGAACGTTCCTACGACATCTATTCCCGGCTGCTCCGCGACCGCATCATCCTGCTGGGCGACCCCATCGACGACGCCATCGCGAACCTGGTCGTGGCAGAACTCCTCTTTCTGAAGAGCGAGGATCCGAAGAAGGACATCTCCATCTACATCAACTCTCCGGGCGGCGTAGTCACCGCCGGTCTCGCAATCTACGACACGATCCAGTCGCTCCCGTGCGACGTCTGCACGTTCTGCATGGGCCAGGCCGCGTCCATGGCCGCCGTGCTGCTGGCCGCCGGCACGCAGGGCA
The DNA here is from genome assembly GCA_902762495.1 of uncultured bacterium. GTDB lineage: Bacteria > Verrucomicrobiota > Lentisphaeria > Victivallales > UBA1829 > UBA1732. The sequence goes on along the minus strand of CACWOL010000009.1, from coordinate 22,634 downwards.
AACGCTACGCCCTGCCGTCCGCGCGCATCATGATCCACCAGGTCCTCGGCGGCGCCGAAGGCCAGGCGACGGACATCGAAATCCACACGAAGGAAATCCTGCGCACGAAGGCCGCGCTGAACACCATCCTCGCGAAGCACTCCGGCCAGACGCTGAAGAAGATCGAACGCGACACCGAGCGCGACTATTTCATGTCCGCCGAGGAAGCCGTGGCCTACGGCCTCGTTGACCATGTCCTGCCGCCCCGCGCGGACGTCGCCGCCCTCAAAGTCAAGGGGAACTGATCCATGAAGAAACCCGAACGCTGTTCTTTCTGCGGCCGTCAGGAAAGCGAAGTGAAGGGCGGCCTGCTGACCGGCCCGAGCGGCGCTTCCATCTGCCGCAACTGCGTGTCCATCTGCGACACATTGTTCAGCCGGAACGGATTTCCCGGTGCGAACCAGAAATCCGCCCCATCCGCGGAAGATGACGGATTTGAGGACTCCGCCGAGAAATCCGGCCGTCTGCCGTCGTTCGTGGACCACCTGAACGTGCCGACGCCCGCCGACATCAAAGCCGAACTCGACCGTTACGTGATTGGCCAGGAGCAGGCGAAGAAGATCCTGTCCGTGGCCGTACACAACCACTACAACCGCCTGAAATCGAAAAATCTCTACGACGCCTCCGACGTCGACCTCGACAAGAGCAACGTCCTGCTGATCGGCCCCACCGGAAGCGGCAAGACGCTCATCGCCCGCACCCTCGCGAAGATGCTCGACGTGCCGTTCTGCATCACCGACGCCACGACCCTGACGGAAGCCGGGTACGTGGGCGAGGACGTGGAAAACATCATCCTTCGCCTCGTGCAGGCCGCTGACTACGACCTCGACCGCGCGCAGGTCGGCATCATCTACGTCGACGAGATCGACAAGATCGCGAAGAAGAGCCAGAACGTCTCCATCACGCGCGACGTCTCCGGCGAAGGCGTCCAGCAGGCCCTCCTGAAGATCCTCGAAGGCACGATCTCCAACGTCCCGCCGAAGGGCGGCCGCAAGCACCCGCAGCAGGAATACCTGCACGTCGACACCTCGAACATCCTCTTCATCTGCGGCGGCGCGTTCGTCGGCCTGGACAAGATCGTCCAGCGCCGCGTGGGCCGTCACGTGCTCGGCTTCACACAGGGCACGGAGAACGCCAGCGAGGAGGACAAGCGCACCGAGGCGGAGAACAAGCTCCTGCTCGAATCGCCGCTGTCCGCCGTCGAACCCGAAGACTTCGTGCATTTCGGCATGATCCCCGAGTTCATGGGCCGCATGCCCGTTACGGCCGCGCTCACCCCGCTCGACGAGGAGGCGCTGAAACGCATCCTGACCGAACCGAAGAACTCGATCGTGCGCCAGTACACGACCCTCATGGAAATGGAGGGCGTGAAGCTGTCCTTCACGGACGAAGCCATCGCCGCGCTCGCGAAGAAAGCCTACGAGAAGGGCACGGGCGCACGCGGCCTCCGCTCCATCATGGAGGACATCATGCTGGACGTGATGTACGACGTGCCGTCCCGCCAGGACGTGAAGGAATGCGTCATCACGGGCGAGACCGTGAACGGCGCTCCGGCGAAGCTCGTCCTGAAGAAGAAATGAGCGGGCCGAACCTCGAAACAAGCAACAACGAACAATTTACATACAGGAAAGGCAAACTACCATGGAACTTTTTCAGCAGAACGTCAAAGCCGCGCTTGACCGTCTGAGCGCGATCCGGATCGTCCCGGTCCTGGTCCTCGACAACCTCGAAGACGGCCTCAAAATGTGCTCGGTCCTCCAGGAAAAACAGCTCCCGGCGGCCGAGATCACGTTCCGCACCGAAGCCGCCGAGAGCGTGATCCGCGCGGCCGCGAAGGAGTTCCCCGGCCTCTACCTGGGCGCGGGCACCGTGCTGAATGTGCGCGACCTGCACCGGGCGTTCGAGGCGGGCGCGAAGTTCGCCGTGGCGCCGGGCTTCAACCCGACCGTCGTGAAGGAAGCCGTGAAATGCGGATTCCCGTTCGCGCCGGGCGTGTGCACCCCGTCCGAGGCGGAACAGGCCATGGAGCTGGGCTGCCGTTTCCTGAAATATTTCCCGGCGGAAGCCGCGGGCGGCGTAAAGTTCCTGAAATCCCTGATCGCGCCCTATAAGCACCTCGGCGTCCGCTTCATGCCCACTGGCGGCGTGACGAGCGCGAACGCGGCGGAATACCTGGCGGTCCCGGAGATCGCGGCCGTCGGCGGAACCTGGCTCGGCAAGACCGCCGACATGCGCGCCGGAAACTGGGACGCCATCGGACAGGCCGTCGCCGACGCCGTCGCGCTCGTGCGCAGCCTGGCATAATCACTCCGGAGACAACGAATGACCATTGACGAGATCAAAGCTCACGGCGCGGACCTGACCGAACGCCTGTCGAAGCTGTCGAACTACCTGCACGTGGACGAGACGCTGGCGCAGATCGCCGAAATCGAAAAGACCATGGCGCAGAACGATTTCTGGGACGACAAGGAAAAGGCGCAGGCGACCGTGCAGAAGCTCTCCTCCTGCAAGAACATCGTGGAGCCCTTCAACAAGCTCAAACGCGAAGCCGACGACTTCCTCGCGATCGCCGAACTCGCCGAGGAGGACCCGTCGTTCCTGGAGGAATCCGACGACGCCTGGACCAAGCTCGAAGCCGGGCTTTCCAAGCTTGAGATCGTGAGCTTCCTTTCCGGCAAGTTCGACCGCTGCAACAGCTTCGTGTACATCCACGCGGGCGCGGGCGGCACCGAGTCCTGCGACTGGGCCAGCATCCTGCTCCGCATGTACCGCCGCTGGTTTGAACGCCGCGGATTCCAGGACGAGATCATCGACATGCAGCCCGGCGATGAAGCCGGCATCAAGAGCGCCGTCCTGAAGGTCACCGGCGAATTCGTCTACGGCTACATGCGCGCCGAACGCGGCGTGCACCGCCTCGTCCGAATCTCCCCGTTCGACGCCAACGCGCGCCGCCACACCTCGTTCGCATCCGTCGACGCCTTCCCCGAGATCGAGGACGAGATCGACATCGAGATCGACGAGAAGGACCTCCGCGTCGACACCTACCGCGCGTCCGGCGCGGGCGGCCAGTACGTGAACCGTACCGACAGCGCCGTCCGCATCACCCACCTGCCGACTGGCGTGGTCGTCTCCTGCCAGGTGGAACGCTCCCAGCACAAGAACCGCGCGATGGCGATGCAGATGCTGAAGGCGCGCCTGTACGAACTCGAGGAGGAAAAACGCCGTCAGCAGGCGGCGCAGATCTCCGGCGAGAAGACCGACAATTCCTGGGGCAACCAGATCCGTTCCTACGTGCTTCAGCCGTACCAGATGGTGAAGGACCTCCGCACCGGCGTCGAGACCGGCAACACCGCCGCCGTGCTCGACGGCGACCTGGACCAGTTCGTCGAAGCCTGGCTCCGCGAGCGCCACTGAGGGAGGGCAAGCCCTCCACAGTGCCTACAGAATAAGGCTAATAGGGCGGATAGGGCGTATTTCCCCTGTCCGACCTATTTCTTTTACCTTATGGCATTATTTGCCTTCCCGTGCGCGAGCGATAGCCGCGCACTGCCGCAGTCAAGGGGTTGCCCTTGTGTCCGAGCGTTAGCCCGGCACTACCTGGCATACTCCGTGTGTGCCGTCGCGTAGCACGGCACTACTTGATGGAGGCTTTGCCTCCCTCAATTTTTAAATTAATCGTTTTATATTTTAGGTTTTAACCAGTTTTCAAAAAAAAAAAAAATGACATAAATCCTTGACATGCTGTTTTTTCATGCTATATTGGGTATTGGAATATAAGAACGACTCGGTATCAGAACTTTAGCAATTCACCTCGTTCCGAGGCGGGAAAGCGAGACCGAAAATGAGCGAAACCATCGAAGAGAAAAACAAAATTATCAACACCGAAGGGGTTGGAGGGGCATGGTCAAAAAACTATATTGGAGCAATTCCTGAATCCGAGATCATCCCGCCGATGGATGATGGAATCATTACGTTATCGCTGGACTTGGAAGAAGTAATGAACAATAACGGAATGAGGCGTGTTGAACCCGGATCAAAAGAATACAATGATATTCTGCGCGGTCTCCTGTCTTCTTTCGGCGAAGACGAACAATCAGAGATTGTTGAAATGCTGAAAGAGAGTATCACTGACACGGAGGAAAACGGAACTGTCAACACCGAACAGAATGGAGGGGCATGGTCAAAAAACTATATTGGAGCAATTCCTGAATCCGAGATCATCCCGCCGATGGATGATGGAATCATTACGGTATCGCTAAACGGGGAGGAAAGAGTCGTCCTGAAAATCAATCCCGATTTGCTGAAGACACCAGAGTATTTGATAATTTCTAAGGAAGATGTTATCCTGAAGATACCTGAGGAATTGATAGTTCCGATTGAGGACCTTGTCTCCATTCCCCCGTTCAAAGCTGTCCCGGATATTTCCCAGATGACGTACCGGCAGTTCTGTACGTTATATGATCGTGCGAAAGCAAAGGTTCAGGAGGAAATACCGGAATCATCCATCTCGCAGAATCTCGCGTTTCTCAGGGAAAACTGGCTGGACCTTTCATGCGAGATCGTCGCTCTTCGCCAGACTTTGCCCGGCGGCGTTATCCGGTTGATTCCGAAATCCCAATACAGGGAACCGACCATCGACGACCTGTCCTACGGGGAATCTTTCGCGGCATATAAGGAATTCCAGGCACAGGGAGATCACTTGCCCCTGCCGAAGAGCGACATTCAGATTTCCACGCTCTGGAGAAACGCGGAAAGCGGTGTTCAGATGGAATCCATCAGTACCATGGATTCCAGAGGAATCATGAAAAGCATTGAAATCAGTTATCAGGCAGACGGCTGGCGCAAGATCGGCACGCTGATCAACGCGGATGGCATCGACTGGAAATACAACGCCGGAAACCTGACAGGTTCAGGCGCACCGTCGGTCGTGTGGCACGCGCAGGAACTCGGCGCGCTGGGCGTCTGGACGGACGGCACGGACAACTGGACCGGAATCGCGGGCTGGTTCGACGCGAACTGGACGATGCTCGGATGCGGCGACTTCGACGGCGATGGAAAGGACTCCGTGCTGATGTCGCTGTCCGGCGTGCTCTTCTACTCGGTCGACCTGGACGGCACGTTGACGGGCCTGGGCGGTCTGAACTGGTCCGGCTGGGAATTCGGCGCGGTCGGCGATTTCGCGGGCGACGGCAAGGACGACGTCGTGCTGTTCCATAAGGAATCCGGCGCAGTGGTTCTGCTCGCGGACGGAAACGCCGACGCGTGGACGTCGCTCGGCCAGATCGACGGTTCCGACTGGGACATTGCGGGCGCATTCGACTCCGACGGCGACGGCAAAGACGACCTGCTGGTACGCCAGATCTCGACCGAGTTGATGGGCGCCTATGCCGGCGGCGACATGTCCCGGTGGTCGGCCGGGGTCAACTACAGTGAAATCGGCATCAACGACCAGAGCATCATTCACGTCCTCGCATAAGACCGCACAAAATAAGATTTACAGGGCGGGCAGGACGGATTTCCCCTGTCCGCCTCATTTTGTCTTATCCGCCCTATTTGCCCTATCGTGCCGTCGCGCGGCACGGCACTGCCGCCGTGGAGGGCTTGCCCTCCCCTCCCGGAAATATCTTTTATTTTTCGTTTTCGATTGGAAAAGGCGCGAAAAAGGGTTATATTACATAGATATTTTTTTATCCAACCACAATTGCTTTCCGGGTGCCATTGATGAAATACTACCTCGGGATCGATATCGGATCCACGACATTCAAAGCCGTCGTCATCACAGACAAGGGGCGCGTGGTCCATACGACTTACCAGCGCACGAAGCCGGTGGATTCCGGTCAGCTTTCCTGCACGGGCCGCTGCACGTCCTGCGGCCGCTGCAACATGGGCGCGCTGAAAAAGACCCTCGCCACATTCTTTTCCGAGGCTGGGCTGAACGCCGGAAATATCACCTGCGAGACGACCGCCGAGGTTGCGAAGGCCGCGGTTGACAGTGGCATCCACGCCGGGGACATCGCCTGCACGGTCGTGACTGGCAGCCAGATCGTCGAGGACACGAAACGCTTCATCCCGTACGATTTCCAGGTCAGCGAAGTCTCCGCGCACGTCGCCGGAGCGAAACGCTATTACCCGAACGTGGACGCAATCATCGACTGCGGCGGCCAGGACAGCAAGTGCATGGTATTCAACCACAAGATGGGCATGTGGGTGTCCATGATGTCCGGCGTGTGCGCCGCGGGCACCGGAAGCTACCTCGACAGCGTGGCCGCCAAGCTCGGCATCCCGGTCGAGGAAATGGCGGACAAGGTGAACTACGACGCGAAAACCGAGTTCAGCTCCGTCTGCGCCGTGCTCTCCGCCACGTCCATCAACAAGTTCAAAAACCGCATCCCGATGGGCGACCTGCTCGCCGGGGCGTGCCGTGCTCAGGCGCGCACGATCCTGAACGGCGTCGGCCAGATGCTGATGCACCACGATCCCGCGCATCCGATCCTGTTCCAGGGCGGCGTGGCCTCGAACCATGCCGTGGCATATTTCATGAAGGAGATCACCGGCTGCGAGATCATCATCCCGGAATTCCACAACGTCATGGGCGCGCTCGGCGCGGCAGTCCTCGCGCTCGAATACAGCAAGCTGCGCGGCAAGCTCGACCCGGATCCCGTCCAGTACGAGCCCACCCGCCAGAAATCCGTCTCCATGCGCGTGGTCGGCAACAAACGCGCGTTCCTCTTCGGCGAGAAGGACAAACCGACCGTTTGGCGCAACCTTTTCTTCCCGACTGAGATCCTGAACGCGTTCGGGGCGCGCATCCTGACGCTGGAAACGTACGCCGCGCTCTTCGGCCGCAGCTCGAAACGCGTGAAAGCCGCGCTCGACGTCGCCGCGCGTAAGGGATTCGACCAGCAGACCTGCTCCTTCCTGCGCATGCTGGAGGGTCTGCCGCTGAAGACGCCCGATTTCGCCGTCTCCACCAGCCAGCCGTGCCAGCAGGGCGAACGCATCTTCGCCGACCTCGCGCGCACCTACGGTTTCGAGGACCGGTTCTACTCCCTGCACACCCCGATCAACCTGGCGAACACCAACGCGGTCGGTCAGATCGCGGACGGCCTGCGCCAGTCGGTCGAGCAGATGGAGGAAGCGCTCGGACGCAAGCTCGATCCGGCGCGTCTCGAGGAAGCCTGCGTGCTCTCCAACCTCGCGGCGGACTATTCGCGCAAGTGCAATGAACTGCGCTGGACCTCGCCGCCGCTGATCCGCGGCTCGGAGGCGGTCTACAACGCCGTCATCTTCAGCCAGCTCTGGGGTACGCAGGAGCTCGTCGACATCCAGAAGACCTACTACGAGGAACTGCTGCAGAAGAAGGAATGGGCGGAAAAGCGCTATTCCATCGAGGACACGCACCGCCTGCTCTGGCTTCACCTTCCGCCGTTCTACGACTCCAAGCACCTCGACTACATCGAGACCGTCTGCAACGCCCCGATCGTGTTCGAAGAGACCAACTACGTCGGCTGGGCTCCGCTCGACCCGAAGCACCCGTACGAATCGCTCGCGCGGAAGCTCCTCACGACCGGATTCCTGGACCCGAAACTGCGCGTGAAGTACGTGAAGGACATTTCGGCAAAGGCGAAGTTCACAGGCTGCATTCTGTACACGCACGGTTTCGGACGGTGCAGCCTCGCCGACCGCCCGTTCACGAAGCTCCTGCGCGAAGAGCTCGAGGAGATCGGCATGCCGATGCTGGCGCTGGAAGGCGACTGCATGGACGCCTCCATCGACCCGTGCTCCACCACGACCAAGATCGCGTCGTTCGTCGAGTCGCTGAACCTGAAGAAATACGGCAACCTCTTCGGCCGCATGAAGCACGTCTGAGCGGACGAAGAACAGCTGCGGCACGGTTTCCTTCCTGTTTTTCCGCCCGGGCCATCCGGCGTGGCGCATGCTTTTTTTTGGAAAAAAAGCGCCTCACAGTTTGTTATTTCCGGTTCGTGTAGTATATTGTATTGGCAAAATGTTAAAAAAACATGAACGGATGATCCGCCGATGACAACTCTTTCCAAAGACGATTTGTACCCGCTGCTGTTTGCGCCGATGTACCGCCGGACGCCATGGGGCGGCAGAAAACTCGCGCGCGTTTTGAACCGCGAACTCCCCGCGGAGGAAGGCCGGTTCGGCGAGGCGTGGGACATCTGCGACCGCGAGGGCGTCGAGAGCGTGATCTCGAACGGCCCGCTGGCCGGGAAGACCATCCACGAACTCTGCACGATGATCGGCCCGTCCTACCTGATCGGCGACATGACCCGCGCCGCGCGCTTTCCGCTGATGGTGAAGATCCTCGACACCAGCGAACGTCTCCCGCTGACGGTGAATCCCGACGAGAACGCCGCCCTCCGGCTCGGAAACGGCGCGGAACCGAAGACGAAGATGTGGTATGTGCTGGACGCCGAACCCGGCTCGAAAATCATGGTCGGCATCCGTCCGACCGCCACACGCCATCGTTTCCTGGAGCTTCTGCCCACGTCCGACGTGGAGAGCGTGCTTCAGAGTTTCGACGCGGTGAACGGCGACGCGTATTTCGTCAACGCCGGACGCATCCACTGCATCGACCCCGGAAACCTGGTCCTCGAGATCCAGCAGAACAGCAACAGCGACTTCCTGCTGAACGACTGGGGCATTTCCGATCCCGACCAGGAACTCCATGTCGAGGAGGGGCTCTCCTGCGTCGACTTCATCGACCGCACTCCCGCCCGCATCACGGGCGTCAGCGACAACGCGATGCGCAACCGCAAATACGCGATCATCAACCGCTGTCCGCAGTTCCATTGCGACGAGCTCCGTCTCGCCGGAGACTGGCCGGACACGACCCGCTCCACGCGCAGTTTCCACCTGCTGACCGCCATCAGCGGCCCGGTGGACGTGGAGGTCCGCGGCACGGTGACGACCATCCCGCGCTGCATGACCGCCCTGCTGCCCGCCGCGCTCGGCGAATACGTCATCCGCGTGAAGCCGTCCGCCCCGGTCACGCTGATCCGCACAACGCATTAATCCAGTTTTTCATATCAACCTCTTTCCTGCTTCATGAAAATCCAATGCCTTTCCCGTCTGGCGGACTCGTTCCGCGTCTCGCGTTCCCTTGATTCCTCGTTCGACATCCTGTGGGAGCCGTGTCCCGCTGGCATGAACGGCGACCTGACCGTGAACTGCTTCCGCCTCGCCAAGGCGCTGAAGAGCGCGCCGGATGCGCTGGCAACGGAGACCGCCGAACTCCTGATGAAGGACCCGGATGTGGTGTCCGCCGAAAAGATCAAGGCGTTCGTGAACATCACGCTCAAGCCCGCCGCGCTGTTCCGCGATTCCGTTTCGGACGTGAAGTCGCTCCTCGCCGACGTGCCGTTCCCGGAGGGCTCCCGCCGCAAGATTCTCATTGAATTCTCCGCGCCGAACACGAACAAGCCGCAGCACCTCGGCCACGTCCGCAACAACTGCATCGGCATGACGCTCGCCAGCGTGATGGCGCGCGCCGGACACGACGTGGTGCCGGTCAACCTCATCAACGACCGCGGCATCCATATCTGCAAATCCATGCTCGCCTACAAGCTGACCGGAAACGGCGTCACGCCGGAGCAGGCCGGGATCAAGGGCGACCACTACGTCGGCAACTATTATGTCAAGTTCAACCAGATGCTGTCCGACGAAGTCAAACAGCTGAAGGCCGCGCATCCCGAATTCGCCGACAAGTCCACCGACGACCTCTTCCTCGAAACCGAGCTCGGCAAACAAGCGCAGGAAATGCTACGCAAGTGGGAGGCCGGCGATCCCGAAGTCCGCGCCCTCTGGACCACCATGAACAAATGGGTCATCGACGGATTCAACGAGACGTACCGCCGCATGGGCGTGCATTTCGACAAGACCTACCTCGAAAGCCAGACCTATCTGCTCGGTAAGGACGTCATCGCCGATGCCCTCGCGAAAGGCATCTTCGGCAAGCGCGCGGACGGCGCGGTCACGGTCGACCTGGGCAAACTCGGCGAGAAGGTGCTCCTCCGCAAGGACGGCACCAGCGTCTACATCACGCAGGACATCGGCACCACGATCCTCAAGCACGAGGAGCACAACCCCGACACCATGATTTGGGTCGTCGGCGACGAACAGAACCTGCATTTCCGCATGCTCTTCACCATCCTCGGCCGCCTCGGATACGCCTGGGCAGACAGCCTCTACCATCTCTCCTACGGCATGGTCAACCTGCCGTCCGGCCGCATGAAGAGCCGCGAAGGCACCGTGGTCGATGCGGACGACCTCTTCGACGAGATGCACTCTCTGGCGAAGGCGGCCGCGATGGAACGCGTGAAGGAAGGCGAGGAACCGCCCGCCGACCTCGAATCCCGCAGCGAGATCATCGGCATGGGCGCCCTGAAGTTCATGCTGCTGAAGTTCAACCCGAAGACCACGATCATGTTCGATCCGCAGGCCTCGTTGAAATTCGAGGGCGACACCGGCCCGTACGTGCAGTACGTCTGCGCCCGCATCAACTCCATCGTGCGGAAATGCAACGACGCCGGGATCGAGTTCGATCCCGCTTCGGTCGACTGGTCGCTCGCCGATTCGCCGGAGGAAAAGGCGCTCGCCGTGGCTGTGCTGCGCTACGCCGACGCCATCCGGTCCTCCTCCGACAAGATGGACTGCTCCATCCTCGTGAACTACCTGCTCGACCTGGCGAAACTTTTCAACCGGTTCTACCGCGAAAAACAGGTGCTGAACGCCGGCGATCCCGCGGTCCGCACGATGCGTCTGGCGCTCTGTTTCGCCGTGCGCGACATCCTCGCGGACGGCCTCGCCGCCCTCACGATCGGCATCCCCGACGCCATGTAACACTCCCCGCGGCCGCATTCAGGCCGTGGGAAAAAGAAATTTGCTTTAAATATAAGAAACGCGCTTGATAAGCTGTGCGTGGCGGGGTATATTATGGGAGCATCTTTTTCAGGAACCCGAAAGGATTTATCATGATTCATCCCACCGCGATCGTATCTCCCGACGCCCAGATCGGCAAAAACGTCGAAATCGGGCCGTATGCCGTCATTGAAGACAACGTGAAGATCGGCGACAACTGCTATATCGACGCCCACGTCAAGATCTGCCGTTATACCACCATCGGCTCCGACTGCTGCATCTACATGAACGCCCTCGTCGGCGCGGAGCCGCAGGACCACCGTTTCTACCGCGGCCTCGTCTCCTATTGCGAGATCGGCCACCACACGGTCATCCGCGAGTTCGTCACGATCCACCGTCCGCCGTTCGAACAGCTGAAGACCGTCGTCGGCAACCACGTGCTGCTGATGGCGTTCGTGCATGTGGCGCACGACGTGGTGATCGGCGACCATGCGACCATCGCGAACCACACCTCGCTTTCCGGGCATGTACAGGTCGGCGACGGCGCGGTCATGAGCGGATTCGTCCTCGTCCACCAGTTCTGCCGCATCGGAGCGCTGGCGATGATCGGACCGACCGCCCTGATCGGCCAGGACATCCCCCCGTTCTGCATGCTCCGCGAAACGAACTTCATCTGCGGACCGAACACGATCGGCCTGCGCCGCGCGAACATCACTCCGGACGCCCGCATGGCGATCCGCCGCGCGATCAAGACGTTCTTCTTCGAGGGACTGAACAGCCCGCACGCGTTGGAGCAGATCGAAAAGACGATCCCGAGCTGCCCGGAAGTCGAGCTGTTCGTGAACTTCATCAAGCAGTCGAACCGCGGCATCATGCCCGGCAATCCGAAATATACCGGCGTGAATGACGACGTGCGCGATGCCCTCGAATCCGGCGCCACGGCCCCGCGCGGCTGATCCCAGCCGGAACATCCAGCCGGTTTCCCCCGCTCAAATCCTGCGGACCGGAAACCGGAGAAAGCGACCGGAAAAATGAAGAAAACGACACGAATCCTGTTCGCCCTGGCGGCGCTTCTGGTCCTCGGCGCATGCTCCGCCGAACCGAGCGTGCAGTACGAATTCGACGAGACGAAGTATTTCCAGAAGATCACAGCGAAAATGTCGCTGGAGCACGGTTATCTGCGCCTCGACTATACCCTCGGCGTCCCGAACCAGACCATGACCTTCCTGCTCAAAAACCAGGACGTCGCGGTCGTCTCCGTGGACGAGTGGTACATGAACGAGACCGACAACATCCGCCTGTACTACGCGTTCTGCGAGCCGGGCAAGTCCGGCGAGATCAGGGAAGAGGACTGGCAGCTTGCCTGGCCCGATGCGAAGCCCGGCGAAACGGCCCGGAAATCCCGTCCGCGCCGCTCCGCGCTCGTTCTCCAGCCGAACAACAGCGCCCTGATCGACGTGCCGCTGACGTTCCTGGAGCACGCCGAGCCGCCGAAACGCAAGGCCCGCTACACCGTCGCCCTCTATGCCCAGATCGCCCTGAACACGCTCCAGACGAAATCCGAGGTGTTCGAGATCTCCGTCTTCCCGAAGACGAAGGACGTCGAGATCGAATGACAACGCCGCCCGGCGGCAAACGAAAGAAACGAGTATGCCTGAACTGACGCAATACCCCGAGGCCGGAAAACACCTGCAGCGGTTCTGCGGGGATACCATCGAATTCAAGCTCACCTGCTCCGAACCCGTCACCGGACGCGCGTTCCTCTGCACCAACGTCGGAAACGCATCCATCCACCGCGACGAGATCATCCTTCAGACCGAACGCAGGCTGAACCCGATCGGGCAGGACTGGAACAACATCCCGATGCAGCGGACCGACGAATACTCGTTTCGCGTGCGCCTGGCGCTCTCCGAAGTCGGCCATTTCGAGTGCAAATGCGGCATCGTGGACGACGAAGGCAATACAACGTGGGTCAAGGGCGACAACCTGCACCTGAACGTGATGTCCGCCGTCTACTGCGCCTCGAACACCGTCTACTGCGCGTTCGTCCGCCAGTTCGGCGCGAACAAAACGCGCCCGGCCTCCGTGCTGCCGTCCGGCGTGACGGACGAAAGCATCGGCGCGCTCGACGGCGCCGGATACTCCGTGATCCCCGCCAGCGGAACGTTCCGCGGCCTCATCCGCGAACTCGACCATATCGTCGACCGCCTCAAATGCCGCATCATCCACCTGCTCCCGATCAACCCGGTCCCCACGACCTATGCCCGCATGGGGCGTTTCGGCAGCCCGTACGCCTCGCAGGACTTCACCGCGGTCGATCCCGCGTTGGCCGAGTTCGACACCAAGGCATCACCGCTGGAACAGTTCTTCGAGCTGGTCGACGCGGTCCACCGCAAGAACGCCTGCATCTTCCTCGACATCGCCATCAACCACACGGGCTGGGCGTCGAAGCTCCAGGAGGAGCATCCCGACTGGTTCGTGCGGAAGGACGACGGCACCTATGTTTCGCCCGGCGCGTGGGGCGTCACCTGGGGCGACCTGATCGAACTCGACCACAAGAACCCGCCCCTGTGGAGCCATCTGGCGAACGTCTTCCTGACCTGGTGCCGCCGCGGCGTCGACGGATTCCGCTGCGACGCCGGATATATGATCCCGGAGGCCGCGTGGGAATACATCATCGCTACCGTCCGCCGCGAATTCCCGGACACGGTTTTCCTGCTGGAAGGACTCGGAGGCGCGCCGGAGGTCACGCAGGCGCTGCTCGACCGCGCGAACATGGACTGGGCGTATTCCGAACTCTTCCAGAACTATTCCCGCGACCAGATCGAAGGCTACCTGAACTATGCCTGGAACGAATCCTACTCGAACGGCCTCATGATCCATTACGCCGAGACCCACGACAACAACCGTCTGGCCGCATCCGGCGAACGCTACGCGATGCTCCGCACGGCGCTGAGCGCGCTGGCGTCCTCCTGCGGCGCGTTCGGGTTCACGAACGGCATGGAATGGTTCGCGAAGGAAAAAGTCGACGTACACCAGGACAGCGCGCTGAACTGGGGCGCGACCCCGAACCAGATCGACTACATCGCCCGCCTCAACGCGATCCTCGCCCTGCATCCGGCATTTTTCAACGGCGCCTTCGTCCGCTGCATCGACTCCGGTTCGTCCGACGCCGTGGTGATCATCCGCACCAACCGCGAAGCGGAACACTTCGTCGTCATCGCCATGAACCTGAACTGCGACCGCACCGTGACCGCGGAATGGGACGCCAGCTATGCGACGTTCACGCGGGAAAAAATGTACGACCTCATCTCCGGCCGCCGTCTGGACATCCTGTCCGTGCGCGGCCACAAATGGAGCCTGCCTCTTTCCCCCGGCCGGGTCGTCTGTCTGAGCACGGAACAGGACTGGCTGCCGAAGCTCGACGAGGCCGTCGCTGGAGGCCGCCTGAAATACAATCATCTTGAAGACCAGCAGGCTGCCGCGCTCGTGGTCCGCGCGCTGGTCGCGAAAAGCGGCACGCCGGTCCTCTCTGACGCCGACGTCCCCGCGCTCGCACGCCGTCTCCGCGAATCCCCGGAAGGCTTCCTTCAGGACCTCTTCGAAGGACAGTCCGACATCCCGTACATCGTCTGGAATTGGCCGAACGACCTTCACCGGGAAGTCATCGTCGCACCGGGACGTTCGATCCTGGTGTCCTCTCCCGTGCGGTTCCGGTTCCACATCGTCCGCGACGACGGCCGCGTGATCGCCGTGGCGCGTTCGATCTCCTGCGCTGACGGACGGTTCATCTCCATCGTGCCGCCCCTGCCCGTGCCGGACAAGCCGACCGAACTGAAAGTGGCCATTTTCGTGTCCGAAGGCGACGCGCTCCGCCGCGACAACGCGGTACTGATGTTCCTGCCGCCCGACGTCAAAAGGGCCGTCACATCCCTTACCCGCGACGAGTTCTTCCTGCGCGGACGGACCTTCCTTCAGACCAACGGACGCGGCGCGGCGGTGCATGTCTGCATGGAAAGCGGACGCCTCCTCAGCCGTTACGACGCGGTCATGCTGGCGAACCTGCACCCGGAAATCCCGGTCGACCGCCATATCATGTGGAGGCGGCTCCGTTTCTGGATGATCTGCCGCGGCAGACGCCAGTCGATCACCACCGAAATGATCGACCGGTTTCATATCGCGTCCGACGGCGGCGCGGTGTGGTATTTCAAAGTCCCGGTCGGAAACGCCCGCATCGTCGGGCTTGTGCTCAAGATTTCCATAATCCCGGAACGGAACGCCGTCCGGGCGTCGTTCCACCGGTACACGCATTCGGGCACCGGCGAGACGATCGCCGACACCGAACCGGTGCAGCTGATCATCAGTCCCGACCTGGAGGACCGCAATTTCCACTGCCTGACCAAGGCGTCCGAGGGACCGCAGAATTCTTTCCCCGCCGCCGTGACCGAATCCGCGCTCGGATTCGTGTTCAAGCCCGCCCCCGACCGCATCCTCCGCATGATCGCCTCCGGCGGCATGTTCCGCCGTTCCGACGAATGGTCGTACATGAACTATCAGGAGAACGAAGCCGAACGCGGGCTCGATCCGAACTGCGACCTTTACAGTCCCGGCTACTTCAAGTGCGGCCTGACCGGCAACGACACGCTGTACCTGATCGGACAGATCATGACGAGCGAGGACGAACAGAAGATTTCGCCCGTGCCGGAGGAAAAACCGTGCTATAATCCGATGACCGACGATTTGCAGACCGTGATGCTGAACAGCCTGAAGGCGTTCATCGTCAAACGCGGCGAACTGAAGACCGTGATCGCCGGGTATCCGTGGTTCCTGGACTGGGGCCGCGACACGCTCATCTTCGTCCGCGGCCTGATGACCGAACCGGCGTTCCGCGAGGACGTCAAGCAGATCCTGCTTCAGTTCGCCTCGCTCGTAAAGGACGGGACCATCTGCAACATGATCGCCGGGACCGACACCGGAAATCGCGACACGTCCGATGCGCCTCTCTGGCTCTTCATCGGCGTGCGCGACATGTGCGCCGCGCTCGGCAGCCGCGATTTCCTGAAAACGAAAGTCAAGGACCGCGGGACGCTGCTCGATCTGCTCGTCGAGCTGGCCGAAGGGCTGGTCAAGGGCACGCCGAACGGCATCGCGTGCGACGCGGAGAGCGGCCTCATCTTCAGCCCGGCGCATTTCACGTGGATGGATACGAACTACCCCGCCGGGACGCCCCGCGAGGGTTATCCGGTCGAAATTCAGGCGCTCTGGTACGCCTCCCTGCGGTTCCTGGCGGATTCGCTCCCGGAGAATAAGGCCGCCCGCTGGTCCAAGCTCGCCGATCAGGTCAGGGAATCGTTCCTGAAATACTTCCCGTTGAAGGACGAGGGCTATCTTTCCGACTGCCTCCACTGCACGCCCGGCACTCCGGCGTCGAAAGCCGAACCGGACGACCATCTCCGCCCGAACCAGCTGCTCGCGATCACGCTGGGGCTGGTCGAGGACCAGAAACTGCGCCGGGGCATCCTCCTCAATACCTCCGAACTCCTCGTGCCCGGCGGCATCCGCAGTCTGGCGGACCGTCCGGTCAAATACCCGCTTCCCATCTACGGCACGGACGGCAAGCTGCTGAACGATCCGAATCACCCGTATCAGGGGCAGTATTGCGGCGACGAGGACACCCGCCGCAAAGTCGCGTACCACAACGGCACCGCCTGGACCTGGCAGATGCCGCTCTTCCCGGAGGCGTACTACATCACCCACGGTGCGTTCGGACGCGCCACCGCCATCAGCCTGCTGTCCTCCATGTCGGTCCAGCTCGACAACGGCTGCATCATGCACATGCCGGAGATCCTCGACGGCGATTATCCCCACAAGCCGCGCGGCTGCGACGCCCAGGCATGGGGTCTCTCCGAGTATTACCGCGTCTGGAAACTCCTTCACCCCGCTTCAAAATCCATAGAAAAAGACCATGAATGACCTGACCCGCATCCGCAATTTCTCCATCATCGCGCATATCGACCACGGGAAATCGACGCTTGCCGACCGCATGCTCGAGATCACCCACACGGTCGAAAAGCGCGACCTCGTCCATGCCCAGCTCCTGGACGCCATGGACCTGGAACAGGAACGCGGGATTACCATCAAGTCCCATCCCGTGCGCATGCTCTTCACCGCCTCCGACGGAAACGAATACGAGCTGAACCTCATCGACACTCCCGGCCATGTGGATTTTTCCTACGAAGTGAGCCGTTCGCTCGCCGCCTGCGAGGGCGCGATCCTCGTGCTCGACGCCACACAGGGCGTGCAGGCGCAGACCGTGGCGAACGTGAACCTCGCCATGCGCCACAACCTTTTCATCATCCCGATCATCAACAAGATCGACCTCGCCGCCGCCGACCTGCCGTTGTGCTACAACCAGCTCGAAGAGATCCTGGCGATCCCGCGCGAGGAAGTGTTGCTTGTCTCCGCGAAGGACGGCACCGGCGTGCCGGAACTGCTCGAGGCCATCGTGCAGCGCGTGCCGCCGCCGAAAGCGCCCGCGGAGACCGGGACCGCCGCGCTGATTTTCGACTCCATCTACGACGCCTACCGCGGCGTGGTGACGTACGTCCGCATGTTCAACGGCAGCCTGGCACGCGGAAACCGTCTCAAAATGTTCAGCACCGGCCTCGAAAGCGAAATCAAGGAAGTCGGCGTCTTCACGCCCGAAATGAAGCCCATGCCCGCGCTCGAGGCCGGGGACGTCGGCTACATCATCCCGAACCTCAAGTCGCCCGCCGACGCGAAGATGGGAGACACGATCACCGACGCCGCCGCGCCCTGCGCCGAACCCCTGCCCGGTTTCCAGGACGTGAAGCCGATGGTCTTCAGCGGCATCTACCCCATCGACACCGCAGACTACGAACAGCTCAAGTTCAGCATGGCGAAGCTCCAGCTCAACGACCCGGCGTTCCACTACCAGTCCGAAACGTCCGCCGCGCTCGGATTCGGGTTCCGCTGCGGATTCCTCGGGCTCCTCCACATGGAGATCGTGCAGGAACGCCTCCGCCGCGAGTACAACATGGACATCATCGCCACCTATCCGAGCGTGATCTACCACGTGTACCTCCGCAACGGCGACATGCTGAAGATCGACAACCCGGTGCACCTGCCCGACCCGTCCGAGATCGACCACATTGAGGAGCCGCTCATCAACGCCCACATCATGTCCCCCACCGAGTACATCGGCGACATCATGAACCTGGTGATGAACAAGCGCGGCATCTGCACGAACACGGAGAGCATCGACGCCAACCACGTGATGATCACCGCCTGCATCCCTATGCACGAGATCCTGATCGACTTCCACGACCGCCTCAAATCCATCACGCGCGGCTACGGCAGCCTCGATTACGAACCCGCCGGCTGGCAGACCGAAAAGCTCGTGAAGCTCGACATCCTCGTGAACGGCGAACCGGTCGACGCCTTCGCCAGCATCGTCCACTCCGACCACGCCTACGCACGCGGCCGCGAGATCGCCGAACGCCTCGCCGAGGTCATCCCGCCGCAGATGTTCCAGATCGCCATCCAGGCCGCCGTCGGCGGCAAGGTCATCGCCCGCGAAACCGTCCGCCAGCTGAGGAAAAACGTGCTGGCGAAGTGCTACGGCGGCGACATCACCCGAAAGCGCAAACTGCTGGAGAAACAGAAGGAAGGCAAGAAGCGCATGAAGCAGATCGGCCGCGTGAACATCCCGCAGGAGGCGTTCATCGCCGTCCTGAAGAACAACGAACAGTGAGGCGTCCGTGAACTTCCTTCAGACACTCTGGCTGAAACGCGCCAACCGCAAGCTCCACCGCGACATCGTTTCGTCCGTGCGCCACACGCTGGCCGAGGACGACGACATCCTGTCGGACGAGGAGAAGACGCAGCTCAGGGAGTTCGAGAAAGCCGCCGATGAGGCGAAGGCGAATCCCGATCCCGCCGCGTGCGCCGAAGCGCTGAAAACCGTCTCCGGCGAATATGCCGAATATTCCGGGCGGACGACGTTCAAGGCGTGGATGTGCTCCGTGCTGGACGTGCTCGCCGTGGCGTTCGGCGTGGCGTTCGGACTCCGCGCGCTGTTCGTCCAGCCGTTCCAGATCCCGACCAGCAGCATGCAGCCGACGCTGTTCGGCATCCATTACATCGACCGCGAGGCGTCCGATCCGTACCGGAGCAAACTCGTGAAATTCTTCACCCCGCTCGGCGCGTCCGACGCGAAGATCGTCGCGCCGCGCAATTATTCGACGGTGGAATCCGACCCGGTCCCGGTCGTCCGGCCGTGGCTCTCACTCATCCCGTCCCTGCTGCATCCAGGTGATTTCTACCACACCGGCTCCATCCTGCGCTTCGGCGGACAGGATTTCCTGCTGCCCGGCGACGAGCCGCGCGACAACATCTTCCGGTATCTGCCGGAGGACCCGCGGACGCGCACGTACCGGCAGGGCGAAACCGTGTTCGACGGCTGGCTGTCGTCCGGCGACCATCTTTTCGTCGACCGCCTCTCCATCCACTTCAAGCCGCTGAAACGCGGCGAGGTGTTCGTGTTCAACACCGAGGGACTTTACTCGTCGCACGGGACGCCGCTGACCGGCTACTACTACATCAAACGCCTCGCCGGACTGCCCGGCGACACGCTCCGCATCCAGGACGGACACCTGTACATCCGCCCGAAAAACGAAAACACGTTCCGCCCGGCGGAATGGTTCAACCCGGCGTTCTGCAAGGTGTATTCCGGGATCGGCGGCTACCAGGGGCATCTCGGCATGGGCCGTCTGGAGGAAAACATGGAGTTCACCGTGCCCGACGACTGCTGTTTCGCGCTCGGCGACAACACCGCGAACAGTCTGGACAGCCGCGACTGGGGCCCGCTCCCCGTGAAGAATATCATCGGACGCGCCTGCTTCGTCTTCTGGCCGATCTCGCGCCGCGTCGGCGGCATCGACCGTCAGGACCCGATCCCCGTGCCGACCGTATATCCGCCGAGCTCCACGCAGCCCACGGCGATGAACCTGCAATAAAGTCGCGGCATATCGCGGGCCGGTTTTCGTGACAAAAACTCTACGGCTTGTGTGTCGTTTTCCTCGCGCCGGAGCTTGTTTTTCACGCCTTCGGGGTGTATATTATTAGAGAACAATTCAACCCCGGAGGTGCCGACTATGCTGCCGTTCATTGACCTGAAGTATCAATACAGCCTGATCCGTGACGAAATCCACGCGGGCATCGACCGCGTGCTGGAGAGCGGACACTACATCCTCGGCGCCGAGATCGCGGAGCTCGAAAAACAGCTCGCCGAGTACGCCGGAGTGAAGCACGCCCTGGCGTGTTCCAGCGGCACGGACGCCCTGCTGATGGCGCTGATGGCGCTCGGCATCGGTCCCGGCGACGCAGTCTTCACCACCCCGTTCACGTTCTTCGCCACGGTCGAGACGATCGCGCTCGTCGGCGCGACCCCGGTCTTCGCCGACATCGACGAAGGCACGTACAACATCGACCCGGCGAAGCTCGAGGAAGCCATCCTGAAGGTCGAACGCGAAGGCAAGCTCAAACCGAAAGCAATCATCCCCGTCGACCTTTTCGGCCTCACCGCCGACTACAAGGCGATCAAGCCGCTCGCCGACGCGCACGGACTCGCCATCATCGAGGACGCCTGCCAGGCGTTCGGCGCGGTCGCCCCGAGCGGCAAACGCGCACCCTCGCTCGGCACCATCGGCTGCACCAGCTTCTTCCCCGCCAAGCCGCTCGGCTGCTACGGCGACGGCGGCGCGGTCTTCACGGACGACGACGACCTCTTCGACAAGATGTACTCCATCCTCGTCCACGGCCGCAGCGCCGAGGACCGTTACAACAACGTCCGCCTGGGCCTGAACGCCCGCTGCGACACGATCCAGGCGGCCGTCCTGCTCGCCAAGCTCAAACTCTTCCCCGGCGAAGTCGAAATGCGCCAGGTCGTGGCGGACCGTTACCGCGCCGGCCTGAAGGACCTCGTCTCCGTTCAGACCACCCCCGAAGGCTGCGTCTCCGTCTACGCGCAGTTCTGCCCGCGTTCGCCGAAGTTCGCCGAGATCCAGGCCGCCTTGAAGGCCGCCGACGTCCCGACCGCGCGTTACTACCCGATCCCGATGCACCTGCTCGGCGCGACCGAATACCTCGGATACAAGAAGGGCGACATGCCCGTCGCCGAGGCGTGCGCCGCCGACATCTTCGCCCTGCCGATGCACCCCTACCTCAAGGCCGAGGACATCGACCGCATCTGCGGCATCATCGCCGACACGGTGAAGAAGTAAGCACCCGTTTTTCGCAAGGCCGTGCCCGGAATCCCCGGGACGGCCTTTTTCGTAGTCTTCCGCGGGAAAAACAGCGTTCTGAACTGAAATAACACAAGGAGCCGACCGATGAAAAAAGTCCGGATCACGGTCAAGAAGATCGTCCGGCACGACGACCTGATCGCGCAGTACGAAAACCCGATCCAGCACGCCTGCGAAATGAAGCTGGGGCAGGTCTTCGTCTGCAACGGCTGGGCGCGCCCGGAAGGGTTCTGCGACAGCGCCTGGGACACCGTCTCCCCGTTCGTCCTCGCGCTCGCGCACGGCGGAGAGAATTTCTACGACGGCTGGATGAAGAACCCGAAGTCCGCCATGATCTCCTGCAACGACGGGTTCCGCCCCGTCAGCTTCCTGCTGGAGACCATGGACGAGGACGCGGAATACTGACGCGGGAAAACGAAGCCGACGCCGCAATCCATTTGCTGGGCGAGAGCGTGAAGGCATTCAGTCCCGCTTCCTTTTTAACCCCCCTCGGATTCGATGAGGTTGAAATTGGGGTTGTAAAGCGTTTCCCAAGTTCCGAGGTATTCGGAAAAAAATAAGCATGGAAGACTTGACTTTCCCGGAACGTGTGATAAAGTAGAGTTAAAACGAATGCCGCTCGTTGTCGTTGTGGTTGTTCGTGACCGATGTTTCCGAATCACGACATCATATCCTTTTCCCTCGCCATCCTTGAAAGGACTCACACATGAACAATCGAAACGAGCTCTTCCTCGCGATCGCGACCGCCGCCTTGCTCGCATTCACGCTGCATACCGTGTTCAACATGGGGAGCTGTTGCGATGGGCCGTCGGGAAAAGCCAGACACGCGGACTGCGTCAGTCATCTTGCCCAGATCGGTAAGGCTTTTTTTCAGTATTCCCTGTGCTATGACGACTGGTATCCGACCACATCCAGGACCAGAGCGCCGAAGTGGCTGGATGCCGAGAGCGGCAGAAGTCTCGAACTCCTCCGCGAAGCGGACCTGCTGTGCTTCCCGGAGTCCTATCTCTGCCCCGGCAATAAACGCATCAAAGCCGCGAAAATGGGACAAAGCCTTCCGGGCCATGTTTCCTACAACTGGTGCGACGGTCTCAAGGGCAGCAGCTCCGCGCTGTCCCCCGTCGCCTGCGACGGCGTCAATAACCACAGTGTTTATACCGGATGGTTCGTCCGCGGTGAGGGTTCCGTCGGCATCGGCAATGGAAGCGATTCTAAGGCATGGAGCTACGATCCGATGTTCCGGGATTACTGCTACGAAAAGACCTACACGGATTACAGTTTCTGATCACTACTGTCCGGTTAAAATATAGGAGCATAATTTGCAAAGAGGTCGAGTTGTTCAGGGGCATTCCAGTCTGGAGGTTTCTTCAGGGTATCCCTGTT
>CACWOL010000008.1 GCA_902762495.1 uncultured bacterium | reverse complement strand
CATGGACGGCTGGACTCTGGCCGGCATCGGCGACTTCGACGGCGACGGCAAGGACACCGTGGTTATGAGCTATAACGGCGGTCAGTTCCTCTACACCGTTGGCATCGGCGACGAAGCTCCGACAAGCCTCGGCGCTTCCAACTGGTCCGGTTGGGAACTCCGTGCGATCGGCGACTTCTCCGGCGACGGAAAAGACGACATCATCCTGTTCCACGAGGAATTCGGAGCGATGGCCATGCTGGTCGACGGCAACGCCGACAGCTACACGAGTATCGGCCAGCTTGATGCTTCCGACTGGTTCGTGGTCGGCGCGGGCGATTATGACGGCGATCAGAAGGACGATCTGCTGGTCCGTCAGTATTCGACCGGTATGCTCGGGTACTACTCCGGCGGCAATATGAACGCCTGGGTCGAAATGGGCCGCGGCGTCGATATGTCCTGGTCTGTCATCGCCTGACACCGCAAAGCGGTGCAGAAATAGTGTCCGGCTCCGCTCGGGCGCAGCACGTGTGCGCTCGAGCATAGCATAGCACGATGTCGGCACACGACGTGTGTCCCGGCAGACAGAAAGCGACAAGCATGCCGTCCATGCGTTAAAAAACGCCATGCCCTGTCAGCAATTCCGGTTTTGTACGCTTTTTTTTCGTTTTTTTCGGTTTTCCTCTTGTTTTTCCGCAGGTTTTCGGGTATAATATTGTGTGTATTTTTACCGGAAGGATCGAAACCCGATGACTGAACAAGAGGCATTGCCGAGAGGCACCGAAACACTGCTGATCGTGGACGACCAGGAGACCGTGTGGGATTTCCTGATCGAGGCGCTGCAGAACCTCGGATACTCCGTCCTCCTCGCCGAGAACGGAGAGGACGCCGTCGCCATCTACCGCGACAATCCGAGCCAGATCGACCTGGTCCTGCTCGACATGGTCATGCCGCGTCTCGGCGGACACGGCACGTTCTACCAGATCCGCGCCATCGACCCGGAGGCGAAAATCCTGCTCTCCAGCGGATTCGTACAGGAGGGGGCCGTGCAGGACCTCCTCGACAACGGCGCCGCCGGGTTCATCGCCAAGCCGCACCGCCTGCCGAAGCTCACGCGCGCCATCCGCGACGTACTGGACGGCAAGCCCGTCACCGGCCAACTCTAGTTCATTTTTCGCTCCGTCTTTTTGCTCCCATTTTCCGCCTTTCCACAAATACGCTTTTTTCAAGTGTTTTTTTAGGGTTTCGACTGGAAAAAACGGAAAAATGGACTACTTTAAAGATGGGTTTAGGAAAAGGAGAATCCCCGCCGATGAAATTCACGAAATCGCTTCATATACTCTGTTTCGCCGCCGTCTGCGCGGCATTCCTGCTGACTGCCTGCGGACCGGAACCGACCGCCGACGAATGGATGCGCAAGGCCCTGGCTTCCGCGAAGGAGGCGAAATGGAAACGCGCGCTCAACCAGGCGGAAAACGCCCTGGAAAAAGCGCCCGGCGACACGCTCGCGAACGTGCTGTACGCCATCGCGCTGGAGAACAACGACCGTCCCGAAGAGGCGCTGAGCGCCGCGGTCCGCGCGGGCGCCGATTCCTCGTGCTTCATCGCGCAGTACACGCTCGGCCGCCTCTACTTCCGCCGGCAGAAATACGACAGCTGCATCAAGCCGCTGACGCTCGCGCTGGAGCTCCGTCCCGACGACGCGAACACGCTGATCCTGCTCGCGCGCGCCAAGCTGCGCCTGAACACCGAGGACGCGCTGAACCTCAACAAACGCCTGCTCACCCTCCCCCAGTTCAAGGATTCCCCGTTCGTCTACAACGAGCTCGGCGTCATCCTGGTCCTGAAGGGCGAGGCCCGCCGCGCCGCCGCGCTGTTCAGCACCGCGCTTTCCCTTGACGCGGACAATCCGCACCTGCACCTGAACAACGCCATCCTTCAGGACTACTACCTCGGCGACCTCATGAAGGCGCGCCAGTATTACAACTCCTTCCTGCGGCTTTCCGCCAACCGCCGTGAACTCCTCGACGAATACAAGGAAGTTCAGACGCGCCTGGAAATCATCCGCTGACCTCCGGCCATGGCCCGCTATATCCCGGACGACGTACTGGACCAGATTCGGCTGCGCGCCGACATCGTGGACGTCGTGCAGTCCTACGTCCCCACGCTCAAAAAAGCCGGCATGACCTGGAAGGCGTGCTGCCCGTTCCACCACGAGAAGACCCCGTCGTTCACGGTCAACCCGGACCGCCAGTATTTCAAGTGCTTCGGCTGCGGCAAGGGCGGCGACGTCTTCAAGTTCGTCATGGAGCTGGAGAACCTCGATTTCTCCTCGGCCGCCGAACACCTCGCCCACAAATACGGCATCATCATCCCGGAGACCCCCTCCCCCCGGCGCGGATTCGGCGGCAGCAGGCGCGAGAGCTTCGACGGCCAGATCGAATACGGCACGCGCGAACGCCTCTGCACCCTGCACGAAAAGCTCGCGAAGTTCTACCGTGAATATCTGCTCGGACACCCGGACGGACCCGTCGCGGCGTATTTCCGCACGCGCGGCATCCCGAACGACATCGCACAGCAGTTCCTCATCGGCGCATCGCCGGACAGCTGGGACGCCGCGATCCAGTTCGCGCGCAAGGAGGGCTTCATCGACGACGAGCTCCGTGCGTCCGGCATCGTCTCCAGCAAGGACGACAACCAGGCGCGCATCTACGACCGCTTCCGCAACCGCCTGATGTTCCCGATCTGGAACGAATCCGGCCGCATCGTCGGGTTCAGCGCGCGTTCCGTGGAACCCGATCCGCAGGGCTGGAAATACGTGAACACGCCCGATTCCCCCATCTTCCACAAGGGCCGCCTGCTCTACGCCCTGAACTTCGCGCGCACCTCCATCCCGAAGGCCGGAGCGGTGGTCCTCTGCGAGGGCCAGCTCGACGCCATCGCCATGCACCGCGCAGGCGTGACGCATGCCGTCGCGCCGCAGGGAACCGCGTTCACGCCCGAACAGGCGACCATCCTGAAACGCTACACCTCGACCGCCGTCCTCGCCACCGACAACGACAACGCCGGGCGCGAAGCGGTCTTCAAGGACGCCGCGATCCTCCTGCCGCTCGGGTTCAACGTGAAAGTCGTGCGTTACCCCGGCGCGAAGGACGCCGACGAGACGCTTTCCAAGTACGGGGCCGACGCCCTCGCCGGAGCCGTCAACGATGCTGCCGACTTCTTCGAATTCGCGCTCGAACACGCCCTCTCCAACGTCGACCCGTCCACGCCCGCCGGGCGCGCCACCGCCGCGAACGACGTGATCTACTGGATGATCCAGCTCGAAAACGAGGTAACACGCGAATTCTATTTCGACTGGCTCGCGAAAAAGCTCGGCGTCCCGCTCTCCTCCGTCGAAAAAGTCGCGGAACGCCGCCTCGTCGACGGCGCACGGCATCCGGCATCCGCGGTGCGGCGGCAGGCAAACGCGGCTCCGCCCCCGAAGCTGAAGAACACCGCGCTCGAAAACGCCGTCTACGAACTGCTTGTCCTGATGCTGGATTCGGAGGAATACGCGCGGAAAGCGGCAGAAGACATCCCCGAAAACGCGCTCGGCGACTCCGTGTTCGGCAAGGCCGCCGAAGACCTCATCACGAGCACGACGAACGGCGAATGGAAGGATGCGCCGTCGTCCATCCTGACCTCGCTCGAAATGGAGGGCGCGGACGTCTCGAAGCTCGTCGAGGCGCTTGACCTCGCCGCAGGACACGCCGCGGAACGCGCCGCGATCGAAGCCGCGCGCGAGGCGGGACAGCCCGTGCCGTCCGCCTCCTGCCCCGCCGCCGATCCCGAGCTCAGCAAGAAGTTCTTCCGCAACACCTACAATTCGAGCGTGCGCCTGATCCTGACCGACTACTATACCCGGACGCGCGCCGCCCTGCTCGAACAGGTCAAAGCCCTCCCCCCCGACGCCCCGGAACGCAAAGCGCTGTTCGATGAGATCAAAGACATCTCCTCCGCCCTCCTCAAGCTCCCCGCCCGATTCAAAGTCGTCATCTGACCAGAATCAGCCTCGTTTTCAGCGGAATTTCCGCAGGCGGAGGGCGTTCGTCACCACGAAGAGCGAACTGCACGCCATCGCCGCCGTGCCGAGCATGGGATGCAGACGCCAGCCCCACAGCGGATACAGCACGCCCGCCGCGACCGGGATCCCCAGCACGTTGTAGAAGAACGCCCAGAAGAGGTTCAGACGGATGTTGCGCATGACGGCGCGGCTGAGGCGGACAGCCGTCACCACGTCCCGCAGGTCGCCGCGCAGCAGCACCACGTCGGCGGTCTCCATGGCGATGTCCGTGCCGCCGCCGATGGCGATTCCCACGTCCGCCCGGGCGAGCGCCGCCGCGTCGTTGATGCCGTCGCCGACCATCGCCACTTTATCCCCGTCCTGCTGAAGTTCGCGGATGCACGCCTCCTTGCCGTCGGGCAGGACGCCCGCGATCACGCGGTCGATCCTGAGTTCGGACGCAGCGGCTTTCGCCGCGACTTCGGTGTCTCCGGTCAGCAGCACGGTCTTCAATCCGAGGTCATGGAGCGCGCGCAGAGCATCCGCGCTGCCGTCCTTCACGGTGTCGCGGAGCGCCATAATACCACACAGTTTTTTCGCGTCGCAGTCGGTGAGGAAAAGCAGGCTGTGGCCGCCGGATTCCAGCTCGCGGATCAGGTTTTCCTGTATAGCCAACGAAATCCCTTCGCGTTCCATCAGGTGCGCGTTGCCGCAGACATAGCGGACGCCGCCGACCTTGCCGGACACGCCCATCCCGGGCAGCGCGGAGAAATCCTCCACGTTCGATTCCGACACATTCACGCCTTTTTCCTGCGCGTACTGCACGACGGCGCGCGCGAAGGGGTGTTCCGACTTCGATTCGAGCGGCGCGGCGATCTTCAGAAACTCCGTCTCTCCGCCGTCATTTTCCGCGCCGTCCGGCGTCAGCGTCACCACGCGGGTCACGCGGTGCCGCCCCTCAGTCACGGTCCCGGTCTTGTCCAGCACGATGGTTTTCACGCTGTGAAGCTCCTCCAGCGCGGCGGCGTTCTTGAACAGGATGCCGTATTTGGACCCGACGCCCGTGCCGACCATGATCGCGATCGGCGTGGCAAGTCCGAGGGCACACGGACAGCTGATAACCAGCACGGCGATCGCGGTCGTGAGCGCGAAATACACGGATTCATGCCCGACGAACAGCCAGATGCACCCGGCAGCGAGCGCCGCAATCAGCACGACGGGCACGAAAACGCCGCTCACGCGGTCCGCGAAACGCGAGATCGGCGCGCTGGAATTCGATGCGCTTTCCACCAGCTGGATGATGCGCGACAGCGTGGAGTCGCGCCCGACGCGTTCCGCACGGAACCGGAACGAGCCGTTCACGTTCATCGTGCCGCTCACCACACGGTCGCCCGGCTCCTTGCCCGCGGGGACGCTCTCCCCGGTCACGCTCGACTGGTCCACAGTGCCGTTTCCGCTCACGACCACGCCGTCCGCCGGGATCGACGACCCTGGACGGATCACCACGATATCGCCGACGACAAGTTCGTCCGCCGCGATCTCGACCTCGTTTCCGTCCCGGACCACGACCGCGGTCTTCGGCGACAGGTTCATCAGGCGGGACACGGCGTCCGTCGTGCGGCGTTTCGCCCGCGCCTCCAGGAATTTCCCGAACGTCACGAGCACCAGGATCATGCCCGCAGTCTCGAAATAGAGGTTGCCCGCCGCCTCGGACACGCGCGCGGCGTCCCCCTGCATCTTCCCGAGCAGCATCTCCCCGGTCATCACGAGGCTGTACAGCACGCTCGCGCCGGACCCGAGCATGATGAGCGAATCCATGTTCGGCGACAGCTTCAGGAAACGCCGCGCGCCGCTCACGAAATACACGCGGTTCACGAACAGCAGCGGAATCACGAAAACGAGCTGAAGCCAGGCGGCATCGAGCGGATAGTTTTTCAGGAAGCCGTGCATGGACGAGAACGCGACGCACATGAGCGGAAGCATCAGGATCGCCGACCAGATGAACTGGAGGAGCAGTTCGCGGCTCTGGTCGGGAATGACGGCCTGCGCTTTCTTCGGTCTTGCGTCCGTCCGCCCGGCTGTCTCCGGCGCGGAAGCCGCCTTCGGAGTCTCCTCAATGAGCTCAGCCACAAATCCGGCATTCTTCACCGCGTCCATGATCTTCTGCGGCATATCCGGCGCTTTTTCGCATTTCACGGTCATGCGCCCCGTCACAAGATTGACCTCGGCATCCTGCACGCCGGGGACCGCTTTCACGGCCTTCGCCACGTGCGCCTGACAGGACGCGCAGCGCATCCCGCCCACTTGGAAAATGTGTTCGACAAAAGTAACGGGTGCGGGTGCTTCCTCAATCAGTTCCGCCGTAAATCCGGCGTTCTTCACGGCGTCGACAACCTTCTGCGGCATATCCGGCGCATCGTCCGTCTCCACGGTCATGCGTCCCGTGATCAGATTCACCTCGGCTTCCTGTATGCCGGGGACCGCTTTCACGGCCTTCGCCACATGCGCCTGACAGGACGCGCAACGCATCCCGCCCACCTGAAACAAATGTCTCATCGTTCAACCTCCATTTTTATCTCTTATAGTATCGAAAGAGTCGTCATATCGGAACCGCCATCGTGGTTGCGGATTCGGGCGAGCCCGCCATCGGGGAATGCGTCAGCTGGGCAAACGTCGCGGCCTGCTCCTCGCTTCCGATCGCGGCGACCAGGTCGCCCACATGCAGCACGGTGTCCGGGCGCGGATTCGCGTCGATCCTGCCTTTGTGGATGACGCCCACGATGGACATCCCGGTCCGGGCGCGGATCTGCGACGCCTCGATGGAATGCCCCGCAAGCGGGCTGTCCGGCTGGATCTGCGTCCACTGAAGGGCGATCATGCCGTTGAACGCGCGGATCTTCTCGGCGAGCGCGAACGCCGGACTGCCTTCGAGCATGGGCTTGTAGCGGCTGGCGCGGACGGAATCCAGATAGTTCTGGATGCGCGCCTCGGAAATATCGTTCAGCACGAGGATGCGCCGGGTCAGCTCCAGCGAGACCTCGAAATTCGAGAGGATGATCTCGTTGACAGTCTCGCGGGAGAGGCGTTTTTCATTCTCGGGCGAAGCGGCGCACATGACCGTGAGGATGTCCGGGTTGAACTTGCGCGCCAGTTCGATGATCGCCAGGCATTCCTCAAGTTTCTCAAGCATCGGCACCAGGACTTTCGCGTCCCGGATATGGGCGGCGGCCAGGATGATGTCGCTCATGGGGTCGCCGTAGATCACGTTGAGCCCTTCGGCCTGCGCCTCGCGGTAGCAATCGTAAAAAGGTTCGACGATCACGTATTTCAGCTTCAGACTCATCAGCACGTGCGCGATGACGCGCGAGATGCGCCCGCCGCCGATCAGCACCATGTGGTCTTCCAGGTCAGGCTGGGGCAGCTCGATGCTCTTACTCTGCAGATTTCGCCAGACGGTCCGGCGAAGCAGCGAATAGACCGGGCCGGTGAGATTGTTGACGATCGGTCCGGCGATCATGGAGCAGACGACCACGCAGAGGATGAGGGAGTACAGCTCGGACGTGATGAGGCTGTCCTGCAGGCCGGTCCCGATCACCACGAACGCGATTTCCGAGGTCGGGAACATCCCGAAAAACATCGCAACGGGGATCACGTTGCGGTACTTGAAAATCCACGTGACGGCGGCCAGGAACGTCGTGCGGACGAGTCCGGTCAGGACGACCAGCACGGCCACGAGCCCCCAGTGCGCGCCCATGTACCGCACGTCGAGCATCATGCCGATGGAAACGAAGAACAGCATGGCGAAGAAATCGCGCACGGGGGACAGCTCGGACAGCGCCTTTTTGCCGTACGCGCTGTCGCTCAGCACGATGCCGGCCAGGAACGCACCGAACGAGAACGACACATGCATCATGACGGAGAGCGCGCCGGACACCAGCGCGATGCCGGTGATGGACAGCAGAAACAGCTCCTTCGACTCCAGACGCGCCGCATGCTCCGTGATCTTCGGCAGATACCGCGCCCCGACCGTCAGCATCAGCGCCATGAACGCCGAACTGAGCAGAAGCGGCATCCAGGAGGAGAAACCGCCTCCCGACGACGACATCGCCCCCAGCTGGCAGACCAGCAGCATCAGCGGCATCACAGTCAAGTCCTGCACGATGGATACGCCGATCATGACGCGTCCGGAGAGCGAGTTTTCGAACCCCTTGCTGGAGAGCGTCTTCAGGACGACCGCGGTACTGGTGGAAACGAAGCAGACGCCGAAGAGGAACAGCGAGACGTTCGAACTGAACAGCGGGATGCGCGTTTCCCCGGAGAAATTGATTTGCTGGTTGCGGCTCAGCATCCAGGCGATCCCGGCCCCGGTCAGGAACGTGAATAAGACCTGCGCCAGCGAACCGAAGACCGCGACTTTGGAGACCGGGCGGATGTCCTTTTTCGAGAACTCCAGCCCCATGGAAAACAGAAGCAGCGCCACGCCGACGTTCGCCAGCGAGTTCACGGCGGTGTTCGCGACTTCGCCGAGTCCGGCCTTGAACAGATAACCGACCGCCACGCCCGCGAGGATATATCCCAGGATCAGCGGCTGTTTGAGTTTCTTCGCCACGGCGCCGCCGATCAGGCCGGTGACCACGATCAGGAGCAGCGCGGTCAGGATCGCCTCCTCGTCCGTGGCATTCATGTTGCTTGTCACTTCCAGAAACCAGGACCGGACGCGCGTCAGATAATCGGCCATCGTCTACCCCCTTCTTCCGTTCCGGGCGGTCAGTCGTCGCGGTCCATGGAGAACTGCGTGTCGTGGAGCTTGCGGTAACGTCCGTTCATGGCCAGCAGCTCCTCATGCGTGCCGCGCTCCACGATCTCGCCCTTGTCCATCACGAGGATCAGGTCGGCGTTGCGGATGGTGCTCAGACGGTGCGCAATGGCGAACACGGTGCGGTTCTCCATGACGCGGTTCAGGGCGTCCTGAATGAGCTTTTCCGTCACGGTGTCGAGCGCGCTGGTCGCCTCGTCGAGCACGAGGATCGGCGGGTTCTTCAGGATGATGCGGGCGAGCGCGATGCGCTGTTTTTCGCCGCCGGAGAGCTTGCAGCCCTTTTCGCCGGCCTCCTCCTCGTATCCGAGCGGATGCGTACCGGAAACGATAAAGTGATGCGCGTTGGCGCGTTCCGCCGCCTCCCGGATCTCCTCCCTGTTGGCGCCGGGACGGCTGTACGCGATGTTGTTCGCGATGGTGTCGTTGAAGATGATCGGCTCCTGCGTCACGATGCCGATCTGGCGGCGCAGGGAAGCGATCGTGTAGTCTCTCACATTCCGGCCGTCGATCCGCACCTCGCCGCCCGTCACGTCGTACAGGCGGGACAGCAGGGACGCGATGGTGGTCTTGCCGCTGCCGGTCTCGCCGACCACGGCGACCATCTTGCCGCGCGGGATGGAGAACGAGATGTCACGGATGACGTCGCGGCCGGGCTCGTAGGCGAACGACACATGGTCGAAGACGATCGAGTCGCGGAACGAGAAGAGATCAACGGCATCCTTCTTTTCCGGGAGCGCCGTATCCGTGTCCACCAGGTCGAAATAACGGTCCGCGGCGGCCATGCTTCGCTGTAAATTGTTCACGATCTTGGTGATCTCCTTGATCGGCTGGTACATCAGGAAGGCCGGAGCCAGCAGCATGAACATCTGGGAGATTGAGACGCCGCGGGCGTACGCATACACCAGGAATACGAGCGAGATCGTGGCCGTGACGGTCTCCATGAGCGGTGCCATGAAGAGCTTCAGACGCAGGGCCTTCACGACCATGCGGAAATACTTGCCGTTCACCAGCATGAATTTCCGCGTCTCGCGCGTTTCCGTGTGGTTCGACTTGATGAGCAGGATGCCGGAGAACGTCTCGTGCATCCGGGAGACCAGTTCCGCCACCTGCGCGAACGCATTGCGGTAGATGCGGCGGATCTTGCGGGCAAGCACCATCACCGGCACCACACAGATCGGCATGCCGAGCACGATGACGATCAGCATGGTGGACATGTGCTGCTGGACGCTCACCATGATCATGGCGCAGAGGCAGGCGATGATCTCCAGCGGGCAGCGCGTGATGTCCGCGATCACGTCGGAGATCGAGGTCTCGATCATGGCGGTATCGTTGGTGCATCGGCTGATGAGATGCCCCACGTCCTGATGCCCGAAGAACTTCATCGACTGGGACAGCAGGCGTTCATACAGCAGATTGCGCATATCGGCGATCACGCGTGTGCTCACCCAGCGCATATTGTAATGGTTGATGTAGGTCGCGACGTTTTTCAGGATCCAGGCGAGGATGAACAGCACGGCGTAGACCATGAAGAACTGCCACGTCATGCGCCCGTAGTCGTCCACGATCGGGAACTCGAAATCCACGGGCCACTGCACCATGACCGAGCGTTTGCCGACTTCGATGGGCAGATGGAACGTCTCCTGATAGTCGCGGAGCTTGTTCAGCGACTTGGTCAGTTTCGGGTCGGTGTCGACGGGGTGCATGATCTCCGCGACCAGCCGCGTCTTTTCCTCGTCGGACATGTCGTCCGGGGCCTCTTCGAGCGCCTCGATCACTTCCTCCGCAGTCTTCCGGTTTTTCACGGACTGCCCGGTATCCTGGTCCACAATCATCGCCATGTCCGGCAGCAGCATCAGGCCGCCGAACAGCGAACCGCCGACCAGCAGGCCGGCCAGGATGCCGATCGAGAGCATGAGCCAGTACGGGCGTACGAAGCGCAGGATGCGCCAGTAGCTCACGGACTTGAACGTCTTCTCGTTTTCGGTGCGTCTGCTCATTGAGGTGCGGAGGCCGGGGGATGATTGGTTATGTTCAACAGGTTAATGTAGCATCTTGAAGCGTGTTTTTCAAGCTCGAAGGAAAAATTCTCCGAAACTTGTTGAAGATGTTATTTCGTCTCGACCGTGTACACCCAGCCGCCGTCCTTGCTCCAGGCTCGGTCGATGCGGACCGGGATCTGACGCGTGTCGGAGTTCGCAGAGAGTTTCGCGAGGATGCCTTCGAGCTCGTAGAGGTTGTCTTCGAGGTTGAGCTTCTGCGCGAGTTCGGCGGCGGAACCGGAGAACGGCGCGACAGATGGAAGCGAGGATTCGAGTTCGGTCAGGAGCTTGATGACGCCCTTGCTCGCGAGCTTATACGCCTGCACGCCGGGCTGGTGGAACGCGTTGATATGGATGAGTTCGGCGTAGGCCGCCACGGCGCGTTCGTACAGCGCGATGATCATGCCGAGGCAGAACGCGTTCACTTCCGGGATCCGCATTTCGATCACACTGCGGCCGTGCCCGCGCAGGGCGTTGGAGAGGCCGGTCAGGAATCCGTGCAGATAATCGCCCATGTCGATGCCGTCGGAAACGGGCGCGGGCGTGCTGTCCTTCAGGACCTCGATAAACGTGATGAAGAAGTCGTTGCGTCCGTCGTTGAGCTGCTGGATGAACGCGTGGGCGTCGGTGCCGCCCTTGTTACCGAAGACGTTCAGCCCCTGGTGGACCACGTTGCCGTCCAGGTCAAGCTCCTTGCCCAGGCTCTCCATCACCAGCTGCTGCAGATAGCGCGACAGCAGGATCAGGCGGTCGGAATACGGCACGATGACCATGTTCTTGTCGCCCTTGCCGTTTCCGGCGATGTACCACATGGCGGACAGCATGTAGGCGGGATTGTGCAGGAGGGCCGGATTGCGCGTGAGGGCGTCCATGTGGCACGCGCCCTCCAGCAGCGCGCCGAAGTCGATCCCGGCGAGCGCGGCGGGCAGATGCCCCACGATGCTGGTCACGCTGGTGCGGCCGCCGATGGATTCCGCCATCTCGAACGTCTTCAGCCAGCCCTCGCGGGAGGCGTGCAGGTCGAGTTCGCTGCTCTTCATGGTGATGGCGCAGGCGTGCTTGGCGAACGGCAGACCGGCCTTCGCATAGGCGTTCTCGCAGAAGATCATATTGTTCTTGGTCTCCTGCGTGCCGCCGGACTTCGAGATATTCACGACGAGCGTAGTCTCCAGGTCGCAGACGCGCATGGCGTCGGCGGCGCCGGCCGTGTCGGTGTTATCCAGAAAATAGATCTTCAGGTTGCCGCCGCGCTGCTCCTCGCTGAGCTCGTTCCAGTACGGGCCGTTCAGCGCCATCTGGAGCAGCTGGGGACCGAGCGCGGATCCGCCGATGCCGTTGATGATCGCAGCCTGGAAGCGCTTTCCGGTCGATCCGGTCAGCTTGCCGCTTCGGATGTCGGCGGCGAACTCCTCGACGTCGGCGAACTCGGCGCTGCCGGAGTACACGGAACGGTCGGTGAAATGCGTGACCTTGCGGTTTTCGTCCGGGTTCTTGATCTCGCCGCATTCGATCTTCTGCATCTCGGCGTGGACGGACGTGAACCGCGGCTCGATCGCCTGCAGGTCCTCGTCCTCGAATTTCATTCCGGCGAAATTGATCTGGAACGACGATTCCCCGTCGATGATGGTATATTTATGACAGCGTTCGATCCACATGGCGTTCTGTTCCGACATAGGTCCGTCCTTTCAAGTTGATCCGTTTCAGATAAAAAGAGCTGGTCCGAGTATAAAAGGTATCCATATAATATAGCATGCGAACCCCGTTTTATCAAGTTCGTTTCCAAGTTTTCCGCGGCAAATGCGCCGTACCCGGCTCCGCTTCGAAATCTTGTAAAACTATTAGGTAAGACTTGACATTTCCGCGAACCCAGTGTATACTAATGCATTATTACGCTTCGCATCCAGTTTTTCACCTCACAAGGAAGGATCCCCTGCCATGAAGAAAAGCCTGTTCGTCCTGCCGTGCGCCGCTGTCCTCAGCCTCGTTTTCACAGGCGTTTTCGCGCCCGTCCCGCTCCATGGACAGTCCGCGTCCGAAAAAACCGAAAAGGACGCCGACAAAAAGGAGCCCGACAACGCCCCGATCGTGAAGGTGTCGCTCTACAAGAACGGCTTCTGCTTCGTCACCCGCGAAATCGCCCCGCTCAGCGAGTCCGAGCCGCATGATGCTCGCATAATCACCCTGACCCGAAACATCGCCCCCCGCCACGGCACGCTGTGGTTCGACCCGCCGACGGTGAGGCTCCGCCGCACCACGGTTGAAAAATACGTCACGCCGGAACCCGCGCCCGCCACGAAGAAGAACGATGCGCCGGGGTACCGTCCCGAATGGAGCACCATGACCGACGTCTTCGAGTGGCAGCAGGTCACGGTCCGCACGAAGGACGGCGCGAAGATTTCCGGCCGCGTGGTCGGCAACCAGAAGCCCCTGCCGCGCGAAGACGCGCAGGAGACGCCCGCCTACGAGCTCATGGACGAGCTTTCGGCGTACCGGTCCTCCTCCATGCCCGTCCGCATCAGTTCTTCCTCCTCCGTGAAGGCGCGCTCCCCGTTCGGCGCGAACTTCCTCACGCTCGAGACCGAAGACGGGAATTTCATCGCCGTCCGGCAGGCCGACGTGGTGGAGATCAACGCGAAGAGTCTGTACGAAGGCGACGACGTCCAGCCGCCGCCGGAACCGAAGAAGATCAAACAAACCGAGGAAATCCAGATCGTCAGCATCCCGTACAGCGTAAGAGTCCCCGTCCGCATGCGTTATCTGACCGAGGGGATCACCTGGTCGCCGTTCTACCGGCTCGAACTCAATCACCGTCTGTCGGACACGATCGATTATGATGAGGACAAAGTTCCGGACTCCGGGAAGAAATACGACGGCATCGTCACGGTCCACGCCGCGGCGACGGTCATGAACAACTACTGCGACTTCGAGAACGCCGAAGTCGAGTTCATTTCCGGGTTCCCGAGCCTGGACTTCGCGTCCGTCGTCGCCGCCGTCGCAAAGAAGCTCCCCATGAGCACGTTCCTCCGTTCGCTCGCCAACCCGGCGGCGGGCACCCCGGACTACATCCAGCGCGCCTCCTCCGGCATCCTGAGCCAGAGCGTCATGAGCAACATCGCCAGGCCGGTCGTCCAGATCGACAAGGACGACGAGCCGGACGCGCCGCCGTCCAGGTGGTCATCCTCCGGCATGGAGGACGTCCAGTACAAGTCCGTCGGGAAACTCACGATGAAGAAGGGCGACGTGCTGTACCTCCCGATCGCGTCGCAAATGACGGATTTCGAATACGTCACGACCTGGTCGGCTCCGCTTCAGGGCGAATTCGCGTTCGGGGAACAGACGCCCGACACGAACGTCTGGAGCACGGTCCGTTTCCGCAACCCGTTCGATTTCGCCCTCACCACCGCCCCCTACGAAATCGAGACCGGGGACTTCGTCCGCGAATTGACGAGGCGGTCGGACGGAACCATCGAATTGTTCCGTCCGGCTACGAATATCCAAACACGCAGAGAAATCCTCGGCCAGAGCACCGGCTCCTGGTTCGGAGCTGGCGAACTCGCCTCCGTGAAGATCACGCATGCGCTGGGTGTCTCCTGCTCCATGTCCCACTTCGAGAGCGGCAACCGCGAACGCGTCTTCCGTGTGCCGAGAACGGAAGGGCTCCCCGAACTGCGCTACCGTTACCCGGACGTGACGGCCGAGCTTACCCTCGTGAACCGCACGGGAAAGGATGTCAAGATGAGCGTCGATTCCGTCTTCTTCGGCGAGCTGATCGAGGCGGACGAAAACCCGTCAAAGACCGTCATGTCGACCGACCGGACCATGAACAGCAAGAACAAGCTCGTCTGGGACGTCACGGTCCCCGCGAACGGCAGGAAGACGCTCACCTATACCTACAAGGTCATCAAGGACCGCTGACACCGCAAGCGGTGCTGTAGTAGTGTGCGGCTATGCTCGCACACGTTATCAACTCAGTCTACTATGCTCACACGGGCAATAATACACGTGTGGGCATTTTCCTTTTCTGCTTGAAAAACGCCCGCCCGCGGAGTATATTATTGTTTACGAATCTTTTTGACAGGAGATACAGGATCATGCTGGACGACAGAGACTATATGAGACGGCGGCCCGAACCGGAGAATACGGTACAGACCGGGCTGAAATGCGTTTACGCGCTGATCGCGATTAATGTGATGGCGTTCGTGTTTACGATCGGGCAGCGCGCCTTCGCGATTCAGGAGCTCTGGCTGAGCGCGGACGGCATCCGCAGCGGGATGTTCTGGCAGCCGCTGACCGCGATGTTCATGCACGACGGCATCGGGCATATCTTCTTCAACATGTGGGGGCTTTACATCTTCGGCGGCATCGTCGCGCCCCGGCTCGGCGGCAAGGCGTTCCTCGCCCTCTACATGTCCACAGGGCTACTCGGCAACCTGCTGTGGCTGGCAACGGCATGGAACAACCAAATGCCCGTCGTGCTATGCGGCGCGAGCGGCGCGGTCATGGCGGTCACGGCCGCGGCCGCGGTCATGGCGCCGGAGACCCCGATGCTTCTGCTCTTCATCCCGTTTCCGATCAAGCTCAGGACCATGGCGATCGTGTTCTTCGCGCTGGAGATCGTGATGGAGCTCTCCGGCGGGCAGGCTGGCGTGGCGAACCTGGTCCACATCGTCGGCTTCAT
The DNA here is from genome assembly GCA_902762495.1 of uncultured bacterium. Lineage (GTDB taxonomy): Bacteria > Verrucomicrobiota > Lentisphaeria > Victivallales > UBA1829 > UBA1732. Next base: position 56,962 of record CACWOL010000008.1, on the reverse strand, counting down.
CGGCGGCTACCTCTTCATCAAGTTCTTCTTCCGCCGCGAAATGCTCTGGGATCCGCTCGCCGCCCTCGGCGGACGCCGCGGATACCGTCCCACGCCGAACAGAAACTCCGGCGCGGGCGACGCCTCCGGCTGGACGTACCACCGCCGCCCGGACCGCGAACCCGACTACGGCCCGAACTTCAGCACGGGCTCCAATTTCGGGTTCAACGGCACGCGCGTCTCCCAGCGCGAGCTGGACTACCTGCTCGACAAGATCTCGCGTACCGGCATCAACAGCCTGACCGAACAGGAGCTCCAGCGTCTCCGGCAGGCCCGCGAGGAAATGCGCCGGAACTGATCCCTTTCCCCAAAAAACGACTCCCCTCCCCCATCCCCGATTCACACCGAAAGGAACCGCATCATGAAAATCCTATGGGTCACCAGCGAAGCCACTCCCTACGCGAAAACCGGCGGCCTCGCCGACGTCTCCGGCGCTCTGCCGGAAGCCCTCGCCAAACGCGGACACCAGGTCACGGTCTTCATGCCGTTTTACCGCCAGCAGATGGGGAAGCTCAACCTCAAGTTCGACGAACGCCTCGACCTCATCGGCGTGCCGTTCGGCGCGGGCATGGAGTGGGCGGGCGTCAACATTCTCAAAATCAATGACAACCTAACGTTCATGTTCCTGGAGTTTGACCGCTTCTTCGACCGGCCGCGCCTCTACGACTGGGACGGGAGGGAATACGGCGACAACGCCGAGCGGTTCGCGTTCTTCTGCCGCGCCGCCATGGAGGTCGCCGTGCTCCGCAAGCTCAACCCGGACATCCTGCACGTGAACGACTGGCACGCCGCGCTGTGCAGCGTGTACCTGAAGAGCGATTACTACCGCACGCTCCCGACGTTCCAGAAATGCCGCAGCGCGCTCACAATCCACAACATCGGCTACCAGGGCATCTTCCCGAAGGACAAACTGTACTGGACCGGGCTCGGCTGGGACTACTTCAACTACACCTGCCTCGAGTTCCACGACTGCGTGAACTACCTCCACGGCGGCATCATGACCTCCGACATGGTGAACGCCGTCAGCCCGACCTACGCGTCCGAGATCCTCTCCCCCGAATACGGCTTCGGGCTCGACGCCTCGCTCCGGCACGTCGCCGCCCGCGGCAGGCTCCGCGGCATCCTGAACGGCATCGACGTGGATGAATGGGACCCCGCGAAGGACAAGACGCTCCCCGCCATGTTCACGCCCGACGACCTCTCCGGCAAAGCCGTCTGCAAAAAGGCGCTGCAGGAGCAGTTCGGCCTGAAGCAGGATCCGGACGTGCCGCTCTTCGCCACGATCTCGCGCTTCGCCGAACAGAAGGGGCTGGACGTTTTCGCGCGCGGCCTCGAATACCTCGCGCAGAACTTCGACATGCAGTTCGTGGTGATCGGCAGCGGCGACATGTACCTGGAGAACTGGTTCCGCTACCTCGCCGGGAAATTCCCCGGCAAGATCGGCGTCTACATCGGATACGCCAGCCAGGCCACCGCGCACCTCGCGGAAGCCGGCGCGGACTTCTTCGTCATGCCGTCCCGCTACGAACCGTGCGGACTCAACCAGATGTACAGCATGCGCTACGGCACGCTCCCCATCGTCCGCAGCACCGGCGGCCTCGCCGACACCGTCATCAACCTCTCCGACGACAAGGCGCCCGCGACCGGGTTCGTGTTCTGGGACCTGAACTCCATGGCGCTGAACAACACGATCACCTGGGCGGCGGACGTCCGCAGGGGCAAGCCCGCCGTCTTCAGGAAGATGATCCGCCGCGCCATGACCACGGATTTCTCCTGGAACCGCACCGCCGGAAACTACGAGCGGATGTACGCCGATGCGCACCAGTGATTTCGACTACGAACTACCCGAGGAACTGATCGCGCAGGAACCTTCGCTGGTGCGCGGCGCGGACCGCATGCTCGTGCTTGATCCTGCGACCTCGGACGTTTCCATTGAAATGTTCGAATCGCTCCCGGACCATCTGCGGCCCGGCGACGCGATCGTGCTGAACAATACCCGCGTCATCCCGGCGCGCATGTTCGCCCGCAAGGAATCCACCGGCGCGGAAGTCGAGCTTTTCTACCTGAACCCGGACACCGGGGGCCGCTGGATTTGCCTGGCGCGCGGCGCGAAACGCCTCAAGGAAGAGACAGTGCTGCGTCTGCGCACCTCCGGCGGCGAGCTCTCCCCGTACCGCGTGACGGTCGCCGGAAAGCTCCCGGACGGTTCCTGCGTGATCGACCTCACCGGAAACGACCCGCAGGAGGTTTTCGCCGCCTGCGGACACCTCCCCCTGCCGCCGTACATCAAACGTCCCGACCAGCCGCTCGACAGCGACCGCTACCAGACGATCTACGCGCAGTGCAAGGGCGCGGTCGCTGCCCCGACCGCCGGACTGCATTTCACGGAAAAGACGTTCGCGGCGCTGAAGGAGAAAGGCGTGGAGCGCGTCGAGCTCACGCTTCATGTCGGCGCGGGCACGTTCAAGCCCGTGTCCGAGGACAACATCGAGGACCACCCGATGCACGCGGAGTATTTCGTCTTCACGCCGGAGGCCGCCGACCGCCTCAACCGCGTCCGCACCGCCGGGGGCCGCATCCTCGCAGTCGGCACCACCTCGCTCCGCACGCTCGAATCCTGCGTGGACGAACGAGGCATCTTCACCCCTCGCACCGGCGAGACGTCCATCTACATCTATCCGCCGTACCGCATCAAGTCCGCCGACATGCTTCTCACGAACTTCCATCTGCCGAAAAGCACCCTACTCATGCTCGTTTCGGCGTTCGCCGGCATGGAACCGATCCGCAAAGCCTACCGCATCGCGGTGCAGGAACGCATGAAGTTCTTCAGCTACGGCGACTGCATGCTCATCACCGGGCGCGTCTGAGCGGACGGAGGGGGAACGGAGGCGCGCATGTCGAAACTGCATCCCGAGTTCAGGCCGTCGGACATCCCGGACAAGCCCGGCTGCTACATCTACCGCGACCGCTTCGGCACGGTCATCTACGTGGGCAAGGCGGCGAACCTGCGGCGTCGCATGAGCCAGTATTTCCAGGATTCGCGCATCCGCACCGCCGACCCGAAACTGCGCTCGCTGATCCACTCCATCGCCACCTGGGAGACCATCACGGTCCGCACCGAGGACGAGGCGCTGATCCTCGAATCCCGCCTCATCAAGGAGTACGCGCCGCACTACAACGTGCTCATGCGCGACGACAAGCGCTACCTGATGCTGAAGATCGACCCCGCCGAGACCTTCCCGCGCCTCAAGTTCGCGCGCCTCAAGAAGGACGATTCCTGCCTCTACTTCGGGCCGTTTCCGAAGGGCGGCGCGCTCCACCTCACCGCCGACTTTCTCGTGCGGCATTTCGGCATCCGCGTGTGCCGCTGCGCCGAGCCGGGGCCGGAGGACCGCGCGCACTGTCTGGCGGGGACCGTCCGCGACTGCTGTCGTCCGTGCGTGGGCGAGGTCACGAAGGAGGAATACGACGAGCGCGTGAAGAAGCTGATCGACGTGCTGAACGGCCACATCGGCGAGGTCGCCGCGATCCTGAAACAGCGCATGACCGAGGCCGCCGCGAAACAGCAGTTCGAGAAGGCCGCCAATCTCCGCGACGTCGCCGACAACCTCGACTGTCTCTACGCCGGACGCCGCCGCAACCTCGCGAACGTGCAGATTCCCTCGCTCGTGGCGGGCGAAGGCGCGGTGAAGGAGCTCGGCGAGGAGCTCTGTCTCCCCGTCCTCCCCGAAAACATCGAGTGCTTCGACATCTCGAACATCTCCGGCACGCTCGCCGTCGCGAGCATGGTGCATTTCACAGGCGGCCGCCCCGACAAGAAGAAATACCGCCGGTTCCGCATCCGCACGGTCGAGGGACCGAACGACTTCGCCATGATGAAGGAGGCCGTCACGCGGCATTTCACCCGCCTCATGGAGGAAAGCCGCCCCCTGCCCGACCTGCTCATGGTCGACGGCGGCAAGGGCCAGCTCTCCAGCGCGCTCGACGCCCTAGTCGCCATTCATTGTCCGCCGTTCCCGATCATCGGCCTCGCGAAAAAACACGAGGAAGTCTTCATCCCCGGCGAATCCGAGTCCATCCGCCTGCCGCTGGACAGCGCCGCGGTCAAGCTCCTGCAGGCGGTCCGCGACGAGGCGCACCGGTTTGCCATCACCTACCACCGCGAGCTCAGATTAAAAACGATTCGAGATTCCCTGCTGGACGAGATCGAGGGCATCGGCGAGGCGAGAAAAGCCGCGCTCCTGCGCGAATTCGGATCCGTCCGCGCGCTTAGGAACGCCACGGCGGAGGAGATCGCCTCCCGCGTCAGCGGCATCGGCGTCGAGTTCGCGCGCACCATCCGCGACTATCTGGACAAGCACGCGTCCGACGGCTCGGTCGACCCGCTGTGATCCGTGCCGGAAACACTCCGGCTGTTTCCCTCATTTTTCGGCTGTTTTTCCGTTTCCGCGTTGATTTTTCGCATGTTCCGTGCTATTGTATCTCATACGGCTAAACAATCAACACCCCATTGAAAGGATCTTACCATGTCTGTTGAACTCGCAAAAGCATTCTGTGTCCGCCTCATGTCCGACGACGAATTCCGTGACGCCATCGGCCGCGCCGCCTCCGCCAAGGAGATCGCCGACCTCGTCGCCGCCAATAACTACACCTTCAACAAGCACGACCTCCTGAAAGTCGTCAGCGACCTCTCCGGCAAGAAGATCGACATGGAACACCTCTCCGCCATGATCTGCGAGGTCTACGAGGAGGAGATCAAGACCGAAGGCGGCTCCGCCGACGCCGTCGCCGAGTGGCTCGCCTCCCTCCAGTAATCGTAGAAGTCTGCTCCAGCTTTTTTCACGGCAGAAACCATCTTTCGGCCCGGAATTCCTTTCACGGAGTTCCGGGTCTCTTTTTTCTCAAATTCTCCCTTGAATTCCTGCCGGAATCGTTCGCACGCGTATTGCAATTTTATAGAAACTGTGCTATATTATAGTTTATACTTGTTTTCCAAAGACTTTCACAACCACGAATCCTTATGCAGAACATCCGAAACATCGCAATCATCGCGCACGTCGACCACGGCAAGACCACGCTCGTCGACGAGATCATCCGTCAGGCCAAGCTCTTCCGCGAGAACCAGGAAATGCACACCTGCTTCCTCGACAGCAACGAACTCGAACGCGAACGCGGCATCACGATCCTCGCGAAAAACATCAGCGTGAACTACCGCGACACCAAGATCAATATCATCGACACTCCCGGCCACAGCGATTTCGGCGGCCAGGTGGAACGCGTCCTGAACATGGCGGACGGCGTCCTGCTGCTGGTCGACAGCGCGGAGGGCCCCCTGCCCCAGACGCGTTTCGTGCTGGACAAGGCGCTGAAGCTCAAGCTCCGCCCCATCGTGATCATCAACAAGATTGATCGTCCCGACGCCCGCCCGCAGGAAGTCCTTAATGCCGTCTACGACCTCTTCATCGACCTCGACGCCACCGAGGAACAGCTCGAGTTCCCCGTGCTCTACGCCAGCGGACGCGACGGCTGGGCCACCACCGACCTCGAAAAAGGCTCCCGCGACTCCATCCTCCCGCTCATGGACGCGATCATCGACCACATCCCGCCGCCGCCCTTCAACGAGGGACCCGCGCAAATCCAGATCACCACGCTCGACTACAACGACTACGTGGGCCGCATCGGCATCGGCCGCGTCCACCGCGGCACGCTCTCCCTCGACAAGCCGCTCTGCCAGATCAAGCGCGACGGCCAGACCTATCAGACCTCGGTCAAGCAGCTCTTCGTATTCGAAGGCATCTCCCGCAAGGAGGTCCGCGAGGTCCCGTGCGGCGACCTCTGCGCCCTCGTCGGCGTCGAGCACATCGACATCGGCGACACCATCGCCGACGCCTCCGCGCCCGAGGCCCTGCCCCCGATCTCCATCGACGAGCCCACCCTGTCCATGATGTTCCGCGTGAACGACTCCCCGTTCTTCGGCCAGGAAGGCAAGTTCATCAGCAGCCGTCACATCCGCGAACGCCTCCTGAAGGAAGCCGAGCGCGACGTGGCGCTGCGCGTGGAGGAGGGCGAAAGCGACAGCTTCAAGGTCAGCGGGCGCGGCGTGCTCCATCTCGCGATCCTCATCGAGACCATGCGCCGCGAGGGCTACGAGCTCACCATCACCAAGCCGCACGTCATCATCAAGGAGATCGACGGCGTGAAGAACGAGCCGATTGAGGAGCTTACGGTCGACGTCGACGGCACCGCCGCCGGAAAGGTCATCGAGATCGTCGGTCTCCGCCGCGGCGAGATGATGAAGATGGAGCAGCACGGTTCGCGCCAGCTGCTCGAGTTCATGATCCCCACGCGCGGCATCATCGGCCTCCGCAGCAAGGTCATGACCGCCACCGCCGGCGAAGCCATCATCTCCCACCGCTTCGACCACTACGAGCCCATGAAGGGCGACGTACCCAGCCGCACGAACGGCGTGATGGTCAGCATGGGACGTGGCAAGGCGGAAGCCTACGCCATCGATGCCCTCCAGCTCCGCGGCACTTTCTTCATCGACCCCGGCGTGGAGACTTACGAAGGCATGATCGTCGGCTCCCACTGCACCGACGACGACCTGGAGGTCAACCTCCAGAAGGCGAAGAAGCTCACCAACATGCGCGCCGCCGGCTCCGACCGCAACCTCAAGATCGCGCCCGCCGCGAAGCTCTCGCTCGAGGAAGCGCTTGAATACATCGAAGACGACGAATACGTCGAGGTCACCCCGCTCAACATCCGCCTCCGCAAGAAATACCTCACCTCGCTCGAACGCCGCCGCATCCGCGGCAAAATGCTGAAGGGCGAGGCCGAGGGAGCCGAGTAAGGCGCGGAGAACAAAACGGTTCCGATGTTTCCCGCTGAAACGACGAAGACGGCCCCATGATCGATTTCCAGAACGTCACCAAGCTCCTGGGCGGCAAGGCGATCCTTGACAACGCCTCGTTCCGCATCAATCAGGGCGAGCGCGTCGGCATGGTCGGCCCCAACGGCGCGGGCAAGACCACCGTCTTCAGCATGATCCTCGGCGAGCTCCCGCCCGACAAGGGCGAGATCCTGATCCCGGAACGCCTCCGCATCGGCATCCTCCGCCAGCAGATCGACCTTTCCGACAAGCAGGAGGACGTGCTGTCCTACGTCGCCGCCACGGGCGAACTCCCGCTCATTCAGGCGCGCCTCGCGGAGGTCGAACGCGCCCTCGAGACCGATCCCGCCAACCGCCAGCTGCTCGACGAGTTCGGCCACCTGCAGACCACCTACGAACACCTCGGCGGCTACGATTCCGGGCACCGCGCCGAAGCCGCGCTCGCCGGACTCGGGTTCGACGAGGACGTCTTCCACAAGCCGCTGAACTCGTTTTCCGGCGGCTGGCAGATGCGCGCCTCCATGGCGCGCGTCCTGCTCTCCGAACCGGACATCCTGCTCCTCGACGAACCCTCCAACTACCTCGACATCCCCGCAGTGGAATGGCTTCAGCGCCGCCTGCGCGTCTACACAGGCACCCTCCTCCTCATCTCCCACGACCGTTTCCTGCTCAACTCCCTCACGAACGTCACGCTCGAGATCAACGGCGGCAAGGCGACGCGTTATTCCGGAAGCTACAGCAAGTACGTGGTCGAACGCGAAACGCGATCCGCGCTCGCCGAGGCCGCCCGCAAGAACACCGAAAAGCGCCGCGACAAGCTGAAGGAGAACATCGAACGTTTCCGCTACAAGGCGAGCAAGGCCGCACAGGTCCAGATGTGGATCAAGATGCTCGACAAAATCGAGACCGAGGAACTGCCCGAACAGCTTCATTTCCAGGGGCGCATCCGCATCCCCGAGCCCCCGCGCTGCGGCGCCGAGGTCTGCGCCGTCGAAAACGTCTCCCACTCCTACGACGGCGCGCGCTTCGTCTTCCGCGACGTCTCGTTCACGGTCAACAACGGCGACAAGCTCGGCATCGTGGGCTACAACGGCATGGGCAAGACCACGCTCCTCCGCATCATCGCAGGCACGCTCGCCCCGACTTCCGGCCGCGCACGCCTCGGGCACAACGTCGTGATCGGATACCAGGCGCAGGAATTCGCCGAACTCCTGCCCGCCGAGGAGGCCGCGTACGACGTCGTGAAGCACGCCGCGCCCGGCGACACCCCGCCCTCGCGCATCCGCGAGATCCTCGGCGCGTTCGGGTTCTCCGGCGACGACGCCATGAAGCAGTGCAAGGTGCTGTCCGGCGGCGAAAAGATCCGCCTCTGCTTCGCGCGCATCTTTGTGAACCCGCCGAACCTGCTCATCCTCGACGAACCGACCACGCACCTCGACATCGCCGCGCGCGAGGCTCTCCAGGGCGCCATCATGAACTACAAGGGCACGGTCTGCTTCGTCAGCCACGACCTCGAATTCATCCGCGGCACCGCCACCACCATCCTCGAAATGCGCCACGACCGCGTGAAACGTTTCTTCGGCAACTTCGACTACTACAAGGAAAAGCTCGCCGAGGAGGAGGCCGCGAACGCGCCCGCCGGAAACAATCAGCAGAACAAGGCGTCTTCGTCCGCTTCGTCCGCCTCGGCTTCAGATTCAAGCTCGAATTCCGGCACGCCGTCCCAGCCCCAGCCGCAGACCGCGGGCAAGGACCGCCGCCGCGAGAAGGCCGCGAAACGCAACGCCCTGCTCCCCGAAAAACGCCGCATCGAACGCGGCCTGGCGAAGTGCGAGAAGATCATCGAGGACGCCGAAAACGAGAAGGCGGAGATCGACAGGCAGCTCATGGAAGCCACGCCGCAAACCGATTTCGCCGCGCTCCAGAAACGCCGCAAGGCGCTCGACTACGACATCGCCGAGGCCACCGTCGAATGGGAACGCCTCGCCTCCGAACACGAAGACTTCATGAAGAAATACAACGACGCAGACTGACACACAGCGTGTGCTGATCCAGTACACGGATAGTTTTTCCGCTATTTAAAATCTTCCGTCGTTCGCGCCTCGCGGTCAGGGAAACAAGCTCCTTCCCCAATCAAAAAAAAACAGCCATTCGCGCCTCCGCGGTAATAATAACATGTCGAGCGCAGGCGAGCTTACCGAGGCGCGCGGATGCGCGCCCCCGGCGAAGCGACAAGATTATTCGTTGTCCTTCTGTTTGTCCTGATACCACAGGAAATGATCTATTTTCCGCCTAATATTGGGAATACCCTGTAAATCATAAACTGCAATTAATGTGTCAATGATTTTTTTGTACTCAAGATAGTTTTGAGTGTTTCTGCAATCGGAAATAAAACTCGGCCTAACTTTGAGATAAAATGGGATCATTCGCGCAACAATATTGTCATAGATTGAATAGTCATCTCTTCCATAGCAGATTGTGTTATGGTAACAGCAATACTTTGTCGCAAAGGAAAACAAATTTACTGTCTCGAATCCGGCGATTATTTTCACGGCATCCGGGCAACCATCTCGAATCATTTGATCCAGCTCATCTCCACGTGCCACGATTTTGTCCGCCAGAGAAAAAACAGAGGTTCCTTTTTTTCCGTACATTTTGAGATTCGTGGAGTTCGTGTAATCTATCAATAGTATTTTATGAATCACTATGTCCCGATTTATATTTGCATGATGCTTTTCTGCCCCCAAATAAAGGTCTAATTCCTTCCCATATTTTTTATATTTGGGGTCACGTTGAACAGAATCCTCAACCTCATCAATTAGATTCGGTGTCGCGGTCCGATATCCGTTGTCCTCAGGATTCTTCCGTGTCCATTCATGATTGATTAACAGACTATCATTAAGTATGTATTTTCTCGGCATACTTATTTCTCCTGTTTTTTTGCATCGTCTTTCAACTGCTTCAATTGTTTGCTGGCATCATGACTCGCAGCGACTCCCCCCACTCCCAAGAAAATACAAATAACAGAAATTATTACATTTACGGGGAGCAGACAAAAACCGGTAATCAATAATAGAACACCCAAACAACCACAGATATTACTTTCTGTATGTTTTTCATTTATTTTTTTCTGTATCTCATTTTTTAACACTTTTTCTTTCTTCTGTTCCTCTTGTTCCTCCTCCTGTTTGTGTTTCAGCACTTCAAGCAGTTTTTTCCTTTGCAGGTCTTTAATCTTTTCAATGGTCTCCTCCGCTTCCGGAGAATCAATATTTTCCATGATTTGAAGAACTGTATCTGCATAATCATAATTCTTTTGAATAAGTTCAACACAAAACCTGCAAAATGCTTCGAATTCATCCTCGGTAGGCCCCACAATGCTTATATCTTGCCATTCTTTACTCTGTATGATTGTTTCATCCAATTTATAAAACAAAAACAACATGCTTTGAAACATGGAAATAGATTCCAGGAAACCGCTATTGGAAAAAAACTCCCAAAACCATTTTAGATTTGCAACGGAGATATAAAATCTATCAATACTTTTTTGCAGGGAAAATATCTCATCCGTATTCAATGACCAATCTGGCATTTCCTTGGATGCTTTTTGCCTTTCCGTAAGCAGTCGTTTAGATAAATGCAACTCATCAAATGATCGTATGTTTTGTTTTGCACCAAACAAATCCATCCGCAATTGTTCAAGTTCCTCAATTTTAAGATAAAGGGACAATTCTTTGCTAAAATCGCGGGATATAATCGTTTCTTCTTTCTTCAAGGCCGCTTTTGTTTGCGTGTATAATTTACGATATTGCAGGTCTTCTATCGCGGCATGTACGATCCTTTCAAATTCTGCATTTATTTCATAGAAAAGCCGAATTCGTTCTATGGCGGTATTCTGTTTTTCCAAATCATCAATTTGACATGAAACATCATACAGTTTGAGTTGCTGTTGTTTTGAAAATTCTTTGGCTTCTCGTTCTTGCTTCGCTAATTCTTCCATTTTTGCTCTATGCAGATCATTTGCTTCTTTTTCCGCTCTTGCGAATTCCTCCATTTTTGCTCTATGCAGATCATTTGCCTCCCGATCAAGTTTTGCCTGCAATGCCTGTTCTTTTTTTGCACGGGCAACTTCTTCCGCAGCATCAGCACTACGTTTTGCAGCATCTGCGTTTCGCTTTAACTGAACATTACGGTTGTGTTTTTGCCAAAAGTCCATGGCATCGAAATCAGATTCTTTTTTTGAACTCATCTTTTACCTCGCTATATTTTTTGTGTGGGGGATGCGATCTTATGCGCGAGGAAACGACCGGTTCAAATGGCGGAGGTCAAGTTCAGATTCTTGACGGTTGAGCACAAAAAAAGCCGGACGCTTCCCCATGCGAGTACACGAGGGTCCGACCAAGAACCCGATCCAGAGACGACAGAGAAACGCCCAGCAGAAACGGAGACACAATGCTCCTGCTGGTATTTCGAGCTCTGGATCAAAAGATTAATAGCAAACTTGGTCGGTTTTCGTGTACTTTTGATTGAAATACGGCTGAAATGAGCTTGAAACCGGATTCCCGTTGGTCAGGAAAGCGATTCCAAAACACAATTTACACGCGAACGGAGAAAAATCAAACGGTTTTTCTGCTTTTTTTAGTAAAAAACCAGTTTTGAGGGGAAATAAAAGGACGCGTTGCGTCCACGCTTCGCTGGGGGCGGCTTCGCCGCCGTGGTAAACTCGCTCACGCTCGGCATCAGGTTCATTTTACCGCGAGACGCGAGCAGAAGAGGAATTAGAGTTATGGATCAGCCTTTCTTTACCACGAGACGCGCACGGCAAAAATTTTTCAGGTAATGCGGTACATTCACGCTTCGCTGGGGGCGGCTTCGCCGCCTCGGTAAGCTCGCTACGCTCGACACTTCCTTTATACTTTACCGCGAGACGCGTAGACCAGGTAGTTCATATTGAGGGGAAGATTTCTTTGTATTACCGCTGAGACGCGAACGGTAAGAGATGTAGTGTATCAGGGAAGATCACCTCATCGGCGTGGTTACCGCGAGGCGCACAGACAAAAAGAGAAACCTAACGTTCGCTTTCTTTTTTTCCCGCCAACATTCGACCTCTTCGGAGCGGATTGGTTCGTGTTTTTCCTGATTTTGCGGCGCGTTTTTCCGGTTATGGATTTGATTTTCGCCCGCGGCGTGCTATTGTATCTTCATCTTTTCACAATCTCTCTTCACTCCCAGCACGATTAAGGAGTCCAGCATGCCCGAAAAAATCTATTTCTGCAACTTCCGTACGAAAATGTATGGCGCGCCCCTGCCCGACAAACTCCACAACCTGATGGCGAAAGCCGGATTCGAGACGCTCGACCTGCGCGACAAGTTCGTCGCGATCAAAATGCACTTCGGCGAGCTCGGCAACCTGGCGTTCCTGCGCCCGAACTACGCGAAGGTCGTCGCCGATTTCGTGAAGCAGCGCGGCGGAAAGCCGTTCCTGACCGACTGCAACACGCTCTACCCGGGCTACCGCAAGAACGCGCTGGAGCACCTCGAGACCGCCGACCTCAACGGATTCGGCCCGCTCACCACGGGCTGCCACGTGATCATCGGCGACGGGCTGAAGGGCAACGACGAGGTCGAACTCCCCGTCCCGAACGGCGTCCACTTCAAGACCGCGAAGATCGGCCGCGCCATCTCCGACGCGGACGTGATCATCACGCTGAACCATTTCAAGGGCCACGAGCTGACCGGCATGGGCGGCGCGATCAAGAACCTCGCCATGGGCTGCGCCTCGCGCGCGGGCAAAATGGCCATGCACAGCGACGGCAAGGCGGAACTCGACCGCGACCTCTGCATCGGCTGCAAAATGTGTTTTAAACAGTGCGCGAACAACGCCCTGCACTTCGACGACGCCGCCAAGAAGATGTCCCTCGACCGCGAAGCCTGCGCCGGATGCGGACGCTGCCTGAGCGTGTGCCCCGTCGATGCCATCCACGCCTCCATGGCGAAGTCCACCGAGCCGCTCGACGAGAAAATGGCCGAATACGCCGCCGCCGTCGTGAACGGCAAGCCGAGTTTCCACATCAGCCTCATCTGCGACGTCTCGCCGAACTGCGACTGCCATTCCGAAAACGATGCCCCGATCATCCCCGACATCGGCATGCTCGCCGGATTCGACCCCGTCGCGCTCGACGTGGCCTGCTGCGACCTCTGCAACAAGATGCCACGCATGCAGGGTTCCTGGATGGACAATTGCGGGCACGGACACGACATCTTCGACGACGCCCACGGCAACACCCGCTGGCGCGTCACCGTGGACCACGCCGTGAAGATCGGATTCGGCACCGACCAGTACGAGCTCATCGACCTCGACACAAGGACAAGTCCTTGACTTGAGTTGTGCCCGGCTACGCTCGGGCACGGGGGGGGCGGAATGGCATCAATGCGAGCTTATTCCGCCTCCATGAAGTTCAGTTGCACGCAAATTCAGGAATAGCCTCAATTTCCTTTTGGGCTTTCGCAGCGGCAACACACAAATCATAATTGTTCTGAAGGTTGAGCCAGAACTCCGGCCCCGTCCCCAAGTATTTTCCCAGACGCAATGCCGTATCGGCGGTAATCGCCCGTGTGCCTCTTGCGATGGCGTAAATCCGCGGCGCAGGGACATGAATGTCCATCGCGAGCTTATTTTGTGTAATGTTCATCGGCTTCAAGAATTCCTCCATGAGGATTTCGCCGGGATGAATCAGATTTTTAGTCCGGATCATAATCGCACCTCCTTAATGATAGTCGACGATTTCAACGTCATGAACATTTCCGTCATGCCATGTGAAGCAAATCCGCCACTGCGAGTTGATGCGAATGCTGTATTGCCCTTCACGTTCGCCATGCAACGCCTCAAAATGGTTGCTGGGCGGAATTCTGAGCGTTTCAAGATTCACTATGGCATCAAGCATATCCAGTTTGCGCAAGGTTGCCCGTTCGATTGAACGGAACTTCCTGCTTGTACCTTCCGCTTTCAGCTTCCGCGTTTCCTTGCATTTGTAGCTCGCAATCATGATTTGCTCCTTTTCAGATCATAATATACAACGCATCGCGTTTAATTCAAGACGTAAAACGCGAAAAAGAAGAAAAAAGATGGTTTCCGCGTTTTATTCCTTCAAAGCCTTCAGCAAATCCTCTGCGTATGCGTCGCCCTGGGCGGCGGCATTTTCCAGCCACTTCCGCGCCTCGACTGCATCCTTTTTCACGCCTTCGCCGTGAAGGTACAGATACCCCAGATTGCGCTGGGCGGCGAAATCGCCGAGCTCCGCCGCTTTCCGGAACCATTCCGCGGCCATTTCCGGTCGTTCGCTCGTCGCATAAATCATCCCGAGCGCCCGCATCGACCGCACATCCCCCTGATCGGCGGCTTTCTGATACCACAGGACCGAATCGGGATTCCATCTGTTCCTGTTTCCTTTGTAACCCAGCAGGAGCCCAAGGCAGAACTGCGCTTCGACTTCGCCCTGTTCCGCGTGTTTCCGGAAGACATCTTCAACCTCCGCCCTATGCGTTCCCCAAAAATCACCCGCGCGGACAATGGCCAGCCGGATTTCGGCCTCACTGCTTCCCAGTGCGGCGCCTTTCTGAAACAAATACTCAGCCATGGCACGGTCTCTCCTGACTCCGGCGCCCTCGTAATAGAGCTTGCCCAGCTGAATCAGCGCGGCAACGTCGTTCCGTTCCGCGTCTTTCTGCAACCGCTCAAGGTCGATCCCCTCCGGGAGCTGTTTTACGACGGCTTTCGCCGCCTCCGTGCCCGGTTCCAGCCAAAGCCCTTTCGCCTTCAGTTCCTTGTCCGAAAGCCTGCCCAGGTCCTGCACGACATCCGGGTCAAGGAAAGCCTGTCCATACTGGTCGACTTCCTGCCAGAAGGGCAGCGTTCTCCCGTCCGGATACTCGAACAAATCCTTTATCCCTCCGCTGTAAAAATAATGCCGCCCGAATCCGTGCACCTCGATCTCTTTTCCGGCCAAAGGACCGTTTAAGACATCGGCATAAATCTTCGTCTCCGTGTCCATATTCCACCGGAAATGCGTCACGCGGAACAAGGACCCCGGAGGAAGCGCGAAACGGATCACTTTTCTTTCCTCCCTGTCCCAGATCATGCCGTCGCCTTTGCCGCCGATCGAATACCCCTGCGAGTTCAACTCCTCATACGTTTCCAAACTGGCCTGATACCGCTCGCTTGACACCTCATATCCGGAAAAATCCGGATCATATGCATACAGCAAATCCGTTTTCTTCAGGTAATCCAGCGGATCCTGCGATTCGAAATAATCGTAATCCACGCATCGCCCGGGCACCCTCACAAAATAAACATGGCCGCCCTCGTAGCCCTCGCCCGACATGGACCAGGAATAATAACACGACGACGCGAATAACGACAGCAGCAGAAACATGCCGGTCAGCAGAAACATGGGCAGACGGGATTTGAATTTCATCGTATTGCATCCTTCTTTTGCCGTTCTGCGAGGGCGGGATATCTCGTTTACGCATACCCCCTCTGCAAATATACTCAAAGCTCTTTCAGAATTTCCAAAAGATGCTGTTTCAACGGAGCCAAATCGTTCCGGTAGGCATCCCACATATACTCCGGACGGGGCCTTACATAATCATGAATCAGGATGTTTCTCATCCCGATGATGTCGCCCCAGGGGATTTCCGGGTGTTTTGCCTGAAGCGCATCGGAAACCTTATTGGCGGCTTCCCCGAGGATCGCGAAATTGAAGGACATGGCATCCAGCAGAAGCCTTGATCGAAAGAATTCCTCTTTCGAAACATTCTTCATCGCATCCTCAATGCGGGCAATACCCTGAATCATGTGTTCGATTCTGTCGCGGTCACTTGTCATAACAGGACCATGTCCTTTCTGACATTGGCCGCGAAGGCGTCTTCGGTCAGAGAATCTTCCGGAATCAGGTCGACTTTGCATCCGAGCAGTTTTTGCAGGTCGTACTGCAAACCGCCGAGATCGAACAGGGAAGAGTGCGGCTGAAACTCGGCAATGAAATCGACGTCACTGTCGGGCGTTTCCTCCATCCGGGCGCAGGAACCGAACACATAGACCTTGCCGGCCTTGTGCTTCCTGGCGATCTCATAAATCTCGCTCCTCAAACTCCGGATCCTGTCGAGCTGGCACATTGTCTGCCTCCTGATTAAAAAGAATCTTTTCGATTCAATATCTATAATTTACGACCGGAACAGGAAAAAGTCAAATCGGTTTCCGAACAAAAATGAAGGGGCCGGAATCCTCAACAGAGTTCCGGTCCCGTGAAATCGCAAGAGCTTTGCGAATCTGTTTTACTGCTTCTTGCCGTCGAGCTCTTCGAGGGCGGCCTTGCGGCTGAGACGGATCTTGCCGCTGCGGTCGATGTCGACGACCTTCACGCTCACGATGTCGCCTTCCTTGCAGATGTCGGTGACGTTCGCGACGCGGTAGTTCGCCATCTCGGAGATGTGCAGCAGGCCGTCCTGACCGGGCAGGATCTCGACGAACGCGCCGAAGTCCTTGACGGTCTTGACGACGCCGCGGTAGATCTTGCCGATCTCGGCCTCGGCGGTGTAGAACTGGATCTTGCGCTTGACCTCTTCGAGGATCTCCTTGTTGCCGGCGAGGATGCTGACGGAGCCGTCGTCCGCGATGTCGACCTGCGACTGCGTGGATTCGGTGATCTCCTTGATGTTCTTGCCGCCGGTGCCGATGAGGGCGCCGATCTTGTCCGGATTGATGTGGATGACTTCCATCTGCGGAGCGCGCGGGCTGACCTCGGGACGCGGCGCGGCGATGCAGTCGCGGACGACCTTGTGGATCTCGGCGCGCGCGGCCTTGTTCTGCTGCATGGCGCGTGCGAGCGTGGCGATCGGGATGCCGGGGAGCTTCAGGTCGAGCTGGAATCCGGTGATGCCTTCCTCGGTGCCGCAGACCTTGAAGTCCATGTCGCCGAAGTGGTCTTCCGCGCCGATGATGTCGGTGAGGAGAAGTTCCTTGCCGGTGTCGTCGGTCACGAGGCCGCAGGAGATGCCCACGACTGGGGACTTGATCGGCACGCCGGCGTCCATCAGGGCGAGCGTGGCGCCGCAGACGGACGCCATGGAGGTGGAGCCGTTCGACGCCATGATCTCGGAGACGCAGCGGACGGTGTACGGGAAGTCCTTCGGCACGACCTGCGCGACGGAGCGTTCGGCGAGGTTGCCGTGTCCGATCTCGCGGCGGCCGGGGCCGGCGATGCGGCCGGTTTCGCCCGTGCTGTAGTTCGGGAAGTTGTAGTGCAGGTAGAATTTCTTGACGTTGGTGCCGCCGTAGATCTTGTCGGATTCCTGGGCGTCCTTCGGGCCGCCGAGGGTGGCGATCACGAGCGCCTGGGTCTCGCCGCGCTGGAAGAGCGCGCTGCCGTGGACGACGGGGAGCACGCCGACTTCGGCGGAGAGCGGGCGGATCTGGGTCACACCGCGTCCGTCGGGGCGGTAGCCCTTCTCGAGGATCGCCTTGCGGATGGTGGCGCGAACGTACTTGTCGAACGCCATGCCGAGGTAGAAGTTGAAATCCTCTTCGCCGTAGGCTTCGAGGAACTGTTCCTTGAGCTGTTCGGCACAGAGTTCCTTCAGGGCGGAGAGGCCTTTTTCACGGTCTTCCTTGCCGGGGACGAGGCACGCGGCCTCGATCTTGTCGGAGATGAGCGCGATCATGGCGGCGTTGAAGTCTTCCGGGACGAGGTGGAGCGTGGGCTCCTTCTTCGGGCGGCCGACCTTGGCGGCGAGTTCGAGCTGGGCTTCGCACTGCTTCTTCACGATCTCGTTGGCGAAGATCATCGCCTTTTCGAGCGTTTCCTCGGAGCATTCCTTCGCTTCGCCTTCGATCATGATGACCTTGTCCGGCAGACCGGCGTACACGAGCTCGAGCGTGCTCTTTTCCATTTCCTGGATCGTCGGGTTCGCGACGAACTCGCCGTCGATGCAGCCGACGCGGACGGCGCCGATCGGGCCCTGGAACGGCAGGTCGGAAAGCACGAGCGCGGTGGACGCGCCGAGCATGGAGAGGACGTCGCCCTCGTTCACGCCGTCTGCGGAGAGCAACAGGCCGCAGACCTGGACTTCATCGAAGAAGCCTTCGGGGAAGAGCGGACGGATCGGGCGGTCGGCCATGCGGCAGATCAGGATCTCCTTGTCGCTGGGACGGCCTTCGCGTTTGATGTAGCCGCCGGGGAACTTGCCGGCCGCGGAATACTTCTCGCGGTAGTCGACCTGCAGCGGGAAGAAGTCCTGACCTTTCTTGGCTTCGCCGGAACAGGCGGCGGAGAAGACGATGGTGTCGCCCTGACGGACCGTGCAGGAGCCGTTGGCGAGGTGAGCGAGCTTACCGGCTGCCAGCGTGAGGTCGCGGCCCGGTCCGATGTTGATTTTGACTGAAATCTCTTCCAGCATGTGGTACCTCCTTGAGGTGGTTGTTGCCTCAGGAGCCTGCATGTCCCCGAATGGATTATCGGTCTGGTTGCCCGCGTGGAACCGCGGTATCAGCCTCCGCGCCCGGACCTGGATTGCTGTCCATGTCGGGAGCTGATAACGTCAATTCCACACCGGCCGCCGGAGAAAGGTGCATCCATTCAGTTTCAGGGCTCGCGGTCGCTTCGTTTCACGCATGGCGTTGAACGGAGCAAGTGAGCGTGGCTCCTGTCGGCGGTTTGGATTGGTTGTCTGCCCCGCTTCAGCTGAAAGACCAGCCGGGTTTGTGCGCGGCAAAACGTTTCGGTTAAGGGTTATAATACACAAAATGGCCGCATCCCCGGGTTCATGCCGGGAACGCAACCATTTTCGCGTGTCGATTCAAAGAGCAGCGTGCTGTCACTTCTGGCCGCGGATACCGAGTTCGGCGGCGAGGGAGAGATAGCGCTCGTGGTTCTCTTTGGAGAGGTACTTCAGCAGGCGTTTGCGGCGGTTGACCATGGCCATGAGGCCGAAGCGGGAGCTGTTGTCCTTCTTGTGAGAACGCATGTGATCGGTGAGTTCGGCGATCTTGGTGCTAAGCACGGCAATCTGGACCTCGGGGGATCCGACATCACCCTCGTGGCGGGCGTATTTCTGCATGATCGCGGTTTTAGTTTCTTTTTCCATTGAATTCCATTCCTGTTTCGGGGATTAAAACGAATTTTATCCTTTTAAGATACATCCCTTTTCGGAAAATGCAAGCGCGATTCGCTTTTTTTTGTCATTTTTCGTTCCTTCCGGGCTTCCCGCTTGCATCGGCCCGCCTCGCGTGGTATATTAATAGGTTATGACATTTTCAACCGAAACACAACGCGTCCGCCGCGAAACCGAACGGCGGCGCACCAACCTTCAGGAGTTTTCCCATGCTCGAAGCGCTGAAAAAGAATGAATCGTTCCACACCCGCCGCGGCCCGGTCGTCCTCGTCATCATGGACGGCGTCGGCATCGGCAAGTACAAGGAAGGCGACGCCGTCCTCGACTCCAACACGCCGTTCCTCCACAAGATGATGGCCACCCTCCCGATGACCACGCTGAAGGCGCACGGCACCGCGGTCGGCCTCCCCAGCGACGCCGACATGGGCAACAGCGAAGTCGGGCACAACGCCATGGGCTGCGGCCGCGTGTTCGAACAGGGCGCGAAGCTCGTCTCCGCCGCCATCGAAAGCGGACGCATGTTCGAGGGCGCCACGTGGAAAGCCCTGATCGAACAGGCCAAGAAGGGCGGCACGCTCCACTTCATCGGCCTCTTCTCCGACGGCAACGTCCACAGCCACCTCAACCACCTGAAGGGCATGCTCGAACAGGCGAAGAAGGAAGGCGTGAAGAAGATCCGCATCCACGCGCTCCTCGACGGCCGCGACGTGCCGGAGACCTCCGCACTCGACTACATCGACCCCTTCGAAGCCTGGCTGAAGGAGTTCAACGCGAACGGCACCGACTGCCGCATCGCCTCCGGCGGCGGACGCATGGTCATCACCATGGACCGCTACAACGCCAACTGGGACATGGTCCGCAAGGGCTGGGAAACGCACGTCCTCGGCAAGGGCCGCTACTTCAAGTCCGCCCACGAGGCCGTCGAGACCCTCCGCGCCGAGACCAAGGCGATCGACCAGGACCTCCCGCCCTTCGTGATCTCCGACGACGGCTCCGCGCCGGTCGGCCCGGTCGTCGACGGCGACGCGGTGGTCTTCTTCAACTTCCGCGGCGACCGCGCGCTCGAGATCAGCAAGACGTTCGACGCCGAGACGCTCACCGAGTTCGACCGCGGCCCGCGCCCGAACGTGTACTACGCCGGCATGATGGAATACGACGGCGACCTGCACGTGCCGAACCACTTCCTCGTAAACCCGCCGGAGATCGACCGCACCCTCAGCGAATACCTCTGCGCCACCGGCATCAAGTCGCTCGCCATCAGCGAAACCCAGAAGTACGGACACGTGACCTACTTCTTCAACGGCAACCGCACCGGCAAGTTCGACGAAGCGCTCGAGACCTACATCGAGATCCCGTCCGACATCGTCCCGTTCGAACAGCGCCCGTGGATGCAGTGCGCGATCATCACCGACCGCGTCTGCCAGGCCATCGACAACAACGAATTCCAGTTCATCCGCCTCAACTTCCCGAACGGCGACATGGTCGGCCACACCGGCGTCTACCAGGCCGTCCAGACCTCCATGGGCGCGCTCGACATCTGCCTGGAGCGCATCTACAACAGCGTGAAGGCCGCCGGCGGCGTCATGCTCGTCACCGCCGACCACGGCAACGCCGACGACATGTACGAACACGCCAAGGACGGCTCCGTGAAGCTCGACGCGAACGGAAATCCGAAGCGCAAGACCAGCCATTCGCTGAACCCGGTCCCGGCGATCCTCTTCGACCCGGAATTCCAGGGCGAATACGACGCCGCCAACCTGAACTCCGGTCTCGGCATCAGCTCCATCACCGGCACCTGTATGACCCTGCTCGGATACTTCCCGCCCGCGGATTACGACAAGTCCATCGTGAACTTAAAGTAAATCTGTGCTATTGCCGGAGCGGATGACTGCCACCCGCTCCGGTGTTTTAACCTCAAACAAAGCGTTTCCTCCGTCCCATCCGGCGATTCCCCCATGCGCTCCCTTATCCTGGTCGACTCCTACGCGCAGATCTTCCGCGGCTACTTCGCGGTCCGCGTGCTCACGTCGCACGACGGTACGCCCACCAACGCGGTCTTCGCGATGGCGAAGTTCCTGCTCAAGCTCCACGCCGACTACCCCGTCGACGCATTCGACGGCGCGTTCGTCTTCGACCTCGGGAAACCCGCGCACAGGCTCGAGCTCGCCCCGGACTACAAGGCGAACCGTCCGCCCGCGCCGCCCGACCTGAACGCGCAGGTCCCGATCATCCGCGACCTGATCCGTGCGTTCGGCTGGCCGCTCTTCGAACAGCAGGCGTGGGAAGCGGACGACCTCATTTCCGCGCTCGCGAACGCGTTTTCCGAACGTGAAATCCGCATCATTTCGGCGGACAAGGACCTCGCCCAGCTCATCAACGGCCGCGTCGCGATGCTCGTGCCGTCCCGAGCCGGGACCGGATTCGAACTGCGCGACGAAGCTGCTGTGCTCGAAAAATTCGGCGTGCCGCCGTCCGGCATCATCGACTACCTCGCGCTCGTCGGCGACACGGCGGACAACATCCCCGGCATCGAAGGCGTCGGCCCGAAGACCGCCGCCAAGCTCATTTCCGAATGCGGCTCCATCGACGCCATCCTCGCGAATCCCGCCACCGTCGCCAACGAAAACCTCCGGCGCAAGCTTGTCGACGGCACGGAACACCTCCGCAAAAACCAGGCGCTGGTCCGCCTGCTGCGCGAACCTCCGGCGGGGGCATGCTGGTCCGACGCCATGCTCGAACGCACCGCGCCGGATTTCCGCCGCATCCGCGAGCTTGCCGCGAAGCTCGATTTGAGCAGCGTCATCCGCGACCTCGACAAGATCGCGCCGGAAAGCGCGTTCGAGGACGCCTGCGACGATCCCGATGATCTCTTCGCCGCCGCCAAGCCCGCGAAACCGGAACCGACTCCCGCCGCAGAGAAAGCCCCGGAGGAAAAGCCCGCTTCCGATCAAATGGAGTTCGATTTCTGACATGAATACCATCCGCGACCACCTCGAATCCGTACGGGAGCAGATCGCCGCCGCCGAAATCGCGGCCGGACGCCCCGCGGGCTCCGTCCGTCTCCTCGCCGTCTCGAAGACCTTCCCCGCCGAAGACGTCGCCGAGGCGTTTGCGTGCGGCCAGACGTGTTTCGGCGAGAACCGCGTGCAGGAGCTCGCTTCGAAGGTCCCTGCCCTGCCCGGCACGATCGAATGGCATCTGATCGGCTCGCTCCAGTCGAACAAGGCCGCGAAGGCCGCCGCGCTCGCGAGCTGGATACATTCTATCGATTCCGAAAAACTCGTGCGGAAGATCTCCGCCGCCGTGGATTCGCTCGGCAAAACGGTCAACATCCTGTTCGAGGTCAATTCCGGCGAGGAGAACAAGACCGGATTCCGTTCCGCCGACGACCTCCGCACCTCGCTGGAGGCCGCGCTCGCGCTCCCCGGCATTCAGGTGCGCGGGCTGATGACCATGGCCCCGCTCGGGTCCGACGAGGCCGCACTGCACCGCGTGTTCGCCGCGCTCCGCACGCAGCGTGACGCGCTCGAACAGGAATTCTCCATCAAGTTGCCCGAACTCTCCATGGGCATGAGCGGCGACTTCCGCGAAGCCATCGCCGAGGGCGCGACTATCGTCCGCATCGGCACCGCCATCTTTGGTGGCCGCACCTACCCCGCGCACTGAGTGCATAATCAAGCCTGCCCGTTTTACTCTCCCTTTATGCAAGGTATGTCTTGGATTTTCAGTTTCTTTATACGTCTTTTTTTTGCTAATTTTCATAGTTTCCAACTTGTATTTTCGCGTCATACGTGATATAATAAGGGGAAGGAACATCGTTCGAACCTTTTTATCTGCAACTCCGGAAAGGGCCTGAAACCATGTCGAACACAAAAAAGGACCAAAACATCTTTCTTACGGTCATCGCGGTCTTCCTGACAGTCGCGGCGTTCACCGGGTGCAGGCACGACGTGGTCAATGCCGATGGCGAAATGGTCAGCGTGCCGATCTCCCCGCTCAGCATTGAACCAGCTTTGCTGCCATTTGGAGAAGAAGAGATTACGACTTATGGCCTTGCAATCGGGCTTGAGTCAAGAAACATAGACTCGTATGGGATTTTCGCTCAGTTGGGAAACGAGTTTATTGGGAAAAACTTCGGCTTGACATGCGGTCTGGTAAACGGTTTTACAGAGCCGAAGCTACCTGCCGACTGGCCGCGATCCTACCGCGGGGATCGAACAGATTTTTACGGGATTTCAATCGGCGCAATCAATCAGCCGGATTTCTATGGTCGCAAGGGTTTTGGTACTCAGAACGGCATTTCCACCCATGCGATCGATTTCATGAGCGACACAAACGGGATCTCCCTCGAAGCAATCGGCGGACAAAAATATTTTACCGGCGTTGACATTTGCGCTTGCAGACTTGGCGGGACAGAGGAGGGAGCCGGCCTGCAGCTGGTCGGACTGGATCTGGCGTTCAAAGGCGGGGAAACCGAAATAACCGGTTGCCAGATCGGGGGACTCCTGAGTGCCGCCGTTCATGGCGCGCAGATCGGGGCGATCACGTACAATTTGTACAATCCGGGAATATCATCCACGGGGAATCATTGGGATCTCATTTGGGAATGTCTGAATTTAGGCGTTCTGAACCTCAAATTGAAGGAGGGGTTCCAGGTCGGAGCGGTCAATCATACCTCGGACGGAAATCCGGTTCAGATCGGGCTGTTCAACACCACTTCAAAGGGAAGCCCGTTCCAGATCGGCCTGCTGAACTACAACAAAAACGGCTTTCTTCCAGTGTTTCCGTTTTTCAACTATAGCGTCAAAAAGGACACTCCCGAACGCTGACGGGAAACAGAAGAAAACAGAATCTCCCCTTAATGCAAAACGGGCTGCCCGGCATGACCGGACAGCCCGATTGTTTTACCTGATTTGGGGTGTTACCGTTTATTTTTTCAGCTTGGCGGAGAGGAGCGCCTTGATCTCGTCGTTCGCGGCCTCGTCCACGATCTTCTGGGTGACCTTCACGTTCATTGCGAGCAGGCGCTTGACCATCTCGACGTTTCCGGCGCGCGCGGCGAACAGGATCGGGGTCTCGCCCTTCTTGTTCGGCAGGTCCTCCTTGGCGCTGTAGTACAGGAGCTTGCGGATGGTCTCCTCGTCGGCGGTCGCGGCGCAGAGATGCAGCACGCTGTTGCCGTCCTTGTCGACGCCGTTCACGTTCGGCATCTTGTCGGCGAGGAACTTCACGATCTCGGGATATTTCGCGCCGGCAATGAGGACGGTGGTGCCGTCGTTCGCGGTGGCGGCGAAGTTGGCTTTCTTGCTCACGAGGAACTTCACGAGCGCAACGTTTCCGCTGGAGGCGGCGCAATGGAGCGGGGTGATGCCGTTCTTGTCGGCAAGGTTGACCTCGGCCTTCTTTTCGAGCAGGAAATTCACGGTGGACGCCTTGCCGCGTTCGGCGGCATAGAAGATCGGCGTGCGGCCGTTCTCCGCGACGGCGTTCACTTCCGCGCCGGCCTGGACCAGGTCCTTGACCATGTCGAGGTTGCCGCGCGCGGCGGCCTGATGCAGCGGGGTGAGGCCGGCCTTCGTGGCGACGTTCGGATCCGCGCCGTAGTTCACGAGACTCTTCACCATGTCATACGTGCCCATGCGGGCGGCGTCGTACAGCGGAGAAGCGCCGGACTTTTCGATCTGGGTGCGCGGGGTGCAGGCGCGGACTTTCAGCAGGTAGGTGATGATCCCCTCCTGCTTCTTCAGCACGGCGCAGTGGAGCAGCGACATGCCGGAATTGTCCACGGCGTTCGGGTCGACCTTGCTCTTTCCGGCGCTGTCGAGGTTGTTCAGGATGGTGAGGTTGCCGTTTTCGACGCAGTAGAACGCGGGCGTGCGGCCCTTTTCATCCTTGCCGTTCACATCGGCGCCCTCTTCGATCATCCGGAACGCGTTTTCCCAGTCCTTTTCCTTCAGGTATCCGAACATCTCCTTGTTGAGCTTGGCGACGCGTTTCGCCTCCTCGCGGGCGGCGGCGTTCTGTTCGTACTCAAGTTTGAGCTGGGCGATCTTCGCCTCGCGGGCCTGGACGGCCGCCTCGCGCATCTGGACGCGCTTCTCGCGCTCCTCCTCGTCGATGCCATCCTCGTCCGGGTCCGGCGTCTCCTCGAGCGGGACCATGGCCTCGAAATCGGGCGGCGTGTCATCGTCTCCATCAAGCGCCTTTTCTCCGGCTTCGCCGCCTTCCATCGCGCCCTCCGCGGCGGCCATTCCGGCCTGGATGGCTTCGAGGATGGAGTCTTCGGAGATGTTGAAGGTGATCACGGCGTCGTTGCCCTTCGTCTCGACCTTCAGTTTTTCGAAGAGCTTGGCGGCCTCGTTCGCGTTCTCCTCTTCGCCTTCCGCCGGGGTCAGCATCTTCTTCAGCGTGTCGATCTGTTCCACGAACTCGCCGCGCGCCTCGGCGTTGTTGAACCGGGAGGTCAGGAAGAGGTCGATGGAGTTGTCCGCGCCGGACGCGATGCGGAAGATGAAACTCTTCAGGTCCTTCCCCTGTTCCGCGAGCGCTTTGAACTGCTCATACTGGGCGGCGGTTTCTTCCGTGCTGGACTTGAGCTCGCCGTCGAGAAATTTCATGAAGCCCTCGCGGTCAAGCGCGAGCGCAAAAATGGAGTCCTCCGCCTTCAGAGAACGCACCAGCGCGGACGGAGCCTCGACTTCGGGGAAGAGCGCCGGCTTCGCATCCATGTCGTCGGAAAGAAGAGCCTGGACCTGATCCTTGGAAACGATCATCATGATGAGGTGGGTGGAAGTCTCCTCGTCCTTGATCTCGTAGGCCTCCGCATCGTCGAATTCGACCTTCGTGGCGGTATAATTTTCGTTCTCCGTCACGATCTTCTTGAACTCGTCGGACTTGCCGTTCGTGTTGGCGATCAGTCCGCCGCGGTGGTCCGGCGTAACAAAGACCACAAGCTGGACGTTCCTGTCATCCTCCTCGATCCCGGCGGACTTGAGCAGTTCGTCCAGATCGAGGTCGAAAGACTTCAGGATGGAGCCGAACGCCGGAGAGGCGAACAAAGCTTCTGTGTTCAGGTACAGCGCGCCTGCGGCGTCAGACGGCACGTAGGAGGTAACGGATTCCGCGCAGAACGCGGGTATCGAAGCGATCGCGAGAGCCAGGGAGACGGCTGCCGATTTCAAAGCATGCTTGATGTTCATGGTATCGGTCTTTCTTTGGCTGAAAGTTAAACGTTTTTTCGGGAGAGACATGCACGGGCGGCCGCAGGGGGCGCGCCACGACAAAACGCGCGTGTCCTAACTGGTATTATACAGCAAAAACGCGAAAAAAGCAAGCCCGAACGCCGAAAAAAACGGTTTTTCGCCGAAAAAAAGCTCGTTTCGGGGCATCCGCAAACGCTTTCCCCTGTTCGAACGACCGGCATCTGTACGCTCCGTATCGGGCTTTCATCCGTCCGTGCCGCCGTCTTTTCCGCGATTTCGTCCGCTTTCGACTTGACTTTTTTCGCATAAAGGGGTATTTTATGCAAGTATTCTTTAATAAGAACAAAACGATGTACGAAACAAGGAGCCCCCCTATGGAGCAATCCGCCTTTGTCATGAAGCTGAAACCCGGCGTGATCGAAGAATACAAACGCCGCCACGACGAGATCTGGCCCGAGGTCCTGAAGGCGCACACGCTCGCCGGAATCCGAGACTACTCCATTTTCTACGATCCGGAGACGCTGATGCTCTTCGCCGTGCGCCGCCTCACCGCCGGCGAGACCACGGAGACGCTGAAGGAGGAAGCATGCATCCGCAAGTGGTGGGACTACAACGCCGACCTCATGGAGTGCAAACCGGACAACGAGCCGTGCTCGCGTCCGCTCCGCCTCGTGTTCCACATGGACTGACCTTTCACGCATTCAAACGGAGTACCGATCATGAATAAACGCCATATCGCCGCGGCAGCCGTGCTGCTCGCCGCCGTTTCCGCCCAGACCCTCCGCGCCGCCGGCGCCGAAGTCCGCGAGTGGGAGGACCAGAGCATCAACTACGTGAACACCGAGCCCATGCGCCCGGACTGCATCGTGCCGGAGGGGAAGGACGCCATGCTCCTGAACGGCGACTGGAAGTTCCATTTCTCCCTCACGCCGGAGACGCGCCCGCTCGATTTCTTCAAGCCGGACTATGACGTTTCGGGCTGGAACACGATCAAGGTGCCGTCCACATGGGAACTCCAGGGCTACGGCACGCCGCTGTACTCCGGCTGGGAATATCCGTTCAAGGTCGATCCGCCGTTCGTGACGAAGGAACCGCCGCGTCAAAAGACGTCGTTCCTCGAGCGCAATCCGGTCGGCTCGTATGTGCGCGAATTCGACCTGCCGGAAGGCTGGCTCCATGAAAGCCAGGTCTTCGTGCGCCTGAACGGCGTGGCGTCGGCGTTCTACCTGTATGTGAACGGCGAGAAGGTCGGCTATGCTGAGGATTCGTTCAGCCCGGACGAGTTCAACCTCACGAAATATCTGACCCCCGGCAGGAACACGATCGCGGTCGAGGTGTACCATTTCTGCGACGGATCCTACCTGGAGGATCAGGATTTCTTCCGCTTCTCCGGCATCTTCCGCGACGTGGTGCTGTTCCGCACGCCGGACGTCGCCGTCCGCGACATCTTCCTCCGTCCGCTGCTCGACAAGTCCGACTACACGACGGGCGTGCTCGACGGCGAGATCACGCTCAAGAACTACGGCGGCATCGACGACGACCGCCGTCTGTACGGCCTCCTGTACGCTCCGGACGGCGAGCTCGCCTACAGCTTCTCCCTGCCCTTCCGCCTCAATCCCGGCGAGGAAAAGGTCGTCAAACTGAACGGCATCCGGTTCCCGGACGTGAAGGCGTGGACCGCCGAAACGCCGAACCTGTACCGGCTTGAACTCGGGATCGAAAGCGACGTCCACCGCCACAAGCAGGACCTGAGCATGAACATCGGCTTCCGCACGGTCGAGATCGGCCCGCAGGACCAACTGTTGGTGAACGGACGCGAAGTCATCCTGAAGGGCGTGAACCGCCACGAGACGCATCCCGATCTCGGGCGCGCCCTCACGCACGAGGTCATGGAACAGGACGTCAAGCTCATGAAGGCGAACAACATCAACACCGTCCGCACCTCGCACTACCCGAACGACCCCTACTGGTACGAGCTCTGCGCGAAGTACGGCCTGTACGTGGTCGCCGAGGCGAACATCGAGTGCCACGCGCACCAGGTCCTCACCGAAGATCCGAAGTGGACGCAGGCGTACGTGGAGCGCAACCTGAACAACGTGCTCCGCCTCAAGAACAACCCGGCGATCATCATCTGGAGCCTCGGCAACGAAAACGGCTGGGGCGAGTGCGCCAACCTCGTCGCCGCCTCGAAAGCCGTGCAGAAGATCGACGAGACCCGCCTCATTCACGCCTGCGAGCTCGGATACCGCCCCGGCCTCACCGACATGGGCAGCACCATGTACCCGTCGGTCGATTCCGTCGAGAAGATCGGCGGCGATCAGGAGCACGCGAACTGGAACTGGGCCGCCCCCGAAAAGACCCGCGCGAAGACCGGACCGTTCTTCGTGTGCGAGTTCGCCCACAGCATGGGCAACGCCCTCGGCAACTTCAAGGAATACATCGACCTCTTCGAACAGTACCCGAACCTCATCGGCGGCTGCATCTGGGACTGGGTCGATCAGGATATGCGCGCCGAGCGTCAGGAGGATGGCAAGTACAAGGCCGCCCCGTTCACCGGGTCCGCCCTCGCGTTCGGCGGAATGTTCGGCGACAACCCCGGCGACGGCAATTTCTGCGACAACGGCGTGATCTTCGCCGACCGCACGAAGAGCGCGAAGCTCCGCGAGGTGAAGCGCGTGTACCAGTACGTCAAGTTCGCCGCGGCCACGCCCGCCCCGAAGGATTCCAAGTTCTTCTCCATTAAGCTCACCAACGGCTATTTCCACAAGGACCTTGTCGGGCATACGCTCGTGGTCCTCTACGCGGGCGGACTCCGCTCCGACCTCGACGGCGAGCGCATCTGGAGCGCGGTCCCGATTCCGGAGCTCGAGCCCGGCGAATCCGCCGTCGTAAACTGCGCCTATCCGCCGCAGGTCGCCGGGATGGACGAAGCACCGGCCATGCTCCTGCTCGTGTTCGACACTCCGATCAAATTCGGCACGGCGCGGTTGATCACGCAGTTCAATTTCCTGCGGACTCCCGACGTGATCGACCTGCTGGACGCGGGCATGCTCGACGAATTCGTGGACGCCGCCGTCGCGACGTATTCCGTGGACGGAGCCGCGTATGAGCCTGTCATGCCCGTGAAGAAAGCCAAGACCCCCGCCGATCTGACCGTGACCGAGGATGAAGAAAAAACGATCACAGTGAAGGGAGATGCCTTTGAGGCAAAATTCGAGCAAGGCAACCTCGTTTCGCTCGCCTACGACGGACGCGAGATCCTGAAGGCCGGACCGCAGCCCGAAGTCTACCGCGCCCCGGTCGACAACGACAAATGGATCTTCGACAAGGAGCCCGGCAAGAGCCTGACCGCCGAAGTCATCCCGGAACAGTCGAATCGGGCCTCGGCGGAGGTGAGGCTTTCCTGGGAACGGACCGAAGAAGGCGGAGTCAGGGTCACCACGCATAAGTGCTTCCTGGCAATCGGGAAACCCTCTGTCACAGCCGCAGTCAGCACGACCTGGGACATCGCGCGCGACGGCGCGATCACCGTCAAGGCAATGGTCGGCAATGCCCAGCAAATGCCGTTCAACCTCTACCGCAACGGGTTCTCCTGGACTCTCGACGGCGCATACAACCGCGTCTCCTACCTCGGCTACGGCCCGCACGAGAATTACCGCGACCGCCGCCACGCTGCGTGGTTCGACCGTTTCGACACCACCGTGCTCGGCATGATCGAGCCCTATGTGAAGTCCCAGAGCTACGGCAACCGCATCGGCACGAAGAACGTGATCCTGTACGGCGACGACGAGGAGATCCCCGCCGTTTCGTTCACCCTGCTCAGCAATAAACACGACTTCGTCGAAGAACTCCCCGGCATGGAGTTCTCCGTTTCCCCGTGGACCGAGGGCGAGATCGCCGAATCCTATACGCGGGACCGTCTGCCCGTGCTCGGCAACAAGACCGTGCTGCACCTGGATTCGGTCGTGTCCGGCCTCGGCGGCGCCAGCTGCGGCCCGGAACCGCTCAGGCAGTACAAGGTAGACAATCCGAACTTCACGCTGGAGTACGTGATCGCACCCTACCGCGCCAAAAAGATGCCGAAATAAGCATCCCTCCATCAAAAGACACGCCGGGAGCGTCCCGTTCGGGATGCTTCCGGTTTTTTCGTGTTCAAACGAAAACTGAACTCACTTCCGGCGGGGCTTGTTGCGGTGCTGTCCGACGTGTTTATCCCACCCGTTTTTCCGGTCGTTCTGCGGGCGTTTTCTCTCGTTTTGATTGCCGTGCGCGGGTCCGGCGTCGCGGTCGCGACGGAGCATGTCTCGCTGGCCGCGGCGTTCGGCGAGGCCCTTGTTGACCTGGATCGGCTGTCCGTCGGGCGTGGTCTCGGCGCAGTACATGGCGCAGCCCATGGTCATGGCGAGCGGGATGAAATCCTGCACCTGCTTCGGGCTCCAGTGGTATTTCGCAAGGTAGCCGTCCACCACGCGCATGTGGCGCTCCGTGCAGCCGGGGAAGTTCGAGATGAAGTACGGAATCATGAACTGCTTTTTCCCGGTCGCGGCGTTCACGCGGTCGAAGATGTCCTTGAACTTGTCGAACACGCCCGCCTGCCCCTTCCGCATCAGGCGCAGGACCTCGCCGTCGAGGTGTTCCGGGGCGACGCTGAGCTGGCCGCCGACGTGGTCGCGGATGATCTTTTCGGTCAGGCGCGGCTGGATCAGCGCGAGGTCGAGGCGGATGCCGGAGTTGATGAAAACGTGTTTCACGCCGGGGATGCGCTTGATGCGGTCGAGCAGGTCCATGAGCGGCTTCTCGTCCGCGTGATAGTTCGGGCAGATCGAGGGGAAAAGGCACGAAATGCGGCGGCACTTTTTGCATTTTTCGGGGTCGAACGGGCCGTGCCCGTAGATGTTGCCCGCCGCACCGCCGATATCGCTGATCGTGCCATGGAAATACGGCTGTTTCGCGAGCTTTTCGATGCCGCGCACGATGCTTTCCGGCGACCTCGAAACGAGGTGGTGGTTCTGATGCGACACGAGCCCGCAGAACGCGCATCCGCCGGGGCAGCCGCGCACCACGGGCACGGAGTCGCGGATTACGTCCCACGCCGGGATGCGCTCCTTGTAGCTCCAGTGCGGCAGGCCGGTGAACGGCAGTTCGCAGACTTGGTCGAACTCGGCGGAGGTCATCGGCGGGCGCGGCGGCTCGACGAGCAGGATGCGGCCGCGCGTCCACTGGACCAGGCGGCGTCCGTTCCACGGGTTCATCTCCGCCTCGACAGTCTTCGTCTGGCGCATGATCGCGTCCTTTTCCGAGGCGACCTCTTCGCAGGACGGTAGCACGACGCACGAATCGTCCGGCGTGAAGGCTTCGCTCTCGCGGCCGCCGAGGTATCGGCACGTGCCGCGGATGCCGTCGAGCGGCAAATTCTTTTTGATGCGATCGAACACCTCCAGCATGGTGAGTTCGCCCATGCCGTAGCACAGCAGGTCGGCTTTCGCGTCCACAAGCACGGACGGGCGTATCTTGTCCTGCCAGTAGTCGTAATGCGCCACGCGGCGCAGGCTCGCCTCGACGCCGCCCAGGATCACGGGCAGCCCCGGGAACGCCTGTCGCACGAGCTGGCTGTAGACCACGGACGCGTGCGGCGGACACAGCCCTGTCTTGCCGCCCGGCGAATACATGTCCTCGTGCCGGAGGCGTCGGCCCGCCGTGTAGAGTTTCACCATGGAGTCCATGTTGCCGCTCGCCACGCCGCACCCGAGCAGAGGTCGCCCGAACGTCTTCACGCTGTCGGGATTCTTCCAGTCCGGTTGCGCCGCGATCCCGACGCGGTATCCGGTGTCCAGCAGCACGCGCGCGATGAGCGGCGGCCCGAACGTCGGATGGTCCACATACGCGTCGCCGGTCACGATCAGGACGTCGATGGCGTCCCAGCCGCGCGCCTCCATTTCCGCGCGGGTCATAGGTACGAATGCTGTAAGTTCTTCGCGGGTCATGGTCTCCAGTGCGGAAAGCGGATGGTTCTGATTTAGAAAAGGATGATTGGTTATTTCATAACAAATATACAGCAAAAACGTCAAATTGCAATCCCGGCGAAAAGAAAGCTCCGCGTCTTCGCGTCCGTGCGCTCTGTCTTTTGAAAAAATAGGGTATACAAGCCCTCTTTTTCCGGTTCCGGGGTTGCCTTTTTCCCGAATACGGTGTATTTTATTTGTTTGATATGAATTTTTCCACCTGAAAGGTATTCACTATGCTGACACTTCTGATCTCCCTGATCACTTCTCTGCTCGTCGGCGCCGTGTCCTACCGCGGCCTGCCGACTTCCGCCGTCGTCGTCATGATGATCGCGGTCTTCCTCGTCGTCCACCTCGTGATCTCGCTGCTCCTGCGCGTGCAGTCGAAGAAGATCAACGAGAAACTCCAGGCGCTGATGCTGGAGATCCAGCAGAAGATCCAGGGCATGCAGAACCGCATGATGCACCGTCCCACCGGCAGCCCGAAACAAATGATGCAGATCCTGGAGCGCGAACAGCAGGCCGGGCTCGACCGCATGATCGAGGCGCTCGACCTGTACAAGCCGCTGTTCAAGTGGAGTTTCCTCATGAAGCGCCAGGTCAACACCATGAAGATGGCGTTTCTGTTCCAGCAGAAGAAGTTCGACGAGGTCGACGCGCTGCTCCCGAAATGCCTGTTCTTTGACCCGCAGAGCGTCACGATTAAGCTCGTCCGCATGTACAAGAACAACGATCCGAAGCTCGACAAGTTCTTCAAGACCCGCGTGCGCCGTTTCAAGGGCGACAACGCCGTGATCCCGTATGCCGCGTACTCCTGGATGCTCGTGAAGCAGAACCGCGTCGAGGACGCCATCGCCGCGCTCACCGACGCCCGCAAGCAGACCTCGAACGAGGTGCTGGAGAAGAACCGCGAACTCCTGCTGAACGGCAAGGTCAAACAGTTCTCCAACGCCCCGCTCGCCGAAGCCTGGTACGCCCTCATGCTGGAGGAGCCGAAGATGCCCCGCATCCAGCAGAACGTCCGCTACCGCTGACCGTCCGGCGCGACCCGGATTTAAGCCCGAACTCGCACAGTATTCCGACCGCGGGAGGCCGACATGGAAGAACTCGAATGGAAAGACTCGCTCCTCCGGATCCTGGAAAAGGATTCCCGGTACGACGCGCACGCCTACATCTTCATGAACAACGCCGTCTCCTACACCGTGAACAAGCTCTCCAAGCAGGGACGCCCGCTCGGCACGCGCCATGTAAGCGGCGCCCAGCTCATCCAGGGCATGCTCGAATACGCGGTCAGCACCTACATGTTTCTTGCGCCGGACATGCTCCGCTACTGGAACCTCCTCAGCGGACGCGACGCCGGCAACATCGTTTACAACCTCATCGAGGAAGGCGTGCTCTCCGCCGGCCCGAACGACCGCATCGAGGATTTCGACTGCGTGCCCGACCTGATCTACGTCACGCAGGAGATCGTACGCCGCAGCTTCGGGAACCGCCCAGCGCCCGCGTCCGATCCCGGCCCGCTTCCGGTCATCGACGTCTGATCCGCGCGGCCGCCCTCCCCGCAAACGGGAGACCTTTCCATGCCTGATACCGCCCTGCCCCTGCTCGACCTCGTCCGCGAACACCGCCTCGCTAACGGCATCCGCGTCTTTCTCTGCCCCATGCCAGGCGTCCGCACGGTCAGTTGCAACGTCTGCGTGAACACCGGCAGCGCGTTCGAGGGAGCCGACCTCGGCAGTGGCCTGTCGCATTTCCTCGAGCACATGATGTTCAACGGCACGAAGAGCTATCCCGGCGGCTCGGAGATCGCTGACCGTGTGAACGCCTGCGGCGGCAACCTGAACGCGTTCACCAGCCAGGACCAGACGTTCTACTACATCAACCTCCCCGCCGCGAACGCCGTCGAGGGCGTCCGCATGCTCGCCTCCATGATGCGCGAACCGCTCTTCCCCGAGGACGAATTCGCCCGTGAGAAGGACGTAATCCTGAACGAGAGCCGCATGCGCCTGGACAATCCCCGCCTCGCCGTCTATGAGAACATGCTCGGCGAACTCTTCCGCGGCAGTCCGTACCGCGTGCCGATCATCGGCTACGACCACATGCTCGAATCCGTCACGCGCGAACAGATGGCGGCGTACCACAGCAGACGCTACACGCCCGAACGCATGACGTTCTTTATCGCCGGGCGGTTCGACGCGGACGCTGTGCTCGCGGAACTCCGCGCAAAGCTCGAAGACTGGCAGACCGATTCCTTCGACGATACCGTTCCCGCGCGCCCTTTCAGGCGGTCCGGCCGCCACTCGGCCGAGCTGACCTGGAAGGATTCGCTGGCGTATCTGGCGTTCGGCTGGCAGCTGCACGACCTCAATGCGCGCGCGAACGCCGCGCTCCGCGTGCTGGCGTTCCTGCTCGACGACGATTCCGGCCGAGTCTACCGCGCCATGCACATCGAAAACGAGCTGATCTCGAGCTCATGGGCGGATTACCTGATGTTCCAGGACGGACAGGGCTTCTTCTTCACGGCGTTCGAGGGCGACCCCGCGAAGCTCGATGCCATGCAGGCGGGATTCCTCGCCGTGCTCGACGATTTCAGGAAACATCCCGTCACGAAGCGCGAGATCGAACGCGCCCGCGCTGCCGTCGAATGCGAAATCCTCAGCCGCTTCGAAACCCCGTCCGGGTTTGCAGCGCTCCTCTCCGGCGCGGTCCGCATCAACGGCAGCTGCGACCTCCAGGCCATGCTGCGCGACCTCGACGCCGTCACGCCCGGCGACGTGATGAGCATCCTCGATACCATGCTCTCGCCCGACGACCTCACCTGCGTGCGGATGTCTCCTGCGGACAGCTCGAAAAAGACTTCTCGCAAGAAAGCCGCGCCCGCCTTGCCCCGTCCGGTCGTCGAAACCGCAAAATCCGGCCAAACCGTACTGCTCCTGGAGGACCGTTCGCGGACGATGGCGGAGATCACGCTCGTGCTGCCCTGCGCGGCGGCTTTCGAGTTCGCCTCGGAAAGCCTGTTCTCGCGCCTCGTTTCCGAGACTCTGTTCTGCGGCGCGGGCAGCTACGACGAGGTGAAGCTGAACGAATATCTTGCGGACTACGCCATCGAAGCCGACTGCACCGCGGGCAACAACTCCATGTTCCTCTCGCTTCAGTTCCCGCTCAAAAGCTTCCGCCACGCCGTCAGGATCGCCTCGCTTCTCGCGGGGAATCCGAGGTTCCCCGCCGACGCCGTCGAACGCGAAAAAGTGAACCTGATCCGCGAGATCGAAAGCTCGCTGCTCCAGCCCGACACGGTCGCGTTCGCGCGCCTGAAGGAACACCTGTTCGGAGCGTCGCATCCGTACGGACGCGGCCCGGAAGCCTCGCTCGCCGCGCTCAAAAAAGCCTCGGCTTCAAAACTGAAGGATTTCTACCTCAAACGCGTGCTTTCCGCGCCGTCCGCATGCATGGCATTCTCCGGCGCGATCACGCGGAAACAGGCCCTCGAAGCCGCGCAGGAGATATTCTCCGCCGGACATTGGAACGCGCCCGCGCCGAAACGCCCCGCGCCGCCTAAATTGAATAAGCCGTTCGACCTCGAATTCGCGCTGGAACAGCGCAACCAAGCGGTCGTGACCTGCGGATTCCGTTCATGCGGCGTGGAGACCGCCGATTCGGCGTGGGACCTGGTGCTGAACGCCGAGAACGGCATGTCGGCGAAACTCTTCAAGAAGGTGCGCGGCGAGAAGGGGCTCGCGTACTGGACCGGATTCGTGCGCATGTACGGGTTCGGCACAGGCATCTCGGCGTTCGCCGCCTCCACCGCGGACGAAAACGCGCGGGAAGTGCGCGGCCTGCTTCTCGACGAATTCCGCCGCCTCGCCTCGTCCGGGCTCGACAAGGACGAGTTCGACAGCGCGCTCGCCGCTCAGAAATACGCGTTCGACGCTTCGCCGTCCGGGTCTCTCGCGAAACAGTCCGCGCTCGAACAGTTCCTGACCGGGGACGCGCTTCAGCCGTGGACGCGCCGCGAACAGCTCGACAAGCTCACGCGGGCGGAAGTGAACCGCCGCATCAAACGTGATCTGAAGGGCGTGAAACCGTCCAC
Organism: uncultured bacterium; assembly: GCA_902762495.1. Classification (GTDB taxonomy): domain Bacteria; phylum Verrucomicrobiota; class Lentisphaeria; order Victivallales; family UBA1829; genus UBA1732. Next base: position 20,572 of record CACWOL010000008.1, on the reverse strand, counting down.
GCTGATCGCGTATGCAAACAGGATTCCGGCAGGCAAAAAAGCCGCGAAAAAGGCGTAAATCCGCCTCTTTTTCCCCGTCCGCGCCCCCTTTGCGGAAAAAAACGCAAAAAAAGTCAAAAAAAAGGCCGGACTTCATTTGAAATATCGGCTTTTTGCCTTACAATATATGGTGATGTTCTTTTTCCGGGACATCAACCGCTACTACGTATTTTGAAATTCAAATAACTTTTTCGGAGGTTTCACCCGTCATGAATGCCAAGTTCCGCATCGTCATCCCCGCGTCCGCCGCGGTCGCCGCAATTCTCCTCACCGCCTGCGCCGACAAGCCCATCCGCGTCCCCGGCGGCACGTTCGTCGAAGAGCCCTACACGGGTGAAACCACCACGAAAACCCACACCGTCATCTCCAACGGCGAAGAAATCACCGACACCGAAGTCATCTTCATCGACGATGAAGTCCCGGTCGGCCCGGTCGAAGACAAAACGCAGGCTGGCAAGCAGGACGGCGCATCCGCGGCGCAGGGCGGTTCTTCCGCTCAGAGCGGCGACGCCTCCGCGCAGCAGGGTACGACTACGCTCCAGCCCGTCGATCAGGATCAGACCGCGAAGAGCAACGCGCCGGAAGGCTCCGTGGAATATAAGGTCGTGAAGGGCGACACGCTGTGGGGCATCGGCATGGTCTACGGCGTTTCCGTGGCGCGCCTCGCCGAGATCAACGGCATCGACGAAAAGGCCCCGCTCAAGGTCGGCCAGGTCCTCATGATTCCGCCGGATGCCAAGAACGCCGTCGGCAAGCCCGTCGAGAAGAAGCAGGAGAAGAAGCAGGAAACGAAACCTGCGACCACCTCCGCGACCACGACGAAGCCCGCGACGACCTCGACCGCAACGAAGGCGCAGCCCGTTACGAAAGACGGCGAGACCCTCTACGTCGTGAAGAGCGGTGACAACCTCAGCATGATCGCATACCGTCACCACGTGAAGCTCGCCGACCTCGTCGCGGCGAACAAGGTCGATCCTAAGGCCACGCTCCGCGTCGGCCAGACGCTCGTCATCCCGGCCGCCGGCGCAAAGGCTGCGACAACCACCACCACGAAACCCGCGACCACCACGAAGACCGAGCCCGCTTCCACGACGAAGCCCGCGACGGCCACGTCCACCACGACGAAGACCGAACCCGCCACTACGAAGCCCGCGACGACCTCGCAGACGAAGGGCGGCGAAGGCTCGGGCGGCGTCGTCGAACCCATCGGCGGTTCCTCCATGGGCGGCAATTCCGGTTCCGCGTCCGCCTCGACTTCGACTCCCGCGCCGACCACTACGACCGCGAAGCCCGCGACGAGCAGCACCGCTTCCTCCGGCCTTGCGTCCGTCTCCGCGCTTGACGACGCCGACGTCATCTCCGTCCAGATCGACTCCGAATCCACGCTCGAAGAAGTCGCAAACATCCACGACCGCAACCTCGAAGACCTGATCCGCCTGAACCCCGAGTTCAAGTCCGGACAGAAGATCCCCGCCGGAACGGCCGTCAAAATGCCGCTTTTCTGAGCGAAGACCTCACGAATCCGCGATCCGCAAATCCTTTTGCGGGTCGCTTTTTTTAAGACCGTTCAGAACGTCTCATGGCTGATTTCCGAGCACAAACGCCCGTCCCCGCCCGCTGGCGGATCGTCTTCGCCGCGGCGCTCATCCTCGCGTTTCTGTGCGGCGGTCCGCTGTCTTCTAGAAAGGACATTGTCCCGCCGCGTGACAGCACGGACAACGCCATGGCCGCCCGGCTCCGCCTGCAAACCGCCGCCGTCGCATTCTCCTCCGGCAAGCTCGCACCGCGCGTGCTGATCCTGACCGATTATCCGGAATCCTACTGGAAAAAAGACGTCGCATTTCCTGAGTTACGTAAATTCGAGGACAGCCTCGTCGTGATCGATCCGGCGTCAGTCCCGGATTTCGGTCTCGGCGGACCATGGAATGCTTTTTCTCAGTTTTGGAACCATTTTCGCCGGGACTATCATCCGCTCAAGAATCCTCTTTGGGACAGACCGGACCGTGAAGCCGGATCCCTGAAACGGACCATCGGTCAATCCGGCGCAAATGCACACACATTCGACGTGATTCTGCTGGACTGCGCGTACCCCGGCCATCTTTTCTCCCGGAAGACCCTGCTCTGGTCTTCCGCGTTCTTCGATCTGATGAAAGACGAGGCTATGAACTCCGGCGGCGTCTTCGCGGTCGTCCTGCCGCCGGACCACAGCCCGGAAGTTTCAGCCTGCATCCTCGCGTTCCTGCGCCGTTCGTTCGGCAACGCGGGCGCGTTCTGTTTCGGCGACCGCGTGATCCTCGCCTCGGGACTCGACTCCGAGCCGGTCTTCGAGCTGGACAAACTGAGCGCCACGGCGGAACTCGCCGGATACTACGACGGCGAAGGCATCCCCGACAACGCCATCGGACTTGTGCTGGACGAAGCTTACTCCGATTCGATCCCCGCCGGACTGCTTGAAGCCGCCCACAATATCGCAATTCCCCAAAGAGCATTCACGCCGTTCCGCGCCGTCTTCGCACGCGCGCGGAGCATGCCGAAACTGAGGCGCTTTTTTCCAAATGGATTCCCGGTCCGGACGGTCTGCGCCTGGATTCTCGGCATTCTCCTCGCCGCCTACCCGTTCCTGCGCTACTTCATCTCATGGAAACCCGTCCACAAACAGGCGTTCCGCGCATTCGAGGACATGTTCTACCTCACGGGCGTGCTCGCGCTGTTTATGATGTTCTCGCTGGAGCAGATGCCGGATTGGGGAGCGCCTCTGGCGCTGTTCGTCATCATCCTGGTACTGCTTCTGTATGAGTGCAACGGGAACTGGGGGTGGAAACTGACAAAAAGAATCGCGGAAAATCCCGTTGGGCGCTTCATCCTGTATCTGCTGGTGGCGCTGTTGTTCGGATGGGCGTTCTTCTGGTGGCGGATATCCGATCCGGTTCTTTCCTCACTGAGATTATACAGCGGCGTGCTTTTCGCCGCCTGGTCGATTCGCGCCCGCATGAAGGAATGGATTCAGCCGGGACCGGCGATCCCGCTCGCGTTCCTTTTGGGCGTGATCGTCTCGCTCGGGATGTTCGCCGTGAGCCTGTGCTTCCCGCTCGGCCCGGTCGTGTTCGCGGCGGTCGTCTGCGCGTACCGCCTCATCCTCCTCGACTGAGGAGCTTTTTCTATTTGCGCCCGGCGGCGCACAGCCAGCGGTGTTCCGGTTCGAGCTCGACCGTCACGTCGGTAAATCCCGCCCCGGTCATCAGTCCGCGCAGTTCGTCCCGCGTCGGGCAGACCATCTTCAGATGCTCCACGATCGCGAGCTGGCGTTCGTTCATCATGCCGCCGACCATCTCCAGCGCGGTCATGAACCATCCGCCCGGAGCAAGCACGCGCCGTATCTCGCGCAATCCGGCGACCTGGTCCGGCCAGAAATACAGGCTCTCGACCGAAAACACCGTGTCAAATTCACCATCCCCAAACGGCAGATCCGGCACGCCGCACCGTAAAAAACGCATCCGCCCCGTCTTCACGAGGCCTTCATTCAGCGCCGTCGCCGTCTCGACCGCGAGCGGAGAGATGTCGCACCCGGTCAGCATGGCTTCGGGGTATTGTTCCGACAGTTCGCGCAGCGCCGCGCCCGCGCCGCACCCCACGTCCAGCACGGACTGGCCGACGGGGATGTGCGCGAATCCCCACGCCCGGAGCGGGCCGTGTTCGCGGTTCATGCGGAGGATCATGTCGCGTCCCGCGTCGCCCGCGGGGCATCCTGCTGTTTCGACGTTCGAGAAATCGGGTTCGGTCATCGTATGCTGTTCCATGTCGGTTGAAAATGAGTTCGGAGAACAAATAAGATAGAGCATGACGGCGCGGAATTCAAGAGCGGAAGCGAAAAAACCGTGTTTTTGGCGTGTTTTTTCGGAATCGCATTTGAAAAAACCGTGAAATGTGCTATCTTTTATGGATATATTTTTGTACACGAACCAAATCCAACAATTATGGAGAACCACAATGGGAAGACAGTATAACAAGCACGAGAAACAGGCCCGCCGCAAACAGTACCTCAAGCGCGTCAAACTCCGCGTGAAAGAGGCGATCAAGGCCGCCAAGAAGAAATAATCCGAGTTCAATTTCCAACCGGATGACCTGATATGGCGCAGATTCACCAGACCGCCATCATCGGAAACGACGTCGAGCTTGCCGACTCCGTTTTCGTCGGCCCGTACTGCATCATCGAAGACCACGTGAAGATCGGCGAGAATACCCGCCTGATCGCGCAGTGCCACATCTACTCAAACACCACCATCGGCGCGGGCAACACCATTTTCCCGTTCGCCTCGCTCGGCGGCGCGCCCAACGACATCAGCTACGACCCGTCCCAGGGCGATTCCTTCACCCGGATCGGCGACGACAACATCATCCGCGAGGGCGTGTCCATTCACCGCGGCGCGCATCCCGGCACGGAAACGGTCGTCGGAAGCCACGGCTTCTTCATGGGCAACGCCCACATGGCGCACAACACCGTGATCGGCGACCACGTCATCATGGCGCTCGGCGCCCTCGCCGCGGGCTATGTCCAGATCGGCGACCGCGCGTTCATCTCCGGCAACGTCTGCATCCACCAGTTCGTCCGCGTGGGCCGCTTCGCCATGATCTCCGGCGGTTCCGCCATCTCCATGGACGTCCCGCCCTTCATGATCGGCGACGGCCGCAACGGCGGCATCCGCAGCTTCAACAAGGTCGCGCTTGAGCGCAACGGATTCTCCCGCGAGGACATCCGCACGATCCACAAGATGTACGACATCGCGTTCCGCCGCGGCCTCAATATGAAGAACGCGCTGGAAGAGATCGAAACAACCCTGCCGCAAATTCCGGAAGTCAAGGAATTCGTTGAATTCGTGCGCTCCGCGAAACGCGGCGTCCTGAGCGGGGGCAGCACCCGCCGCGCATAATTAATCGAACGTCCGGCGGGCTTTCCCCGCCGTCGACGCGAAAGAAACGGCACGTATCGCCAATGTGTGATGCGTGCCGCGACTGTTTTTAAATCCCGGAAATGTACAGCTTCCGACTTGTAAAATTAGGAAAAGTGTAGTATATTCTGACTACAAACAGAAACCAGAGATCGGAAAGGCTTCACGATCATGAAAAACAAAGCGGACAATCAGGTAAAATCTCCGACGGAGGACGACGCGCCGCGCGATTCGCTCATCGACAGGATCAGGCCGTTCATTCTGGTCTTTCTGCTGGTGATCCTGCCCATCGCGCTGTTTCACGCGTTCAAGGAGTACATGTACGTCTGCCGGATCCCGGCGGGGACCAAGGTCGTCGACAAGTCCATGGTCCGTCAGCGTTCGCGTCTGGGGGAATACCTTTACAGTTCGGGATTCATCAAAAAATGGAACTGCGAATGGATCAAACCGTATCTCGATTACAGGCATTATGTCATCCCGGACGGCGTGGAGGAGATCAGAGACCGGGCGTTTTATCATTGCGAGAATCTTCGCAGCATCCGTATCCCCGGCAGCGTGAAGATGATCGGCGTCATGGCATTCTCATCGTGCTACAAACTGGAGGAGATCGTCATCCCGGGCAGCGTGAAGACGATCGGCAACAGAGCGTTCTCAAGTAATCCCGGCCTGAGGGCGATCGTCATCCGGGACGGCGTGGAGACGATCGGTCCCGGCGCATTCTCGATCTGCGTGAACCTGACCTCCGTCCGCATCCCGGACAGCGTTCGGGAGATCGGGAAAACGGCGTTCCAGGATGACAGAGCCCTGCGTCATGTGGACATTTCCGACAAGGTGCAAAAGATCGAAGATGGAGCGTTCAGCGACTGCACCGCCCTGAAGGAAATACGGCTCCCCGCCGGGATCGCCGGAACGGGACCGGGCTTGGGCAATAGGGTGTTCACAAGATGCACCGCCCTGCAGAAAGTCACGCTCCCGGAGGGCATCCGTGCGATCGGGGAATCGGCATTTCAGGATTGCCCCGCCCTGTCCGAGATCAATCTCCCGGACAGCCTGACCACTTTCGGTCCGCTCGCGTTTCAGGGCTGCAGCAGCCTGCCGCCCGTTACGCTCGGCAAACAGGTCATGTACATCGGCGGCGGAGCTTTCTCCGGGACCGGATGCCGCCTCACGGTGCCGGACGACCACCCGACGGTCCTCCTTGAGGACGGCATCCTTTACTCGAAGGACCGTTCCGAGCTCATTTCCTGCGTTTCCGTGCCGGATGGGCCGTGCATTGCTCCTCCGGGGACGTTGATCATCGGGCGCGGCGCTTTTTACGGCTGCAAGGGCCTGACGGAAATCCGTCTGCCGGAGGGGCTGGAGATCATTTCCGAAAACGCGTTCTGCTTCTGCACCGGGCTGAAGCGCATCAAACTGCCGGACTCCCTGAAAAAAATCGGCTACAGGGCGTTTTACGCCTGCTTCGAGCTGGAGGAGATCGCGATCCCGCCGAACGTGACGGAAGTAGGGGATGGCGCGTTCATCGAGTGCAGAAAACTGAAACGCGCCTCGCTTTCGCCGAAAATGGACAGGATCCCGAAGGAAATGTTCTCCCACTGCCGAAGCATGGTGGAGGTCGTGATCCCGGAGGGCATCACGAAGATCGATGATTTAGCGTTTGGACATTGCGCCGCTTTGAAACACGTTGCATTCCCGGACAGCCTGGAAACCATCTCCCCGGGCGCTTTCCCTTATCCGAACTTTCTCAATTCCCTGGATCAGGAAACCAAGGAACGGATCGATCAACTGACCCCGAAGCCGCCTCCGGGCACTCGGCGCATGCGGGAATGAGCGGCACGCCGCCCTGCCGCGCGATCCATCGGCTCAGAACTGGAATTCGCCCTGGACGGTGTCGGGCGGATTCAGGATGGAGCGGACAGGCTCGAACGTCTTGCGGTGGAGCGGGCACGGGCCGTATTTGCGGATGAGGTCCGTGTGGAGTCTGGTGCAGTAGCCCTTGTGGACTTCGAATTTGTACTGGGGATACTGTTTCGCCGCCTCCATCATGAACAGGTCGCGGGAGGTCTTGGCGAGGATGCTCGCGGCGGCGATGCTGGCGGACTTCGCGTCGCCCTTCACGACGTTTTCCGAGGGGACGGGCAATCCTTGCACCGGATTGCCGTCGACGAGCACGAAATCGGCGGGACGCGGCAGCCCCAGGACGGCGCGGCGCATCGCGAGCCAGGTGGCGCGGAGGATGTCCGTGCGGTCGATCTCTTCCTGGTCGACCATGGCGACGGACGTGAGCGCGGAGGGTTCGGCGAGGATCGCCTCGCGCAGCTCCATGCGTTGTTTGTGCGTGAGCTGTTTGGAGTCGTTGACTCCGGCGGGGATGTGGCTCCTGTCAGTAAAGACGACCGCGGCGGCGCAGACCGGTCCGGCGCAGCAGCCGCGTCCGGCCTCGTCGACCCCGGCGATAAAAGAAAACTCCCCGTCCCACTTGAGTTCGTGGACGAGGAGTTCGGAATTACCGGGAAGATAATCCATGCGGAAAGCAGGATTATTTCGCGGCTTCGGCGGACGCCGCGGGTCCGAAGTACTTTTTCTCTTTGACGCGGGCGGCTTTGCCGATCTTGTCGCGCAGATAGTAGAGTTTCGCGCGGCGGACATGGCCGTGACGTTCCACGGTGATCGCGTCGATGCGCGGGCTGTGGATCGGGAACACGCGTTCCACGCCGTAGCCGTTCTGGAAGCGACGGACGGTGAACGTTTCGCGGATGCCGGAATTCTTGCGGGCGATGACGACGCCGGTGAAATTCTGGATGCGTTCGGTGGTGCCTTCAATAATCTTGGTGGAAACCTTGACGGTGTCCCCGATATTGAAGTCGGGCACAGAAGCCTTGCACTGCGCCTTTTCGATCTTGTCAATGATGCTCATGGTTGTTACCTCCATATGTTAATTTTTGTCGTTGATCAGGTCCGGACGGACAAGCAGCGTCGTGTTCGTGGATTCGGCACGGCGCCACTGTCCGATTCTGGCATGATCCCCGGACAGAAGCACGTCCGGGACTCTCATGCCGTGAAATTCGACGGGCTGGGTATACTGCGGATACTCGAGCAGGCCGTTCTCGAACGACTCCTGCACGGCGGATTCGTCGTCGCCGAGCACGCCCGGCAGCAGCCGGACGATCGCGTCGACCATGACCATGGCCGCCAGGTTGCCGTTCGTGAGGATGTAGTCCCCGATGGACAGCTCCATGTCGACCAGCAGGTCGCGGACGCGCTGATCGACGCCTTCGTAGTGTCCGCAGATGAAGATCAAGTGCTGTTCGCCGGAAAGCGCGTGGGCCGTCTTCTGCGTGAAGCGGCCGCCCGCGGGTCCGGTCAGGATGACCTTCGTCCCGTCCTGTTTCAAAGAACTCACCGCTTCGAAAAGCGGTTCAACTTTCATCAGCATCCCGGGGCCGCCGCCGAACGGTTTGTCGTCGACGGTCTTTCTCCGGTCGTGCGTAAAATCGCGAAGGTCGATCGCACGGATCTCGACCTTGTTTTCCCGCATGGCCCGGCCGGTGATGCTGCTCGCCAGCGGGCCGAAGAATATCTCGGGAAACAGTGTGATGATGTCGATTCGCAGCGCCACGTCAGGCTCCTGCCGCCTCGACCTCATCGTCCAGGACCTCGACGCTCACGCGGCCTTTCGTGCGTCCGGCTGCGCCGGAGACGAGAGCGCGAAGCGCCATGATCGTTTTACCGCTTTTGCCGATGATCTTGCCCCGGTCGCCCGGCCGGCACGTGATCTGGATCACGCTGCCGTTCTCTGCGGAAGCCGTGCGGACCTTCACTTCGTCGGGGTAGTCCACGAGCTTCTTCGAGATGTACAGCACGAAATCTTCGAGGTTCTGCTGCGAAGACGGATCAGCGGTTGTTCTGGCTGCCGGCGCGGAGCTCTGGGCGTTTTCCACCTCTTCCTTCCCGCCGAACAGTTTGCCGAAAATATCAAAAATAGACACGGCAGTTCTCCCGTGTTGCACGGGCGGAGGTCGGACTTACGCCTTTTCCTCGCCCTTCTTGAAAGTCTTCTTCTTCGTGTAGGGATCGGGCTGACCGTACTGCTTGGACTTGCCGGCTTTCGCGCGGTCGTAGATGTCCTTCACGGTCTCGCTCATGATCGCGCCGTTGCCGACCCAGTATTCGAGGCGGGCGACGTCGAGTTTTTCATCGCTGCGGCGGGGATCGTAGTAGCCAAGTTCTTCCAGCATGCGGCCGTCGCGCTGCGCACGGATGTCGCAGACAACGATACGGAAGCTGATCCAGTTCTTTCCGCCAGTTCGTTTCAGTCTGATCTTTACCATAACGGTTTTTCCTTTGTCTTTACCAGTGGGTTCGACTGCGTCGTTCGACGCTCACGCTTTGTTCGCTTACCGCACTGCGCGTGACTCAATGCGATATAAAAGTCAATTAATATACAGCCTCTTCCCGCTTTTTTCAAATCATTTTCCCCATTTCTTTCAGCCTTTTTTGCGATTTTCCGCGTTCCGACAGCGGCGTGCCGTTAAAACCAGGCAGACAGAATCGCACCCGCGGCGGCCGCGCCGAGCAGGAGCGCCGTGGTCGGCAGCTTCGTTTTCAGCATCAGCACGACCGTGACGCCGCAGATCAGGATGCCCGCCGGGGAAACGCGGAAACCTTCGGGCAGAACAGGGCGTTCGAACTTGAACAGCGCGCCGAACGCCTCCCACGGGATCGTCTGCGTGAAGACCGACATCCCGAGGAAGATGGTCACGGCGAACATGATGAGCGCCACGGCCGCCAGACGCGTCCCCTTCAGCATGCCATTCACGAGGAACGTGTCCTTCCAGCGGTTGATGCCTGCCGCCGCGGAGCATCCGATCAGGATCGTCGGCACGATCAGCCCCAGCGACGCCGCCAGCGCCCCAAAGAAACCTTCGTTCACGTACCCGACGTACGTCGCGGTGTTCAGTCCGACCGGCCCCGGCGTGACTTGCGCCACGGAGCACAGGTTGCCGAATTCGCTCATCGTGAGGACCTGTTCCTTGTCAACGTATTCCGCCGTGAGCAGCGGGATCAGCATGTATCCACCGCCGAAACACAGCACGGAGAACTTGCAGAACTGGAAGAAGAGGACGATGCAGTGGTTCATTTGCCGCCTTCCCCGTTTTCAGAATTATTCGAGGTCGTTTCCGTGTTTTTCGAAGCGTCCGCGTTCGCTTCCGCCTGCGCCAGTCGGCGCGTCTGCCACCAAACGTAGCACCAGCCGAACGGCACGGCGGCGAGGATCAGCAGCGCGGGGCTCACCTTCATAATAGCGAGCACGAAGAAGATCAGCACCACTGCGATTTCCAGCGGGGTCCTCACGGTCCGGCGGAACATCCGGCAACCGGTGACGAGGATCATGCCGGTCACGGCGGCGCGGATCCCGGCGAAGACGCCGAGCAGATAACGGTTTTTCGGGTCCAGTCGCGGGAAAAACGACGCGATGATGAGGATGACTGTGAAGGGCGGCGTGACGGCTCCCGCGGCGGCGGCGATCGCGCCCGGCACGCTGGCGATCTTCATGCCGATGTACACGGCGGAATTGATCGCGATGATGCCGGGGACCGTCTGCGTGAGCGCGGTCATATCCAGCAGCTCCTCGCGCGTCAGGAGTTTGTGTTTATTGACGAATATCTCCTCAATGACGGGCAGCATGGCGAGGCCGCCGCCGACCACGAGCGCGGTGATGCGGAAAAACGAACAGTAGAGCAGCAGGAGTCGTCTGGCCCTGGAAAGCGTCTGTATCTCCATGCCGTGCCCCCTCCCCTACCTCAGAGCTTCACGCCGAACAGGCGTTCCGCGTTCTTGTAGAATATCTTCTCGAACTGGTCTTCCGTCAGGTCCAGCGTGCGCGCCTCGGCGATGCCGTCGCGGTGGGACAGCGCGGGATAGTCGGTCGCCCAGAGGACGCGGTCGACGCCGTGCGCCAGGATCATGCGCGTGACCTCGTGCGGCGGCAGCTTGAAGAAGGTGCTGGAGGTGTCGAACCAAACCTCGCGCCCGACGAGGTATTTCCAGGATTCGTCCCACACGCTGTAGCCGCCCATGTGCGCCGCGATGATATTCTTGAGGTGCGGGAAATGGTCCATCATGTTCGCAAGGCGTTTCGGCGAGGAATAATCGCTCTTGGCGTCGCCGACGTGGAACAGGATCGGCATGTCGGGCGGGATCAGCTCGTACAGACGCATCATGCGCGGTTCGTCGATGTAGAGTTTCTGGAAATCGGGGTGGAATTTCAGGCCGGTGAGCCCGATCTGTTTCATGCGCGCGAGCTCGCCCTTGAGGTCCGCGTAGTCCGGGTGGAGCGAACCGAGGCAGATGACCTTCGGCCCGAGCAGAGACGCGAGGTAGTTGTTGAGGTTCTGCACCTGGTCGGGACGCGTGGCGGAGGCGAGGAATACCGCCTTGTCGATATGGGCGTCTTCAAGGGACTCGTGCAGGTCGGCGACCGTACCGGTCCTGCGCCAAGGTTCGTGATAGTACGATTCGAGGGAAGCGACGACCTTCGGGGCGACGCTGTCGGGGAACACATGGCAATGGACGTCGAAGTATTTCACGGCACTCTCCAGAACAAATCATCCGGATACAAAAATGGCATCCCCAACGGGATTCGAACCCGTGTTACCAGGATGAAAACCTGGTGTCCTAGGCCTCTAGACGATAGGGACGCACGCTTGGAAAAAAAGTATGTATTTAAAATAGCATGCCGAACGTTATTTTCAAGCGGGAAACGCGTTTTTTTCCGATTTTTCCGGTTTTTCACGCCGGACTGTTCGTTTCCGCATCGTGTTGATGCTTCGCCTGAACGCGCGTCCGGAGCATGGCGAGGCGTTTGCGGCGGCGTTTTTCGAGCTGGATACGATAGCCGATGACCATTTTCTTGACCGCGATGTAGGTGATCGGAGTGAGAACAATGGCCATGATCGCGCCGCCGACGAAGAATGCGACCGTCAGGTCGCCGGCAAGGCTTTTCGTGGCATCGACAAACTCGGTAAAGTCCGACGCATCGATAATTTCCTTGAGTTTTTCCTTGATGTCCTCGTAGGAGAGATCAAGGCCGATCAGCTTCGCGCCTGCATAGCACTGCACGGGGTAGATGAAGAACACCGTGATCTGGTTCGTGATGAACGTGCCGAGGACCGCGCCGATCTTGCTGCCCTTCAGCAGGAACGCCGCCGGAATGGAACAGATGAGCTGGCCGCCGATGGGGATGAGGCATCCGAAGAACATGCCGATGCTCCAACCGCGCGCGATATACTCGGGCGAAGCCTTTTCGCGGACGATTTTCAGGTAGAATTTCCTCCACTTCTTTTTGAACCACTGACCGGCGCTCATCCCGAAACCATCCTTCTCCTGATCAGATATTGATATAGAATTTCTGCATTTCGGGGGCGCGCTGGGCGATGTTCACCAGGTGGTCGCCGATGCGCTCGAGTTCCCAGAGCATTTCGATGAAGATCACGCTGGCGTCGACGGCGCACTGGCCTTTGTTGCGGCGTTCCACGTGGACCTGCTCGTACTGCTTGGCGAGCTCGTTGATCTCGCGTTCGTTGGCCTCGGCGTCGCTGGCGACGTGCGCGGCTTCCTGCTGCTGTTCGCGGGCCTGCTCGGCCATCATGGCCTTGATGTTCTTTTCGTACTTGTGCGCGAGCTTGTTCAGCTTCTTTTCGCCCTCCAGTGCGGACCGGATGCCCGCCTCGTTTTCTTCTTTCTTGTGCGAAAGCGCGAGCTTGACGTTCTCCGCCTGCGAGGAAAGGAGTTCCCACAGGGAGTTGATGTTGTCCTGCGCGACGTCGGAGAGCTTGGTGTCGACCTTGGAGAGGCGTTTCGTAAGGCGCATGATGTTCGCAGTATGGTCGGCGATGCGTTCTGCGTCGTTGGTGCAGTGCATGAGCAGCGGGATCAGGTTGGACTGCGGATTGGACAGGTGCTGGCGCGTGATCTGGACGAGGTAGCTCGTGATGTCGGACTGCATCTTGTCGACCTGCTGTTCGTCGGCCTCCAGCTGTTCGAATTCCTTTTCGTCGACGTGCGCGGCGCGGAAATGATGGTTGACCGCGCGGTCGATCATGCTCCAGGAGAGCTCGACCATCCTGCGGATCTCGATGATGGACTGTTCGATAGCCATGGCGGGCGTGCGGAGGAGCAACGGTTCCAGCGTGCGCGTGCTGACCGGCTTGGTCTTGTCGCCGGGGATGATCGTTTCGCAGAGGTGCGCAAACGGCTTCAGCATGGGCATGATGGCGAGGACCGTGAGGACGTTGAAGATCGTGTGCGCCATGGCGATGTGGCGTTCCAGGTTCTGCGGCACGGCGGCGAACGCGTCGCCCGGCGTGATGGCGTTCACGATGTAGAGGAAGAACGGCGTTTTCTGCGCGCCGACGGGGATATAGAGCAGCACGACCATCAGGACCGCGCCGAAGAAGTTGAAGAGGAAGTGCGCGAGAGCGGCCTGTTTTGCCACGCGGTTGGCGGTGATCGAAGCCAGGCAGGCGTTGATCGTGGTGCCGATGTTCGTGCCGATCAGGAGCGGGACGGCGGTGTAGAAATTGACGAGTCCGCCGGCTGCGGACAAGGCCAGAATGATGCCGATGACCGCCGCACTGGCGCTGACGAGGAAGACCGCGACCATGCCGATCCCGATCGCGCCGAGGATCGGCAGGAGCGGCATGAACCCGTCGGGCGTCTTCGGCGCGCAGTCGATCAGGGAGAAGAGTTCGAGGAACGACGGGAACGTGCCGAGGATGCTCATCTGCGTGCTCATCATGCTCATGCCGAAGAAGAGCATGCCGAACCCGAAGATGGCGTTGCCCCAGCCCTGCAGGTTGCGTTTTTTGGTGAATGTCATCAGGACGAAACCGAGCGCCACGGCAGGCAGCGCCAGGCCGCTGAGGTTGAACGAGATCAGCTGGGCCGTCATGGTCGTACCGATGTTCGCGCCGAAGATGATGCCGATGGCTTGCACCAGGTTCAGCAGACCGGCGTTGATGAAGCCGAGGACCATGATGGTCGTGGCGGCGCTGGACTGAATGACTGCTGTGACGAACGCGCCCGCGATCACGCCCAGGATGGAGTTTTTCGAGAAGAACTGGAGCACCTGCTGCATCTTCTCGCCCGCGATGTTCTGGAGGCCGCGGCTCAGGCGCAGCATGCCGAAGATCAGGAACGCGATGCCGCCGATCATGCTCATGCAGACGGAGAACATGTCGATGCCGAGCAAACGGGCGTCCAGCGCCCGGATATAAATATTATGCGCCGGGTCGGCGACTTCGATCGAGAAATGGTATTCGCCTGTCTCCCCGCCGAGGCGGACGAAAGACTGCGCCAGACCGTTCTTGTCGGTCCGGACTTCCGGCGTGAGGACCTTCGGCTGGGATTTGCTGCGCGGGGCGGATTTGACGCTGAAATAGACCGGGGCGTTCTCGACGGGATTGCCGTCCGCGTCGACGACCTTGATGACCAGCGGATCGACCAGGACCGCGTTCGTCATGCCCTGCCGTTCGGCGTTTTCGATCTTCGCGCCCACGGTCATGCGGACGAGGACGAACTTATCGGGATCGTTCAGCGGAATGATTTTAATGTAGTTGTCGCCGACCTTGTGACCAGCCTTGACTTTCGCGCGGACTACGCCGACGACGTCGGTCTCTTCCGACAGCTGCGTGATCTCCAGATCCGACCCCTCGGCGGCCTCGAATTTCACCGGCTCCCCGGCGAGAAGGCGCTGTTTGCCGGAACCGGAGGAATCGTCGTCCGCCACGCCGCGCACTTCCACGCGCACGTCGCGTTCGAATTCCGCTCCGGGAACCGTGCACTGTTCGGCGCCGAACACGACGTCGAGACGGCCGATTTTTTGAGAACGTTCGGAGGAACCGTCGCATGCGGCGAAAACCGCAATCAGAAGGAACGACAGCAGACAAGCGGCGAGGTTGGAAACAAATCTCATAAAGGACCTTCAGCTGGATTAAAATTCACAATAATATACCACTCTTTATGTCAAAAATCAAGTATTGCCTTGAAAAAGCAAGAAAGAAGTATTATATTATTTTTGATTATGGTCCTTCCGCCCGGCACAGTTCATATCCTGTACGGAATCGGAGGAATGCTTTCGTCCGCCGGTCACGAATGAAACACGGTACAAACGGGCGTTCGTGAACATCGCGACGGTCTCAAAACATGCAGCAAAGGAAATGTCCGTGTTATGGAAACACTGAAACATTTGTTAGCCAATATCATTTATCCGCTGGCGGCGTTCGCCGTCTCCCTGATCCTGACACGCGTCTGCATCACGGTCCTGCCTCATCTGGGCTACATGGACATGCCGAAAGGCAGACATATTCATAAGAAACCTGTTCCGCGCGCAGGAGGCATCGGATTCATACTCGCGTTCTGGTTCTCTATCATACTGTATGCCGCAAAGCTCTGCGGCGGAGACTTCACGAAACTTGCGGAACAGAATGTCGGCCAGTTCCTGATCGCCCTGGGCGGCGCATCCGTCATCCTTTTCTTCACCGGACTGTACGACGACCGATTCGACATGCCGAGCATAATCAAGCTCCTGCTCCATATCGCGGCGGGCGTCACGCTGTATTTCCTCGGCGGCGGCATCCGCACGATCTTCGACTACACGCTCCCCGGATATCTCGCGCTGACCGTAACGGTCTGCTGGACGATCGGCATCGTGAACGCGTTCAACCTGATCGACGGTCTGGACGGACTCGCCGCCGGACTGGCGTCCATTTCCTCCCTCTGCATCGCCGCATGGATCCTGATCAGCGGCGGGAACCTGCCGATGGTGATCCTGCTCTTCACGTTCTGCGGAGCCTGCCTCGGATTCCTGATTTTCAACTTCTCCCCGGCGCGCATCTTCATGGGCGATACGGGCAGCATGTTCCTCGGCCTCTTCTTCGCCATGACGAGCATGGACCAGTGCTCGCGGCCCGCCGTCACGGTCGCAGCCCTGCTGGTGCCGCTGGTCGCCATCGGCGTGCCGATCTTCGACGTGATCCTGGCGATCTGGCGCCGCAGCGTGAGACGGTTCGGCGTTCACATGCTGAAGGAAAACCTCGACGACGCCGAAGCCGTGACCGAGCTGGAACACGGCATCGACGCCACCGGCCGGATCGAGCTCAAATCCGTAATCAACAACGAAAGCGGCGTGATGGACGCCGACCAGGACCATTTGCACCACAGGCTCCTGCGCGAATCCCACAACAAGACCAGCCGGGCCGTCCTGCTGATGTACGCGATCTCCGTCGTCTTCTCGCTCGGAGCCATCGCGCTGACGTTCATCGGGCAGAGCATGCCGGCGCTCGCGTTCCTGCTGGTCATCATCGGCGTGTTCTTCACGCTCCGCCTCGCGAACATCGAACTCCTGGCCTCCATGAGCGTCGTGGCGCAGGGCGTCCGCATCCCCCGGAAATCCTTCATCCTCACCGCGGCCCATCCGCTGATCGACTTCCTCATAGCGGCGACATCGTTCTTCCTTGTCTATGCGCTTTTGCAGAGTCCGATCCGCGCCGCATACAACATCAATCTTTTCCTGATCCTGATTATTCCATACTTCCTGGTCCTGGTCTTTTCAGGCGTCTACCGCACCTACTGGCTCCGCGCCGGCATCGAACGCTACTACTATCTGCTGAAGCTCCTGTTCCTGGCGGCATGCATCTCCTTCATCCTCCTGAACATTTTCGTCTGGAGGGACTGGATCCTCGTCGGCGTCTCGAAGCGCATGGACACGATCATCTTCCTGCTTTATACGTTCTTCACCTGCGGCTCAATCATCGCCGAACGCTTCCTGCTTCACTTCTTCGAATCCTTCGCCATCCGCTCCTACTATCTGAAGAATTCCCCGGAGGCCAACCAGCACAACACAATCATCCACGGCGGCGGCCTGGGCTGCCGGATGTACATCTCCAACCTGTACAGCAGCCGTCACCTCAGTTGCCCGTTCCACATTCTGGGCATCATCGATGAAGACATGTCTCTTCAAAAGCTGAACGTCTACGGATTCCGCGTGCTCGGCACAAGCAACGATCTGGAGGCGCTGTACAAGAAGAAACCATTCGACACCATCGTGCTCACCACGGTCAACATTTCCGATGAATCCATCGACAAGATCAGTATGTTCGCCCGAACTCACAATATCCGGGTGACGATGTTCCTGTCGCAGGAATACCGCGCCGACATGGATTTCTTCAAGATGCTCCAGAGCAAGGCGATCAATCCCATTGTCGAGGAAGATCCTGACGAACAGGACGATCCCGGGCTCGGATTATGACGTTCCACGAAATCGGAGAAAACCTGGAGCAGTATTTCATCGAGATCATCCAGGAGAAACGCCGCAGCTCGTTCGACCGGATCACCTACGGTTTCCTGTTCATGGCATCACGGTTCTACCGCCGCGCTGTTCAGTTCCGCCTGTGGCTCTACGAAAACCGTGTGATCCGCAACCACTCCATCGGCTGTCTGGTCGTCAGCATAGGCAACCTCACATGCGGCGGCACGGGCAAGACCCCGGTCGTCGAGATCTTCGCCAAGACGCTGAGCCGGAAAGGCCGCCGCGTGGCCGTCCTGAGCCGCGGATACCGCAGCCGCGACAACCGCTCGTTCCTGGAAAAACTCCGCGGCAGGTTTTCCTCGCGCCGCAGAGTCATCCCGCCGCGCGTCGTCTCCAACGGCAAGGACCTGCTCCTGAACTCGCTTTCCGCGGGCGACGAACCGTACATGCTCGCGACCAACCTGAAGGACGTAGTCGTGCTGGTCGATAAGGACCGCGTGAAATCCGGCCTCTACGCCATCGAGGAATATCAGACCGACACGCTCATCCTCGACGACGGGTTCCAGTACCTCGGACTGCGTCCGCACCTGAACATCCTGCTCGTCGACTCCACCTGCCCATTCGGAAACCATCATGTCCTGCCGCGCGGACTCCTCCGCGAGCCCATCAAGAACATCCGTCGCGCCGACTACATCTTCCTCACGAAATCCGACGCCTCGCCGCGCCTGCGCCACCTGAAGGACTTCATGCGCCGCCACAACCGCCACGCCGAAATCATCGAGTGCTGCCACCGCCCGAAATACCTGGAGGACGTGTTCGACCGCGGCGTACGATTCCCGCTCGAAACGCTCAACGGGCTGAAGATCGCCTCGCTCTCCGCCATTGCAAACCCGGCCAGCTTCAACGCATTCCTGACGCAGCACGGCGGCGAGATCGTGCTCGAACGCCATTTCGCCGACCATCACCGCTACAGCCAGCAGGAGATGATCGACTTCGTGAACAGCGCCAAAGCCGCCGGAGCCGAGTACATCCTCACCACGGAAAAGGACGCCGTCCGCATGCCGCGCCTCGACCGCCGCGACCTCCCCTTCCTCTTCCTCCGCATTGAGATCGACATCCTCAGCGGACAGGAAAACTTCGACCAGTGCATCACGCGCATCTGCTTCCTGTGACCGGAACGCATTCGTAATAGAAATGTTCAGGAAAAGCAAAAAAGCTGTTTTTCCGATGCTTTCTTATACTTTCTATAAAGAAATTGCTTGATTTTTTAGGAAAAACCTGTATATTAAATTGTTAATCTCCACAATCGACATAAAAAACACGCTAGAAAAACGCAAAACAACTGTCAGAAAGGATTTCGCATGAAGAAATCTTCCGCGAAAAAGTACGTCTACCTGTTCGGAAAAGGCATGAGCGACGGCGACGCTTCCATGAATGAACTGCTCGGCGGCAAAGGCGCCAATCTCGCCGAAATGGCCAAGCTCGGCCTCCCGGTCCCTGCCGGATTCACCATCACCACCGAATGCTGCGTCGATTATTTCGCGAACGGCCAGAAGAACCCCGCCGGCCTCGACGCCCAGATCAAGACCGCTCTCGCAAAAGTCGAAAAGGTCATGAAGATGACCTACGGCGACAAGAACAACCCCCTGCTCGTCTCCTGCCGTTCCGGCGCACGCAAGTCCATGCCCGGCATGATGGAGACCGTCCTGAACGTCGGTCTCGCCACCAGCACGATCCCCGGCCTCGTGAAGCGCACGGGCGGCAATGAACGCTTCGTCTACGACGCCTACCGCCGCCTCATCATGATGTACTCCGACGTCGTCATGGAAAAGGCCGAAGGCATCGAACCCGCCGAAGGCTGCGCCATCCGCAAGCAGCTCGACGCCATGCTCGACGATCTGAAGAAGGCCAAAGGCTACAAGACCGATACCGACCTCACCGTCGCCGACCTGAAGAAACTCTGCAAGGACTTCAAGGTCCGCATCAAGAAAGTCCTCAAGCGCGAATTCCCCGACGATCCCATGCTTCAGCTCCAGGGCGCGATCGGCGCCGTCTTCAAGAGCTGGAACGGCAAGAAGGCCGTCTCCTACCGCCGCATCGAGGGCATTCCGGACGACTGGGGCACCGCCGTCAACGTCCAGAGCATGGTCTTCGGCAACATGGGCGACACCTCCGCCACCGGCGTAGCGTTCACCCGCGACCCCGCCACCGGCGACAACAAGTTCTACGGCGAATGGCTTATCAACGCCCAGGGCGAAGACGTCGTCGCCGGCACCCGCACCCCGTTCCCGCTGAATAAGGAGACCAAGAACGAGCAGAACAAGCACCTGGCCTCCATGGAAGAGATGCTCCCGAAGACCTACAAGGAACTCGTCGGCATCCGCAACAAGCTCGAACGCCACTACCACGACATGCTCGACATCGAGTTCACCATCCAGGACAAGCAGCTCTTCATGCTCCAGTGCCGCGTCGGCAAACGCACCGGCACCGCCGCCCTCAATATGGCGATGGACATGCTCAAGGAAAAGCTCATCGACGAGAAGACCGCCGTCATGCGCGTCGCTCCGTCCCAGCTCGACGAACTCCTCCACCCGATCCTCGACCAGAAGGCCGAAAAGGCCGCCAAGGTCATCGTGAAGGGCCTCCCCGCCGGTCCCGGCGGCGCGGTCGGCCAGATCGTCTTCAACTCCGAAGACGCCATGGCCTGCCACAAGAAGAAAATCGCCTGCATCATGGTCCGTGAAGAGACCAACCCGGAAGACGTCGACGGCATGCGCGCCGCCACCGGCATCCTGACCGCCCGCGGCGGCATGACCAGCCACGCGGCGCTCGTCTGCCGCGGCTGGGGCAAGTGCTGCATCGTCGGCGCCGCCGACATCCAGGTCGACGAGGTCAAGAAGACCCTCAAGATCGGCAAGCAGACGTTCAAGGAAGGCGACAAGCTCAGCCTGAACGGCACCCGCGGCTATGTGTACGCCGGCGCGCTGAAGACCGTCGACTCCAGCGAGAACGAACAGCTCAGGAAGTTCATGAAACTCGTCGACAAGTTCAAAAAACTCGGCGTCCGCGCCAATGCCGACACTGCCGAAGATGCCGCCAAGGCCCGTGCGTTCGGAGCCGAGGGCATCGGCCTCTTCCGCACCGAACACATGTTCTACGGCGGCAACGAGAAGCCGCTCTTCGCGCTCCGCAAGATGATCCTCAGCAGCACGCCCGAAGAACGCGTCAAGGCGCTCAACGAGCTCTTCCCCTACGACAAGAAGGACGTCCTCGCCAC